>JAZUDJ010000081.1:0-46292 GCA_045639585.1 Bacteroidales bacterium
TGATACGCTCGTTTTCGCTTAACTCTATTTTTGTAATCTTGCCCATAACTGTATCGTTTTATAATAATAACGAAATCGTTATGAGTTTAGTATTTAAAGATCAAAAAATAGTATAAACTAATTTTGACTGATTACTTATAAATATAGTTTATATTTTTTACATCATCAAATAATGGTAAATCTACATTACAGAATAAGGCATCAAGACTAATCCTGATGCCTTATCCTGTAATTGTTGGACAGTTCTGTAATCTTATGCTAAGCTATTGAAGTTCGATGAGATTAGTGGTGCATTCAGACGTTTTATGCCAGACTGACAGTTAAAAGGAATATAACAGCTTTGTTCCTGTTCCAGTTTCCTGAGATACTGCTTAACCTTGGAATCCATAAGCGGAAATTGAACAATATCTTTTTCTGCGATTATTATCGTGTGTCGGATAGCTCTGCTTGTTGCAACATTGAAAAGACGTGGTTCCAGACTTCTGTTCAAGGACGCATTTGGAATCACATAGATGGTTACGTCACAGGTAAGACCCTGCACTCTGGCTATGGTTTCTATAGTGACATTGGAATGTCCGGAATTGAGTCTGCCAAATATCGCCTTTTGCAATTCCTTCGCTGTTTTTACCATACAGGTCAGAACTGCTATTTTGATACTTTTGTCTTCAAGAAGTTTCTGGACCAGAGAACGGGCGATCGATGTTCCAGATGCCGGTGCACTGTCTCCGATTTTCATGTCTGTAGTTAAAAGACATGGACCTTCTTTGAGATTCAGACCGCTAACAGGCTGAAATGGCTTTGCGATGGATTTAAGGTGTCCTTGGTAGAAAATGGAAGTATATGCTGACGCTCTTTCTGATAGTCTTCTGGTTTCAAGAAGCTGGAAAATAGGCAGAGCGGATCTTTCAGTAATCGTCTGCAGTCCGTGAACAAGTCCTGAGTATTTTTTTCTCGATATTCTGTCCTCATTGATTTCTACAACAGGAGGCAGCTGACGTACATCTCCAATCCACAGATTCTTTCTTCCTAGAGCTTTTGTCACGGCAAACATGCCCAATAATGCTTGGCTTGCCTCGTCCATTATCACATAATCAAATGGAAGAGTTCCTGTGATACCCTTAGCAAGTCCACTTGTAATGAAAAAGGTCCCTAGCTCAATACATCCCGGTTTGGGGGTAAGGGATTTCTCTGATTGCAATTCCCTGCATTCATTAGCTTCATCCAATGTTAGATTGGTTTTGAATACTCTGTGGTCAGACAGTAGCTGCTGCATAGACGGCTTGAGAGCTATCTCTATTAGCGCTCTGTTGGTCATCGCGGTTACCAGAACCGTTTTCCCCTGGTTCGCGAGTATTCTGCATATTTCTGCAATGAGAAAGGTCTTGCCAGTGCCAGGAGGGCCTTGTAAAATCACATTGTCAGTCAGGTTCAGCTGCGTAAGGAGAAATCCTGGTATATTCTTTGACTGATCCAGCAATACCGGCTCCCAGGCTGATGGCTCATAGTCAGAATCAAGAACATCGGAAATGTTTTCATTGGAGGTGTTCTTGATAACTTCCTGTAGGTTCGCTATATATTCATAAGGAGGCTTGTTGGGACCCATTACCAGAATGGCCTTGGGATAGTCCATGATATACTGTGCAAATTCAAGATTCATGCCTCTAAACCCGACAAGGCTGAATCGTGGATCATCGCTGGGAGATTGCCAAATGCAGACTATCTCTGAAAAATCTGTCTTGTTCCGAATAAGATCACCATACGTCATTTCGCCCCAGTTCCTGAAATCGGTATATTTTCGGGGCATAGACATGCAGTAAAGGTATTCGCCTTTACGAGGCAACGGTCTTTCATTGGACATTTTTAGGATCATCTCTCCATTTTCCTTGATGGAAAGAAACATTCCGACAAAAAGTTCTCCAGTATCGTGGAGCAGATATGAGGCAGAGGTTCCAACCTTGCGGTTGAAAGCCTCTGTCTGTGATGTCAGCTCTTCTTCGAGAAATTGCCAATGTAGTTTTCTGCTGTAATACATAACTGTTATCAGAGAAGGTCTTCAGATCCTGCCGCAGGATTCTCACTGTGATTGCGGACATCGAATCTGAGGTCTGCCATAGTGGTTACCTGGGTATATTGATTTGGAAGCAGATGCCCGAAATTGAACTGCACGTTGGTGAAGAAGTGCAAGAGTCGGGCAAAATCTTCGATTCGGTTGGCCTTGTCCAGGTTTTCGGTATTGAAGCTGAATGAAAGCTTGTCCTGTGTCTGAAGCAGATCCTGCAGTTTCAGGCAGCACACATTACCTCCGCCTATATGCACGGCAAGCATACTGTTAGGTTTGATAAGCTGCATCCACTGATTGGCACTCAACAGGAATGAAGCCTCGGAATACTTATGGCTCTTGACAACAAGAGGATACTCGACTCCGTCCTTCATGACTCCATCGATAGTTGAGTAGTAGTTGTCGCCATTATCCTGCGTATAGACAAATCCCTGCTTGGTAAGACAGTCCTTTACGGCGGCCTGGGCTTCAATGTTGGCAGCAATCATCTCATCTTTAGAAAGCTTTCCTGCTCCTTCTGTGTCAACCACAAGGATATCTTCCGAATCCTTCATTGCAAGTTGCAGCTGATGACGCAGATGATCAATCTCGGACTGAAGCTGCTGAGCCTGTAACTCCATTTCCGCAATTACGTCAGCACCCTTGTCCAGAAATTTCTCCTGTGTTTCTGGAGTCAGTTTCTCAAAACGCTTCTTGATCTTCTGAACCTTCTGACGGTCGTCCGCAGTCCAGACAATATTGAGAACTACATCACTGTACTTCGCATTGACAAGAGGGAAGAGATGTTCGAAGGCTGCCTCTTCCAGTTTGGGACGAAGCTCCTCAACGACCAAGGTGACACCATTCTTGTAGTTGTCTTTCGGAGCGGATGCCTGTGTAGGGTACTCTTCCATGATCTTCTTGTCAAGCTTTCCGTATGCGCTCTCAAGATCGCAGACTTTGTTCGGAGCGGGAACAATTTCTACATTGGAAAGTACGTTTCGGAAATGATCGGCCTCTTCAAGCAAGAGTTCGCTGGCATCCTTCGCCTCCTCAAGAATCTTGCCGTTATCAGCCATGAGATGGGACATGCACGAGAAAATACCTTTCTGGTTCGGGACAATATCGAGATCACGATAATCCAGATTGATCTGTACCAGATAAGAGTAGAGCTCGTTGAGAGTTGTGATGGATTTCTCCAGATTTCCTGACAGGAAAAGATTGTAAGCCTCCAGTGTTTCAGCCTCCTCTATGATAGTGATAATCTTGTCACGGATAAGCTGGCTGGACTTATTCCAGAGTGTTTCGGAAGTCAGTTCAACAACTGCGTGTGTATCCACTTCAAGACACTCGGTAGGGAAATGAAGCTTGGCAAGATGCCAGATGAGCGACTGCTGACGGTAAAGACCCGTATTCTGGTTTTGAGGCATGATGCTCAGGATAAAGAGTGCAACGTCCGTGTCCGGGTTCTTGCTTAGACAGCCATCAATCCATGCTGCAGCAGCTTCTGCTGTAACGCCGTGAGTCATACCGATTGCCTCTCCGTCGATACCCTCATGAAGCAGTTCTGACTTAAGATCGACACCGATGTTGCCAAAGATGCTGTGCTTCAATACGGAAGGAACACCGAGGTCAATTTCGAGTTTCGATCTCTGGTGGAAGTCGCCGTGCTGGTCAGGTACAATCACATACTTCTCAAATGAAAGGGAAGCAAGGTTTGCCAGATATTTCAGCGTTGAGTTGAGCCATGAAATGCTCAGGTTGTTTGGAAGAGCCTCCAGACTTCCGTACTCTTCCAGCTCCGACATAATCAGCTGAATGACCCAGTTATCGGCAGCATCCCAGGCAGACTTGAGGATGTGGTCTTCGGTCAGCTTGGTATCCGTGTTGAACAACTCGACATGAAGTCCGTTCAACATGTGCCAGATACAATGGCGAAGCTGGTCGAATCCGGCATCCCATGATGCTTGTGCCTGAAAGACGGAAAACAGAGGAGCTAACTGGCTTAGCTTGCTGCTGTCGCTGACATTGCGGTTCTCAAGGATGGCTTTGACAAGACGATTGATCAGGGCAGAGTAGCTTGTAGAGTTGCATTCGCGTGGTAAAACCACAGCGGTGATGTCTCCGTGAAGCAGATACTCACGAATATCATAGCCAAGTTCATTGACAATGTCAAGCACTACTTCAGAAACTCCATGGTTCTGCATGAAATCGGGATCATCAAATTTCTTGAGATCACCATACATGTTAGGAAGAAGAGCATAGTCGGTAAGATTGTCCGTGTCATCTTCCTTGGCAAGAGTCAGAAAACTGTTATACCAGTTCTTGAGGACTTCGCCCGACAGAATGAGCTTCTCCCAATTGCCAAAGGATGATATATCCTCACAGAGATCCTTAATGGTCCAGATAGTCAGTCCTCTCCATGCACGCTCACTCCATTCTCGCTGACTTCGCGCATCAATGAGCTTGTTCGGATAGATGTATTTCAGCAGAGAGTAAAGGCTGCCCTCTGTCTCATCCTTCTTGTCCTTGGCCTCCTTGACGAAAATGACCTCTTCCAGCTTCTTTAGCACACTGGAATTGCAGATCTTGACAACAGGATAGGACTCAAGAATGGAACGGTATTTCTTGGTGACATTCTCAAAATACCACTCATCGTCAAGATCCTGGAACTTCTTGACGCTTTTGAGACCATCGGCAAGATAATACAGATTGCCGTACTCGGACTCGGAAAGGAATGATACCAAACTCTCGAACAGGTTGGTGATGTCGCCGTAGATGAGTCGGTTGATGCCACACTCTGAAATGACAGTCTCGGTTGTTGTAACCTCGGTCACTTCATCAATGACGGTATGCTCGGTCGTTTCATTACCGTCGAGGAGAAGACGCTGGCGCTCCTCGTCCGGTTCGAAGTCCAGGCAGTTGATGAATACCGGCTCCTTGAGCTGTTCCTCTGTGCCAACAAGAGGAAGTGCACAGTAAAGACGGGTCGTGCTCTCGTTGCTTGACACGATATTGTTCTCGGAATCGACCTCGACAGCCATGGTGAGTCGGATCTCGCGAGAAGCCTTGTAACGCTCTGTGAGTTCATCGCTGTGATTGTTCGAGGTCACATAAACGAAGCTGCGGACGGTGTCGGCTTCTGATCCATGTATAGTGAATGATGCCTTGAGTACACCAACTGCCAGTTCCACAACTGGATGACGTTCGATATAGACGATGTGTCCATGGTCATTCAGCTTGACGGAGTTCAGCTGCGGGCAGAACAACATGGTCTGCGCGATGTTGTCATAGAAGTTCTGGATTCCAAGCTTGATGGCTTCCTTGCCGGAATCGGTCTTGACATCATAGGTGTACGTAGTCCAGCCGGATGTCTCCTCGAAGAAAGTCAGGCTCTTGTTCATACGTTTGATACCATCGAGAAGCTCTTTGTCCAGCAATCCGTCACGATACATGGTGACGCTGAAACCGCAGGCATCCTGACAGGTGTCGTCCATGAACATGTCACCCTCGATTGAAACGATCTTGGAAAGACAGTGTGTGGTAAGGAAGCCGGTACCGAAGCGACCGGTACTCTGTGTGTTGTCCTTGTCCTGACTGTACTTGTAGAGAAGACCGAGCTGAGCCTTGGGGGTGAACGGATCACCATTGTGCTTGAATACTACACGGTCATCACTGACCTCGATCATTACGTCAACGGTATCGCGGTCGGGATTATGGGCGATGCTGTCTTTCGCATTCTGGATAAGCTCCCATACCCAGCGACGCATATCGTTAACACTTGGCTGGTTGAGCTGGCGGAGACGTTTCTTGACGTTACTGAGATACATGTTGCTCAGAAGTTCCTCGGTTGCCTGATTGTAGGCTTTTGGCGGTTGCGCCATCAAAGTTTTTGAATTACTCATATTATATTGTATGTTAAAAAAGGATTTCTTTTGGATTTCCGGGTGCAAAGATACGACATGTTTTTTATCGTTGCAAGTTTTAAAAACTGGATATTAAGGCAATGAAATAAAGTAAATTTCATACAGGAAATATCCCCGTTTCCGCAATTCTTTTCCCCTTTTTTCGGCTTTTCCGCTTCATTTTTCAGCTTTCCTTACGATCCGCTTTCATAGTAAGAAAGCTTTTTCTGTCATTTTTGCATCAAAGCTTTCGTTGACTTCAACCATCCAATCCGGGAGCATTTTCATCGCTTTGTAAACAAGCGGTTCCGGAATCTCATGATAGCAGGCATAGGCTATCGGTCCCGCAATAGCAGCGAGGGTATCTGCATCACCTCCGAGCGAAATAGCCAGGCGAAGGCAATCTACATAGTCTTTTGATTCCAAAAAACTGAGAATAGCCGGACCAACTGATCCTGGACAAGTGGAATCGAAGGTATATTCATCATGGATATCCCAATAGGTTTTGGCTCCCCAATAAGGATAATACTTGTTAAGGATTTCGGCACGGATATAATCCTTTTCTTTACCTTGTTTCAGATGAAAGATTGCAAGTGCCGTAACTAAAGCACCCTTGATACCTTCTGGATGATTGTGTGTGGGCATAGCCGTTTCTGTTGCCATCCTGATGCATTCCTCTTCTGTATTCGCCAGCCATCCGGCCGAACTGCATCGCATGGCACTGCCGTTGCCGAAACTGCAATAGGGTAGGTGATAATGGTCTTCCATCCATTGCTTGAACCGCGCTCCGAATCCGGCGTGTCGATGCTGGTTCGCACACATCCAGAGATTCGTTCCCATGTCAAGTCTCTTCAGGAATGCTTCTGCGCACGCGAATGTGCACACCGTATCGTCCGAGAAATGCGCTCTCGAAGAAAACATTTTAACCTTGTCATAATCCTTAATGCGATGTGACCGACCTTCGTACGCGCTTCCTGCAATATCACCTATTGCAGCACTCAAGAGATAGTTTCTCATTAATATATATATTTAATTGTTATTGCACATAATCACTAATCTCAATCTTCTGATAAGATCATTGTATGAGTTCGGCAACAGCAGGATAGTCTTAAAGTACCATCCTGCTGTCGAGGCTATGACTTTTATCTTGTAACATTGATAGTATTGGTATCATTGTCAATTTCAATCTTGCCAAGATGTCCCAGAACGGTCTGCCCCAGCAACAAGGGAGCTTTCTGGTTCTTGACAATAGAGGCTCTTACATTATTGAGCTTTACTCCGCCGAAATTGACTTCTCTCAGTTTGACTACAGTCCCTTCCGAGATTTCCCCATTGGCAGTCATGAAATACTCTTTCCCGCTTATGTCCTGCTGTTTCAGATAGCCGTGTTTCAGCATGAAAGTTGCCTCTACACTAGACATGGAAACTTCTGATGCTCCTGTGTCGAACAGAAAATGCAAAGGGAGAGAGTTGATCTCGCACGGCACCTTGCAAAGGCTGCCTTCCTTTGTGAATGGGATGGAGTATTGCTCCTGTATAGCCCCATTTCCTTCTTGAGAACATGCTTCAGTGTTCGATGAAAGCTCTGCAATCTGCTTATGCATCATTGTTTCATACTCAAATAGTATGGTCTCAAACTCGGGCACCTCACGTAATGGCTCATATTCGAAACTGTGTCTGTAATTGTAGAACCGTCTTCCACCCATTGAAAGTATTGTTCTCATGTCAGAAAGAGCCTGGTCTATTAGACCGATCCTTGAACACACACTGATTCTTGATACAAGAGCCTCTATTGCAAGAGACCTGGACTCAGAATCGTCATTGGCCTTTTTGAGTAGCACCTCTACATATTGATTCAGATCAGTGTAGGCATCTGTCTCTGTTATATTGGTAGAGACTTCATACCCATACTGAATCAAAAGCACTCTTGCAAGACAGTTGAAGAAACTATAGCCGTCCATCATAGGATCGTCCGTTATCCGTTTGAAGTCATCTATTGCTCCGGCTGTGTCTCCTATTGAGGCTCTGGCTACCCCTCGATATAGCAGTGCATAGGCATTTTTGTCTTCGGACAATACAAGAACAGTATCGAAGTACTTGACGGCAGATGAGTATTGACCCAACATCTGTTTCATTCTGCCACAATTGTAATGGGCCACAATATTGTCCGGCTCTTTCTGGATGATATATTCGCCAATAGCAAGAGCTTCCTCAAAAAGACCCATTTCCGCTTTGGCCAACATGAGCTTCTCACGATAATCCGTATTTTCCGGATCTACTGCAACTGCCTGTTCCAGAAGATCAGCCGTTTTGTTATAGTCTCCGAACTTCTGCCAGCAATATGCTTCAAAGCTGAGGTCTGCTACAGAATGACAGAGCTTGTAGGTTTCGTGATAACAGGCTGCGCCCTCCACATAATGACATGCTGCGGAGTGGACGCATCCCAACATGCCATACCATGGCTCTTTGTCTTCTGCTTTTTCAATCTGTGCTTTAAGCTTCAGGCAGAAGAGGGGATATGCTTTTTGTGCAAGCATATTCCTGACATAGATAGCTTTCTGGTCATCTCCCCTGTTCTTGATCATGATTCCCAGGGCCTGTATCTCATACTCTACAGATTCCGACAGTCTGCCCTGCTGCAAGCGGACGTCAGCCATGAAAGAGTATGCCGGACCATAGCATTTGTCCAGTTTGTTGGCATATTCATACAACGAGAAGGCATCATCCAGCTTGCCTCTCATCATCTGATTCCGACCTTTGACCATATAGCCGTAGGGGTTGTGTGGCTCTATCTCAATGAACTTGTCCATCTGTGAGTCAGACTCATCATACATCTGCTTCTCAAAATAGTAATTGGATAGTTCTTCCAGAGGTTCGGTGGCAGTAGCGTCAATTTCTGAAGCCTTTTCAGCATCGTTCTTCCATGATTCTGTATTACCTAGCTGTCTATGAATCCTCGATCTCAGGGTGTAGAAGGGTTCATGATTGATTCCGGGCAACATTGTGATCGCGTTATTGATGGCCTTCAGTGCCATGCTGTTATTGCCACAATCGAAATATAATCTGCCTATCCAGGCATGTGCGTAGCCATTGTTCTCATCATCATCGATGGCTTTCTTTAGATATTCAAATGCCTCTCTTTCTTCTTGCTGATTGATGAGCTCCATAGCTCTTCTGAAGTTGTAGTTCTCCGTATAACTGCTGTAATCCGGAGCTTCAGAAGAATCAGGTTCGGTGGCTGTTGATACGTTTAAGTTATTGTCTTCGCCTTTGCTGGACAAATCTGAATCTTTATCTGATTTGCTTTGGAAGTACTGGTAAAGACATACACCGAGAGCAACAACTATTACTAAAACTATTGTTTCCATGTCGTGAATTTGTTATGCAAGGGCAGACTACTGCCCTTGCAATTGAAAGATTTGATTAACTGGAACCTAATCTATGTTCCAATAGGCATCTGGATCACCATCCAGGACGTCATCAATGTCCTGGTCACTCCAACCTTCGACATCCTGAGCATAGGAGCCGTTGTAGTTGTCATAAGTCTGACGATCATAATCGTCATCGTAGTCTTCGTCGTACCACATAGTTGATTAAAGATTTTCTTTGTATTTGACTCGAATTACCTTCTGGTTGTTGTCAATCTCGATCCTACCCAATCTGGAGAGGACGGATTGGCCAAGGAGCAATGGCGCTTTCTGATTCTTTACTACCGACGCTTTGATATTCTTCAAGGTAAGTCCTCCAAAGTTGACTTCCTTCAATGTAATCAATGTGCCCTCTGAGATGTCGCCATTGGCATTGATATAATAGCCCTTGCCTGTCATGTCTGACTTGGACAGATAATTGTTCTTGAGCATGAAATTAGCTTCCACACTTGAGATCGAAACATCAGATGCTCCTGTGTCAAAGACAAAGTAAAGAGGCAGGTCATTGATAGTGCATCTCACCTTGCAGATGCCACCTTCCTTCGCGAATGGGATTTCTGCTTCCTTTTCAACCAAATTGCCTTGAGACCCGGATTCAGTCTCTTTCTTTGTCTGTCTCTCATTCTCATACTTCTGGAGCATTTCTTCGAACTCAGGCAACTCTCGCAGATTCTTCAGGTCATCGTCTTTGCGGGCATGTGTAAATCGACTCCATCCAAGATCGAGACATTGCCTCATATATTCGAGTGATTGCTTTGTATCTCCCATCAGGGAATAAAGACAGGCAGCATCATACAGGTTGCCACTCTTGTCATCAAGACTGTCGCATGTTAGGATTCTGTTCATCCATTCTATCGACTTGATAGTGTCACCGAGATAGAACAATGCATATTGTCTGGCATTACCATGTTCGGACGGAACCGTATCAAGTTTCAATACTTCATTGAAGTCTTTGATGGCAAGATCATCCTTGCCAAGACGGCGGTATAGCTGACCGCGGCACAGATAATTATAGTCATAGGACGGCTGCAGTGCTGCTGAGGTGGTATAATCCTCAATCGCTTTCTCTATGTCATCCTTATACTTGTCTAGAAGCCAGCCTCTCTTGTAGTAACCGAAGTAATCATCAGGGAAATTGCTGATATAGATGTTGACATCATGAAGTGCCTCGTCTGTCATTCCGGCATATTCCTCAATCTGGACTCTCTCAATCTGATAATTGGAATAGGTGCTGTCCAGATCAACGGCGCGATTGATGTACTCAAGCGCCATCTGGTAATCATTGAGGTCTTCGTAGCAGGAAGCAATTCGTGCAGCAACAACATCATTAGCATCCTTTTCAAAAGCCGATTCATAAAAGGAAATGGCCTTCTTATACCTTTTTGTCTGTTCCTGTACATTGCCCATTACATAGATCCAGAAGCTGTCATTCGGCTTGCGCTTCAATTGAGCCTGCATCTTGAGGTCCAGGATTTCATAGGCAGAGTCTGCAATTTCCTGAATCATGTGATATGCCTTAGGATCTCTGCTGTCAATGTTCAGAGCCTTGATGACGTCATCCGAGGCTTCTGCGTATTTTTTCAGCTTGAGATATGCTTCTGAACGGAACGCATATGCCGAAGAATATTCCGGATCCAGCTTCATCGCATAATTGAAATGCTCGATTGCTGAATCAAAGCGGCTCGTAGCAATAGCGTTGCGGCCCAGCGCCATATACCCGTATGTATCTCCTTGTGCCACTTTTGTCATTGCAAGATAGTCTGCATCTGCCAACTCATATTGTTTTTTGTCATAATAGTAGTCACCTCTTGACTGGTAAGGTTCCGGCTCATCGGGAGTAAGCTTGATCGCTTTTCCATAATCTGCAACAGCGGTGGCCTCGTCACCAAGAGCAGAACTGACTCTTGCATGAAGCCGGTAAGCATAGGACTGCCAGTGCTTATCCTTCTTGAGATACTTGATTGCCTTGTTGGCAGCATCTATGGCTTTGCCGGTTCTGTCATTCTTCTCGTGGATGAGGCCGATCCAGTAATAGGCATAGCCGTTCTCCTTGTGCTCCTCTATCTCCTTGTTGAAGAATTTCAAGGCTTCAGCCTCGTTGTTGTCGTTAAGCAGTAGGTCTTCACCTCGCTGGTAATTGTACGACTTCTGGTAGTCAACCTTTTCGGCGGCCAGAATGATGTGGGTACATGTAAGTACCATCACTAAGAGTAAAAATAACTTTGTCTTCATCTTATGTTGGGTTGTTTGTTGTTTTAGCTTATTTCGATATTTGGCTTTCTGTTCCCTCTGGAACAACCATGATGTCATCGGCTTCAATCTTCATCAGACAGGCAAGTCTGCTCGTCAGTCTGAGCTGGAAGCTGAGATTTCCTTCTGTGCGAACCACTTCGCCAACCATACCTTTGAAATCTCCTCTTACAATCTGGACCGTATCTCCGACAGTCGGTACAGACATTGACAGTTCAACGGAGCTTTCTACCATTCTCATGAACCTGTCCATAACATCGTCCGGTATGATGACAGCGAATCGCTTTTGCTTGTCATATATGAACGATTGAACGTGATGGTCGCAGAACATCATGTCCTTGTCTTTCATTGCAAACCGGACAAACACAATGCCTGGTACGAGAATCTCTGGCACAATCATTGTGCGATCCTTCCACTTGTGTTTCTCGAGTTTGTACGGAACAAATGCTTCAATAACGCGTTCCAGTTTTAATGGAGGGAGGATATTCCCATTGCAATCCTTCCTCTTACGTTGACGGCGATGTGGAAACGTCTTGCCTGTGTAATACTCCCATAGGCGGAACTCGTGGTTCTGCGTGACATTCAAGGCATACCAGCACACCTTTTCCTGTCGTTTCTTGGACTCCAATAGAGCTAACTCCATGTCCGTCCCCTGCTCGGTTGTCTTCTTGCTCATAGTATATATTAAAATGCGTTCTCCTTGAAGGTCTTGATAGCATTGCGCACATCTGAGACATTGTCGAATCTGCCAACATAGCAGTAGAGGGCTGCCTTATACGGAATCGTAGTACGAGAAGACGTTATAACTGCATCCTTAAAACGTCCGTTGCAGCTGCCTGAAAGCTGAACCGCATTGCATCCCACTGTTCCAAGATTTTTATGGGTGCCGGATTTCAAAGGGTAGCATACAACACTTTCATTATGCTGGATGCCGGCAACGATGCCATATTGATATTCACCCTGATTCTGCACCAGCACAACGTCATACAGAGAAAGACGTTTGACAGGAACAACATCCTTATGCTTGCCTGGTCTGCCAAAGATACTATTTCTGGATTTGTCTTCGTTGTATCCCAATAATCCTTTTCCTTTGATCTTCTTGAGAGAGGCCATAATGTGGCTAAGTCGTGAATTGACGGATCTGACACTGTATTTCGATCTAGCAAGTGCATGGCAGATCTCTTTCATGGAGCTAGCCTCGTCTGTAAGCTCCAGGCTATTCAGCATTCGGCGAATCTCCTGAAGTGTAATACAGACCTGATTCCTGTTGAACTCGCCAGATTCAACACGTCTGGCAATTTTTTTAATGTTGTTGATCGCTGTGTTGGTATCCATAATTTGTTATTGCTAGGGTTAAATACTATGGCAATCATCGTAAAAATTTCGTGATTGACGCTGCAAAGGTAGCGTAAAAAAAGAGAGCTTCCAAGCTTTTAAAACTGGATATTAAGGCAATGAAATAAAGTAAATTTCATACAGGAAATATCCCCGTTTCCGCAATAATATCCTCTTTGCAGAAATGATAAAATGTGTTCACTAAATAGAGCTTATTTTTGTATTTTTAAATGGCAATATTGGCAGAAAGTACTTAATTTTATATAAATATTGAGTAATATTATAATGTTTTTCCCTAATATTTATATATCTTTGCACCTACTGAATAAGTGTATTCATAGAATACACTATGGACAAACAAGTAAATGTATAAAAGAGATACAGAGCAATGACTGGACTACAACAAGATATTATCCCAATCGCTGCTTTGGGTTCCATGTCTCTGAACTTGTAATCATCCCTAGATGGAACTGTCGGGAACTTATACTATGGAAATACCTCCTTACATGATGGGCGTGTTCAGATCTTTCACGTCTTCTGAACGTCAAAGCGCTTACCAGCTTCTGTGCGGAGCTATGATGTGCAACGGTCGACAAAATGCAGCACAGATTCAGGCAATCAATGAAATCTGTACAGCTATGAATGTTTCAGATTACGACAAGCAGTGTTCCAGGTCTTTGTCGCAGCCAGTAATGGAAAATACACTGAGAAGTCTTTCTGATGAGAAAAAGTTTATCATTGCCAGAGGAATCTCTACCATAGCGATGGCGGATGGCAATGTGTCTCCTCAGGAAAATGCCTTTGCGGAAATGTGGTCAAAGAAACTTAATATTGATCCTGATTTTTTTTGATTACAAGCTGAAGAAACAATACTAAAACTCACAAAGTTTGATTATATGGAAGGATGTGTCTTATTAGTGTCAATCCTTCTGTATCGATTGTTGACTGCAAATAAGGACTCATATATTCAGAGCAGCAGACGAATATATGAGCCTTATTATTTTTTATTGACTTGTCTTCTTTTTTGACAAAACTATTGGCGATATTTTCTTGCTGAAAGAGTAAACAAGATGATGGTTCCGTCATATACGGTTGAAACGTCGATGCCACGGCATTTAAGTTCTCCGATATTGACTAGATTAAAGACCGGACGCGCAGTTGTACTTACACGAGAGCCTACTTCTCTATTAATGTTCGCAATAAGGGTGTCGATTGACTGCTGGGTAAAGTCATAACAATAATCCTTTAGGAAAGAATCTAATTTGCTCATGATTTGATTTTTTGAAGTTAATAATTATTCCACATCGTATTGACAACCTTGCCTTTTCTGCTCGGGCGGCGAGTCCATCCTAAGATGACTGCTCTTGATGTTTCGGATGTAAAGATAGCCCGTATTCATGAACTATCCAAAGTTTTGAGAAAACTTGTGGAACAACTGTTTTATGGAATAACGCATCTTATCTAATAGATCGGGATTGCCAGTTATGGATTAACATAGCCCTTTCTACATTCTATTTTGTAACCTCTTGTTTTCAACCTTTTTTGTGTTTTTGTTTCTTTTGTCCTATTGTGGAGTAGTTCTATATTGAGACTCTATGTATTATAAAAAACAATAGATCCTCAAAAAGGAGATTTTTCTTTTGATGACAATAGTCTTCTGCAATTTTATGCTGGACATTTATGACGTTGTCCCAGGCCTTGTGCTATCCCCTTCTGAAAACAGGTCGATGACCTCGTATGCCGTGCTATTATTCTATACTCTCGTCCTCTTATTGGCCAATAAACTATCCAAGATTATATTAATAAGTGTTAATTTGCTGTTAACAAGTATAAATCGCCCCTTTCCCCAAAAACACCCCAATTTTCCCCCTTTAGCACCCTCTACACCCCCCTTTATTCCCTCTCAAAAAGTTTGGGAACATAAAGGTATCACAGGCATAATGAAGTATTTGGTTTTCCTTGACAATCAGCCCAGTAGAAATTTCACATAAAGTCCGGTGTGGGCTCTGAGTTGCTTATCTCGCCGTAATAAGCAGTCCAGAGCTTGAGGTAGTGGGGTAAGTAACGAAGGTTAAGCCCACGCCTTTTTTGTGTCTACATATCATGAAATTTCTTCTCCGATTGGGCTTCGGTTCTATACTTACGTTGAATGTCCCAAGGACGAATACATATAGGTTTAGTTGATGCAGATTTAATGTTTGGCGGAACACGTCATCCAAACCTTGCATTGCTTAAGATTGCCGGATATCTTCGAGATAATGGCTTTGTAATTAATGGTTGGGAGAAGGGGGAAAAGAAGTCTTATGATCTAATCACCAGTGACAATCCGACAATCGACTGGCTTGATAGCTATGATCATGTTTATGTTTCCAGAGTCTTCTCGTTCACAAATCTTGATGATCTTGGATTAATTCAATGGGCAAAAGCTAATGCCGATTTCGAAAAGAAAGTACACATTGGAGGAACAGGATCGTATGCAAATCTCTCTATAGAAGAAGGTTTCTCTCAAAAAAGATGCGAGGATATGGAACGTCTTGAGAAAAATGATCCTTTCCTTGCTAAGCTGAAAGATAAGAAAACCGGCAAGCATGGTATTAACATGCGCACTCAGATGCCAGATTATCATCTGTATGATGACTTTGTGAACACGATGATTGCTGCTGGCAAATCAGAAACTTATTATAAAGACTACAGAGAATACTCTATTGGTTTTCTGACAAGAGGATGTTTCAGAAAGTGTCCTTTCTGTGTAAACAAGCTTGAAAAGAGTGCCATGCAGTATTCAAAGATAGAAGACTTCCTAGATCAGGAACGCGATGAGAATGGGCGTCTAAAACGTCCTTACATTTATTTGTGGGATGATAACTTCCTAGCATCGCCACGTTGGAAAGAGATGCTTCTGGAACTTAGGGCAACGAACAGACCATTTCAGTTCAGGCAAGGTTTGGACGAAAGATTGTTAGCACAGAGTAAGCATGGCGAAGAAATGGCAGAGTTGCTGGCTACCTCTCGTTATCATGGAGATTTCATATTTGCTTTTGATAATTGGAAAGACCGTAATCTGATTGAAACAGCACTAAAGATATGGAAGTACCATTGTCCGAAGAAAGAAACAAAGTTCTATCTCTTCTGTGGATTCCATCAGACACAGACAGATGACAAATTGTTCCTGCAAGACATCGCAGAGATCTTTATGCGAATAAAGGTTCTGATGAGCTATGGCTGTCTTGGCTACATCATGCGCCATGAAGACTACAAGAAAGCTCCTATTGCCAATCTTTATATTCAGATAGCACGATGGTGTAATCAGCCAGGATTCTATAGGAATATGTCCTTCTGGGACTTCTGCTATACAAACCAGACGTTCTGGGAGAAGCAGAACCTTGGAATCAAGGATCAGCCATTAAAGAGCTATGAAGAATTCCTTCAGGATTACAACAATGGTTATTACGCAGATAAAAAGATCTGCTTGCCAATCAAGACTGTCATGGAGTTCTTCAGCAGGTATCCTGAACACCAGAAGTTGTTCCTCAGCTTCTTCTCGATGAGAAAAAGAGACCTTGAGAATCCTGAATTGTGGAAACGATAAATGATAATACAAAAACACATCATATTATGAAAGCGGCAAAGTTGATGACATTACCTATCTCTCAGGTAAATTTAGACAAAGATAATCCAAGAATCAAGCAATTTCTTGAGATTTATCAAGGTAGTATTACTGCTGAAATGATAGCATTAGCACTATCAGACAGCAGTAGCAGCGACTCCTCAACAACTTACAAATCCCTGCGCGACTCAATCAAAGCAAGCAGAGGAATCATCCATCCTATTGTTGTCAACCATGAACCCGACGGAACATATACTGTTATAGAAGGAAACACACGTTTACAGATTTATAAGGATTTTGCAACCTATGAACCAGATGGTCCATGGAATCAAATTATATCATTGGTATATGAAGATCTCTCTGCACAAGAGATGCATGAAATCCGTTTGCAATCTCATTTAGTAGGCCCAAGAGAATGGGATCCATTCTCAAAGGCTAAGTATCTTTGGCAGTTGAGCGAGGTTGAACATCTCCCTATGAGCGCTATTATTTCAATGTGTGGAGGCAATAAAACTGCTATTGAGAAATCCATCGAGGCTTATGTGTATATGGAGATGTACTATCGGCCTTATGTTGACAGCAAGTCAAACCTTGAATACGACACACGAAACTTTTCAAAGTTCCTCGAATACCAGAATGGAACAATTAAGAATGCAATTAAGCAAAAAGGTTTTTCAGAAGATCAGTTTGCCAAATGGGTTGCAGAGGATAATGTAGATAAAGCACTTAAGGTTCGATTAATCCCTCAGGTTCTGAGAAATGAAGAAGCATTTGCTGTTTTCAAAAAGAAGAATCTTACAGAAGCAGAAAAGGTCTTGAATGCAGCAGCTTTGGCAAATGACGATTTAAGCAAGTACTCGTACGACCAACTTGCTAAGGCTCTTTACAATAAACTCCTAGATATGAAGGTTCAAGAAATACTGAATCTTGCCAATACTCCTGCATTTAGTGATAAGAAATATATTCTTGAAATGACAGAGGAACAGCTTAAGTTCATTATCAACGAAGTTAAAGAGAAAGAGGAATAATGGCAGAATCCCTTGCGCATATTACTTTCGTAAAAAATATTGTAGCCTATTTGAGAAAAGTAGTACCATCATACCAAGATGGTGTTACTCAAGCGGATTTGGCTGAGTATGGAAAAAGAACGCCTCAAGTAATAGGCGGTTATTATCCAGATGTATATTATCGTACACCTTCATTCTTTTTAATAGGAGAAGCCAAAACGGATAATGACATTGATAACTACCATACAAATGCACAACTAAATAGTTACATAGAAGAACTGCGAAGTGGATATCAGAATGAAAAACATATAGTTTTGTCTGCTTCTATCTACTCTTTTGCAATGCTTAAGAACATGATAGTACACAAAAAGGAAAAAGAAGATCTACGTGACATAACATTTCATATCATTGATAACTATTCAAGAGCTGCAATTGTATGAGCAACCTGAAGTTTGACAAAACATACAACCTAAAGGCGAAACTAGAGGCGTTCCCATATCAGCATGAGGCTTTCCTTGCTATTAAAGACAAGCCTTATGCAGCGATATTCCATGAGCAGGGACTTGGCAAAACAAAGATAGCAATAGACTTGTTATTATATTGGCTTGAGAAAAAAGATATTGACACCGTTCTTATCGTGACCAAAAAGACACTGGTTAATAACTGGGTAGGAGAATTTGGTATTCATACTAATATAAAGCCTAAAACCCTAGATAATAATAAAGGTAGCAATTTCTTTGTCCTCAATAGTCCTTGCCGTGTAATAATAACAAATTTTGAAACGGTTGCAGGTGAGGCAGAAAGAATGAAGCTCTTCCTTAAAACAAGGAATGTAGCAATCATAATAGACGAGTCGACTAAAATCAAGAATCCAGAATCAAAGTTAACTTGTGCATTCTTTGAACTGAGTACACTGTTCAAGATTAGAGTTATCATGACGGGCACGCCAGTAGCAAACCGTCCTTATGATATCTGGACACAAGTCTATTTCCTTGATCATGGAAACATTTTGGGGACAGACTTCGAAGAATTTAAGACAACTTGTGATTTGTCAAATGATCTTGAAACAAACGGATCAAGAAGGAATTCTTTTGAATCGGAAGTCTCATCTATATATAATAAGATAAGGGATTTTAGTGTCCGAGAAACAAAGAACAGTGGTATCATTACTCTCCCAGAGAAAGTTTATCATGATGTATACGCCAAGTTCGAAGAAGTTCAAAAGAGCATGTACGAGCAAGTTCGTACAGAAATGCAGATCGAACTTACTCGTGGAGATGTTTCTATTCTGGATGAATCGACAGATACAATTAAGCGGCTATTAAGACTGGTACAGATTACTTCTAATCCACAACTAATAGATGAAACCTATTCACTATCTTCTTCTAAAGAAATACTTCTTGATGACTTGATAAAGCAAATCATCGGACGAGAAGAAAAGGTGATTGTTTGGAGTATCTTTACCGGCAACATTGATCGCTTCTGTAAAAAATACAAAGAACTGAATAGTGTCAAGATTACAGGGAAAATGTCTGTTGAGGAAAGGAACCGTTCTGTCAAAGCTTTTAAGGAAGGAGATGCCAAAGTATTATTTGCTACACCACAATCCGCAAAAGAGGGTTTGACTCTGACAGTAGCAAATAATGCCATCTTTTACGATCGAGGATTTAACCTTGATGATTATTTACAGGCTCAAGACAGAATACATAGAATATCTCAACAGAAAGATTGCAACATATATAATTTGATGGTTGAAGATAGTATTGATATATGGGTTGATCATTTGCTCAAAGCAAAACAGCAAGCCGCCTTTTTAGCACAAGGAGACATCTCTCTAGAATCATTCAGAGATGATATAGACTACTCTTTTTCAACCATTGTACACGAAATTCTAAATACTGATTGATATGGCTACGACAAGAATAATGACTATTGGAAAGGCTCAGGTTAATGTTACTGAGACTGAGCTGCAGCAATCACTATTGCAGTTTTATCCAGAAAACCCTAGAGTGTATAATGCACTACATGGTCTTGTTGGTGATAATCCATCACAAGCGGAGATACAACAGCACATGCAGACTCTTGACAATGTAAAAGTTCTTAAGCTAAGTATCGAAGCGAACGGAGGTCTTCTGGAACCTATTATTGTAAGAAAGAATATTGTACTTGAGGGAAATAGTCGATTAGCAGCATATCGATTGCTTGCTAAAAATGATCCTATAAAGTGGGGTATGATTAAAGCGAATGTCTTGCCTGATGATACTCCAGAAGAAGTTGTAGTTGCTCTTCTTGGCACTATACATATCATAGGTAAAACTCCATGGACGCCATTTGAGCAAGCAGGTTATCTAACTCGTGCATTGCAGAAGACAAGAAAGAATATCGATGCTTTGGCTTATGAATTGGGACTTCAGAAAGCTGTAGCTGTGTCTTTTGTTCGCGTTTATAAGACGATGCTTGAGGTTGATGATGCAAACCCTCATAAATGGAGCTACTATTTTGAGCTTGATAAAAATAGAGACATTAAGAAAGCCGATGAGAATAATCCGACATTAGAACTTTTGCCTTCTATTCTCAACTTGATTAAGGAAGACAAGATTGAAAAGGCTGCTGATATTCGTGAAATTGGAAAAATCGTGAAAGCCGAAGGAGAGAACGCAGCTGAAGCATTAGAAAGTTTCTTGAATGGAGATATCTCTCTTAAGGAGGCTGTAGATTTAGCGAAAGAAGACACAAAGTTAGCAAGCCTGCAAAGTAAGGTAGATTCTTTCTTGAAATTCTTGATAAAGGAGCAACCAAACATCCATAGCAATATATCTGATGTTACGTTGAACTACAAAATCAAGCAAATTAAGCAGATACTTTCAAATACAATGCTGTAAATATGACCAGAGACGACATATTAGGTTTGTTCTTTACGAAAAGCTACGAAAAGCAGATTAATGACATGATGCTCGAAGATGTCGACTATGACGTTGATGAGTATGGTGTGCTTAATTATGTCGCAAATCTGATTGATGTACCTTATTCTTGCTTTCTTGAATATATAAAGAATAATCCCAATAGAACCATAATACAATCACGACATATTACGCAGAGTAGTAGTTTTGAAGCATGTGAGCGCGAAATGATTGACATCTTTCTTGAGGAGAATAATAAAGGATTAGACTTTATTAGCATCGGAAAACATTTCACAAAATATATACGTAGTGATAAAGATGGTGCATTTAGAAAGTATGGAGAGAACCAAGTTAAGACTGCAGAGCAACTTGGCTTAGCATTTGAATACTTCAATCATTGGTACTTAAACTGCACTGGATATATATATAACAAACTTGATAGTCATGATCAGAAATCTTTATTATCAAGGAACTTACTCCGTGATCCTCTCTACAACAAGATTATGAGAGACCTATGCGAAGGTGATCTGGATATCATTGATTATATGACTTGCCTCGAGTCGAATGAAACAAAGCTTAGACGTTACGATAGTGTCATGAGACTTCTGTCCATTTGTATTGATGAATGTAACAAGGAGCATATAAAAATTGGTAAGGTCCAGGATAACAAAAAACAATTAGATACACTTGTTAAGAATGATAAACTGATAAAGAAAACGGGATTATCGCCTAAGTCAATAAAATCCGAAGAGGTTAAGATGGTAGCCGATGATACTGACGTATCTACCTTTTATGACAGCAAGACAATTGATGACTATATTCAAATGTTTGCTACCTTAAAGTGCTTTGTAAAGAATGGTCGTAAGGCTCCATATAAAGCACTAATGTTACTATCTGTAATTAACCTAATAGAAAAGGGAGTCGTAAAAGAGAATCGAGTATATCCATCAAAAGAGCTAAAAGAAGAATTTAGACATCTGTCATCAATCATGAAGTATGACAGAGACCTGTTTTCACCGCCTTTTGATTTGCCTTTTTATCATCTCTCAAATGAGGGTTTTTGGCATCTTATAAGTAATGATAAAAACATCTCAACCGAAAAGATCACAAAATTCTCACAAATTGATAGCGCAATTATTGACAAAGCTTTATACAACTACATTGTTGCACCAAGTTCTAGAGCGTTACTACGCTATACGTTGATTGGCAGTTACTTTGACTGATATCTCAAATGACTAATACTGAGTGGTTAGATTTGTTCTTTAGCAGATCATACGAAAATCAAATCAATGATCTGATATTAAATGACTGGGATTATGAAATACCTCATGATGCCATAAGGAACTATATCTACCAACTAAAGAATATAGCATACAGCCAATATATTGACTACCTAAAAACTAACAAAGAAGAGAGAATTGTTCTATTGGATGAAGCACCAAGTAATGTAGAGTTTTCTTTAGTTGTAGATTTATTAAACTACATCATAAATGAGAATAATTGCGGTGTTGAGCCAGAAGAAGTTGGTGAAGCTTTTGAAGATAAATTTCCATTATCAATAGCCAACAAGCGAAACGGGCTTACGTTGCTACGCCAAGCTCGCATTTGTGGATTAGTTTATGAACATTTCGGTTCCTGGTACATAAATTGTATCTCATATGTTTTTGTAAATTTAGAACCCTCTGATCAGCAATCATATTTAGTAAGACTGTTGACAAGATCTCCTCTATACAGATCTATACTATCAAATTTGACTCAAGAGGATGTGCCATTAATTAATGTCTGTAGATTTGATGAGAAAATCAAAATAAAGACAATACTGAGGCCCGTTTCTAATCTACTAGATTTATGCAGAGAAGAAGCAGAGAAAGATAATATATCCTTGGGATTTATTTTTGATAATAGTCAGTTATTATCAAACAATCCAACTATTCGAGATTTGTGCCATGACAATAAGATATCTTGGGGTACTTATATATTATGCAAAAAAAATAAGATTCGATATCTAAGTGATCTGAAAGACTATGTGAAATATCGGATCCTTGACGTTCCTGGAGCTAATACAAAAATCCGCTTGGAACTCTCTAATGTTTATTTTTCTGCCCTATATAAGAATGATAGCAAGTTTGAAGAATCATCGTCAAGAAAAATAATAAACGATTCTGTACAACAACAAGAACCAAAGGATAATAATAAAGATAAAACCAATGAAATAAGAACTACTCGCAATATCAAAAAAAATAGTAGTTCTCAATATACCAGGTTACGTCCTTCTTTATCTATAAAGAGTTTAGCATTTCATGGAATTTCATACTCCACTATAGATGTTTGTATAAAAAAAGAGATTTGTAATCTAAGAGATTTGTCAGAGTATATAAAGAAGAATGGTTTTGAAAATATTACTTATGATGAATCTGAGCAGAAGAGAATTGGAGCTTGCATCAATGAATTAGATTCAAAGATCAAAATAGTAAAGACAGAGGAAACTAAAAAGGAGATACAGGTTAATAATAGTCTTAAAATCTCTGCTATCTCAGAATATGACTATTCCACAAACTTACCAGTTTGTAGGATTACAACTCCTCCTGATATAGAGTATGACTATGAAGATTATGGATTCATATCAAATATAATCGAATGTATTCGACAGAATAGAGATCCAAATCCATGTTTCTCATAAGAATACTATTCAAACAAAGATTTGGCCAGGCAAAGGACTAGACTTTCATCATCCAATAAGAATAAGAAGTCATTATCATTTGACCATGTCGCCAATTCTGTATAACCTAATTGTATAGCTTTTTCCTTTGAGATGCGCATTAAGAATTGTTCTCCGATCGAGTCGATCAAAGATTGAAGTTCATCCTCGTTCTGAGGAATCTCGATAAAATCAGGGAACTCATAGGTAGAGTATGCACAGCACTGAGGTTTCAATATAGGCTTTACCTCATTTATATTTGTCTGTTTCATATCAGCATTATCGTTATCCCTAGATTTATTTAAATAGTCAGCGATAATATCACGGATAGCTTTCATTTCTTCTGGATTCTTAATCTGACTAAGCAGATCAAGCATCTCTAACTGAAATGGAGAAAGTGATGTATTCATAGAAGTAATGTCTTAAAATCGCACTGCAAAGATAGTGAATTTTGATGATCTATCCAAATAAAAAGAAATAAATATGTATCTTCTTTCAGCAGTGTTGCTTTTATTTTGAATTTTACAAATAATAGTATATCTTTGCATCGTCATTCATTAACAAATGGCTTTGACCGCTAAAGTTATATTATATGGTAGTACTATTTCTTTTCGCACTAATCGTGACTTTTTGCCTCTATGGAGGTACGGGGGTAGCTATACTAATTGGGGCATTGGTATTAGTATTTTTAATTACTCTTGTCGTAGCGGATTATCAGGAAAGATCGCGTCGGAAGAGGATTGAAAAAGAAGGTCCTGAAATTATCTATCCAAAGACAAATAGTGGTACTTCTATGCTTGGTTCCGACATGCCAAGAAGAACGGCTGGAACAAGTCAGAATGAGAGTAGGCCAATGCCAAGGATGTACGCTCAACGATCTGCATCGAAGAAGGCAGGACAGCATATTTCCGATACAGAGAGGTATATCCGAGAAGAAGAACGCTGGCATGCATGGGAGTGTCCGCATGGGGATTCCTATGAGTGTGATTGCGAATAAATTATTATATCCGAATGATTCTTATGTGCTTTGTATCAGTTCTTTTGGCGATAGGACTTGTGGCGGCTTGGGTATGTGATAGTTGGGCTATCGCTGGTCTCTGCGTATTGATTTTTGTTATTTGTGCGATCATTGGGTACTTGATGGTATTTAAGGATAGTAAAACTACGATGCCAGATAAGAATGTGTCTATAAAGGCGAAGAAGCACAAGAAGGAGTATAAAGAACTATCGGTACCTGTAAAGAAGAATGATAACAAAAAGCAGATGCCAAAGAAACTGCCGGTGGATGATAAGCAGAAAAAGCTGCCTGTGGATCTGGATCTGATTAAGTACGTACCAGAGGAGAAGCTTGGGGAGGTGGTGAACAGCCTTACGCTGAAATATGGTATAAGCGCTGCGGTAATATGGGCCGCGATTCATGAGGCCAGAAAGGATGTCGCTCCTGTGGCAAAAACGGAGGATAAGGTGTATTGGGAGGATTTCTATGGCGATGATCGTAATCGTGATGTTTATCTGGATGACTACGAACTGGATGAGCTGGATGATGATGAGCGTGACGAGCTGTTGGAGGATCTGGATGATGATGACGATAGTTACAACTCGCAGGATTCATGGAGTTCGGATGATTCTTGGTGCTCACATGATTCGTTCGACTCACATGATGTTTTTGGCCATGATGACTATGGCGGTGATTCTTGGGGGGATAATGACTGAAAATGACCGATAACAATAAATGGTGGCTCATGGCCACCATTACTATAGTGTTTCGATTTCTTCTATTGCCAAGCCTGTGGCTGCAGAGATTTGCTCGAGGGTTAGAATGCCCATGGCTTTAAGATTCTTGGCAGCTAACAATTGGCCCTCAGCTCGACCCTCAGCTCGGCCCTCAGCTCGACCCTCAGCTCGCCCCTTGACAAGTCCTTCTTCTAGACCTTCAGCACGTTCATTCTTGAGCACGGAGAGATTGGTGCGGAAAGAATCGATACTGATGTTGTACTTGATTCGCTCTTCTGGCGTCATGTGTGCTAGTTCTGCAATCGTGCCAACCTTGTTGAAGATTGGTTGTTGCTGCTGGAATGGGATCTGCGTTGTCATAGTTTCCATGTTTGATAGGTTATAGAGCCAGTAGTCGATACGGGTTTTGCAGTCTTCTTCTTTCATTTTCTTATAATCAGGCAGCTCTAAAGTGTAAGCCTTTAGCTTGTCGCTGAAGAGTTCGCCCGTCTCATTGACTTTAAGTTGAACGGTACGAACAGCTAGCGGTTTAAGGCCTTTGAGATGGAAGTTGAGGAAGAAGATGCCATAGACAGGACGAAGCTCGTAGTCCCAATTGTCATCGCCTCGGTTCTCCTGTGTGGAGATTGAGCGAGAAAGATAGTAGAGGATACGATCTGAGAAATGCAACTGGCTCTTATTCTGCATTTCGACAATGAACTCGCTACCATCTTCAGCTTTACAATAAAGGTCATAGATGATACCTCGCTCATATTTCGTCTGAGCGGTCAGCTCTTTGTCCAGAAATTGGATCTCTGCTATCGGTGATTTTGGCTCAAGAAGATCGGTCAAGAAAGCGGTCATCACTTCCTTGTCACTGAATAGCTTCTTGAATCCGTAATCGGTGAGCGGATTCATATATCGACCTTCTGCCATATTGTCTATTGTCTTATTGGTTTGTATTTGTGCTGCAAAGATAGATGGTTTTGAGGATTCCTCCAAATTTTTGGCGAGAAAAATGTATCTTTGTGGTTTTGAATGTTTTTCCGGAGGGGTGAAGGGGATTTTTAGCAGTTGGAGGAAGCAAAAAGATTAAAGTTGCATCTTGAAAATTCGTGAAGCGATACCTCTGCCGCCGAATCCTTCCTTCTGAAGGACTAATCCTTCATTGAGTATCGTACTGTCTGTCAGCATGCTGGTACCGAAGTCGAAGTACGAGAATGAGGAGGTATCTGAGAAGTGGCGGAGGAGCTGGAGGATCAGGAAGTCGAGCGCCTTGAGCTGCTTGCCTGCGGGAGATGCGGAGGTGTATTGCGCCTTCACGACACGATCGGTAATATAGAGGAGTGTACCGGCAAGCGTCTCGCCGTCAGGAGAGACGACGGTGCAGCACTGGATATGCTGCGGGAAGCGCTGCTGGAGTAACGTTATCTCGGAGAAAGTATGCACGGGTTTGGCTCCGAAGCGCTCCTGGAGGTTCTGGGTCAGGATAGGCCAGAAATCGGCTATAGGAGCGTTGTAGACGACGCGATAGCCTTGGCGGAGTAATCTGTTGCTATTGTTGCGTTTGCTCGCTGAGACAAGATTACAGAGAGGTTGCGAGGAGGCGACTGATGGGAGAAGATCAGCGGAATGCAGGGGGATGACGGTCATCAGGCTGCAATCCTCCAGCTGAGCGTGGTGCATCCAGAGCCAGTAGTCTTCTTCCTCAGCTGGAAGGCGGTGATAGATGGTCGGGATCTGCTTGTAATACCACGCGGTGAAGCCTTGCTCCTTGAGATAATGGAGGGTCAATGCGAAGAGCTTTCCTACCTCTACTGCATGGACATGGGGAGAGAGGACGAAACCTCCATAGGTAAGGCCTTGATGAGAGTAGAGAATGCCAAGCCTCTCATTGGCCGCCATTACTGCCAAGAGCTTCCCCTTGTCAGTATAATACATCAGCGAGTGATCGACGAAACGATCGGCATGATAATCCATATAGTCACGCAGAAAGAGGAAGGTGCCATTTTTTGACACCTTCACCAGTTGATCCCACTCCTGGGACTTATCGCGTGTATAGCGGATTATCTGCATGCCTTCCAGGCTAAATATCGGTCGAAATCTCGGATATAATCGTCCTCGCAGAACTCATGGCTGGCCAGCACCAGACAGAGCGCACCTGAGGTGAAGGCCCGCTCATGCGCCCATACGCCAGGAGGCACGAGAAGACCCTGGAATGGACGATTGAGCGTGACGACCTTCTCCTCCTGACCATCATGGAGATAGACCTCGAGCGCTCCCGAGGCGGCAATGATCAGCTGCCAGCACTCCTTGTGTGCATGAGCGCCACGATCCTTGCCTGCAGGGACGTCATAGATATAGAACACACGCTTTATGAGAAAGGGTACATGCCCTTTCTCATAAATGTAGGTCAGGCTGCCACGAGGATCTTCTTCCTTCGGGAGTTCCAGCAGTTTACAGTCCTTTAGTTCCATAACGTTGTGTTCTATGACGCGGCAATGATGCTTATTGCTTAGAGCGACTGCTCTACTGGCATGACGAATGCACGGAGGCCGAGCATAGGACGCTCCTCGTCGAGCTTGCGCAGACGGTCGAAGAGCAATGGGATACGGTTATCTTCGCACATGGCAATGATGGCTGAGTTCATACCTGGCCAAGCGTGGCTGCCGTAGTGTGGCTCACCGGTCTTGCTGCCACGGCCCTGTACCTGCTCGAAGCAGGAGAAGCCGCGCTGCATGCAGCTGCCGAGGATCTCGATGACGGCATCGTGATGAGCCTGGTCGTAGGCTATAAAGATTGCTTTCATTTTTCTAAGGGATATTACTTTCTACGCTTGAAAATATGCTTCTTCTTGTTCCACTCCGCATCAAGACCGAGTTTCTCGGCCCATGCACGGCGCTCCTGCTTGATCTTCATACCCTGGAATGAGCAGTAGACCGAAGGAACGACCACAAGGGTCATGACGGTAGAGACGAGAAGACCACCGATGATAGAGATACCCATTGGCTGCCACATCTCAGAACCCTGACCGGTACCGATAGCCATTGGCAACATACCGAGGATGGTGGTGAGGGTGGTCATCAATACAGGACGAAGACGTGCACGACCTGCCTTGACAACGGCCTGCACGACTGAGAGACCACGCTCACGGAGGAGGTGGATGTAGTCGATGAGCACAATACCGTTCTTTACTACGATACCGATGAGCATGATGGCACCGAGCATAGACATGATGTTGAGGTCAACGCCAGTCATCCAGAGAGCCAGGACGATACCGGTGAAGGTAAATGGAATAGAGATGAGCATGATGATGAATGGATCGGACCATGACTCGAACTGTGCAGCCATGACGATGAATACGATCAGGAGGATGAGGATACCGAGGGTACCCATGTCCTTGAACGAATCCTGCTGATCCTCGTACGAACCTGCTACCTGGATGGTGACATCGCCCGAGAGGAGGTTATCAGCACGCATGTCTTCGATCACTTCCTTACCGAAGTCTACGACATTACCGAGGTTAGACTCATCGGTATTGACAACGCAGGATACGGTATTGACACGCTGACGGTCCTTACGCTCGATGACAGGCATGGTGTTACGCTCTACGACCTGACCGACGTCCTTGATGCGGACCTTAGCACCGTTCTGACCATAGAGGAGAACGTTCTCAAGGGTCTCGACAGACTCACGGACACCTGGCTCATAACGTACGCGGATAGCATACTCCTCACCGTCCTCACGATAGTAAGAAGCGGTAGCACCATTGAAACGGTTGCGGATGAAAGTACCTGCAGTAGCCAGGCTCAAGCCATACTTAGCCAACTTCTCACGGTCGAAGTCGACCTGGATCTCTGGCTGGAAGTCAGAGCGTGAGATGTTGATCTGGCTGATAGCCTCACCTGCCTTCTCCTGGATGCGGCTGCGGAACTCGAGTGCGAGGTCGTTGGTCTGATCGAGGTCATAACCGTAGATCTCGAAGTCGGCACTACTCTGGCCACCCATACTCTGCTGACCACCTTCGGTCACCTTGACACGGCTGAACTCAGGGTACTGTGCGAGGTCCTTACGCATCTGTGCACCTACCTCATACATGCTCACCTTCTGGATACGCTCAGCCACCTTATACATGGCGATGTTGAACGAGATGATGTGAGTACCGTTGGCGCTCATCGAAGCGAAGGTATTGTCGGTATCGGCCTGACCTGTGGTATAGTTACAAGCCTTGAGCACGCGCTTGTCTGGTGTACCCCAGCGGGTCATCCAGGTGTTGGCCAACTCATAAGCGAGACGGTCTGCCTCTGCCTGACGGGTACCTACTGGCAACTCAAGCGAGACGGAGATACGGCCAGAGTCCTGTGATGGGAAGAAGCCGGTACCGATGGCCTTGAATGCCAATGGAGTCATTGAGACGAGGAAGAAGAGGACGATGGCAGTAATCATGGTGCCACGGTGACGTACGGCCCAGTTGATACGGTCCTTATACCAGTCATCGAGCTTATCGAGGATGCCACGTACGATATAGTGGTTGTACCAGCGAGAGAACCAGCCCTCACGCTTCTTCAGGCGAAGCATCTGCGAACAGAGCATTGGGGTGAATGAAAGGGCTGAGGTGGTAGATACGGTCATGATGATACACATCATCCAGCCAAGCTCCTTGAAGAGCACACCAGCCATACCAGAGACCATGGTCAATGGGAAGAACACACCGATCATGGTGAGGGTTGATGCGATAACTGAGATAGCCACCTCGTTGGTACCGTGGATAGCTGCCTGCTTAGGATCAGAGCCACGCTCGATGTGGTTGGTCACGTTCTCAAGGACTACGATGGCATCGTCGACGACGTTACCGATAGCGATAGAGAGACATGAGAGCGAGATCATGTTGAGCGATGATCCGGTAGCAAACAGGTAGACGAATGAGGCTACGAGTGACAATGGAATGGTGATCAGGATGACCACACAAGCACGCCAACGACCGAGGAAGAGGAAGCAGACGAGTGCTACGAAGAGCATAGCGTAGGCAATGGTCTCTGCCAGGGAGTTGATGGTAGCGTAGATGTTATCACAGGTATTGACTATGATACCCATCTTGACATCAGAAGGCAGATTGCGCTGCAGCTCTGGGAGCATATCGAGCACCTTCTCGGCAATCTGTACTGAGTTGGCACCTGACTGCTTCTGCACGATGATCATCGCACCCTGCTCACCGGTATAACCCTTAGGGTCATTAGGAGTAGAGAAGTAGGTGAAGGTCTTCTGTGCACGCTCCTGTACGGTATCGACTACGCGAGCCACATCCTTGAGACGGATGATCTGGTTGCCAGTAGCACGTACGACGATCTCCTCCATCTCCTTAGGATCCTTGAACTCACCAGGGGTACGGAGGGTGAAGGCGTTGTTACCTACGTCGAACGAACCGCCAGGCACGTTGAGGTTCTCCTGCTGGATAACGCTTGAGATGGCCTCGATGGTGAGGTTATAAGCCTCGAGCTTGAGAGGGTCGCAATAGACGTAGATCTCACGCTGTGGAGCACCAGAGATAGACACGGTACCTACACCAGGGACACGGGCGATAGGGTTAGCCACGTTGTCATCGAGGATCTTGTAGAGCGCTGTCTGACTATCGGTAGCCTGGGCAGAAAGCACCAGGATAGGGATCATATCAGCAGAGAACTTGAAGATGATAGGAGTACCAGCACCATCAGGCAAAGACTGGCTGATCATGTTGAGCTTATCACGCACGTCGTTGGTCAGGTCGTCGATGTCATAACCAAACTCGAACTGGAGCGTGATCATGGCATAGTTCTCCTGCGACTTAGAGGTGATATGCTTGAGGTAGTTCACGGAGTTGAGGACGTTCTCGAGCGGACGAGTAACGTTGTTCTCAATATCTTGCCCACTGGCACCTGGGTAGGACTCCATGACCATGATCGTATTGGTCTCGATATCTGGCATCAAGTCGATAGGGAGCTTTGACAGCGAGAAGAGACCGAAAATGGCAACGGCGACGAAGACCAGTGTGGTCATAATGGGTCGTCTGACCGATCCTTCGTATAGACTCATATTCTATTTAGTTTAGAGTTGAGAGTTTAGAGTTGAGATTAGTTACTCTTGCGAATCACATTCACAGAGCGGCCATCAGCCAGCTTTGACTGACCAGAGACAGCTACGGTCTCACCTTCTGCAAGGCCACTGACGATCTCATAACGTGAGGCGTTCTCGCCCTCAAGACGACGGCCGAGCTCGATGGTGCGGTGGCTGACGGTCTTGCCATCGGCATTGAGCACATAGACGTAGCGCTCGCCTGAACCGATCATCTTCTGGACAGCATTGTCAGAAACGGTAGCGTGATGAGCCTGACCGAGATTGAGGCTGGCACGTGCATACATACCTGGACGTACGCGCTGATCCTTGTTAGGGATAGAGATCTCAACCTGGAAGGTACGGGTAGCCGTGTTGATGGTTGGGTAGATGATGCTGACCTTGCCTGAGAATACCTCACCAGGATAAGCCTCGAGGGTGATGTTGTCGACAGGCATGCCGACCTTGACCTGGCTGTAGTAGGTCTCGTTGACGTCGATGAGCATCTTGACTGGAGTGATCTGCTCTACGACGAGTACTGGCTGACCCTGATAGAGATCGCCGTTGTCATAGTTACGAGCGGTAACGACACCGCTGATAGGGCTGACGAGACGGGTGTTCTCCTCGATGTTCTGGAACGACTGGCGCATAACCTCCAGCTGTACCTTCTGCTGCTCCCACTGGCTCTTGCTGACGCCACCGATCTTGAAGAGCTCGTCGATACGGCTGAACTCTACCTCACGGTTCTCGAGCTGGAGCTTGAGCTGCTCGAGGTTGTTATTATCAAGCACGACGAGTGTCTGGCCCTTAGCCACACGGTCGCCTACCTCTACATTGATCTTACGGATACGTACAGGTGCCTGAGGAGCAATAGAGTTAGAAACCTCAGCCTGGACGGTAGCTGCGAAGCTGACCACCTGGTCAACGTCGAGTGCCACTACCTGCTCTACGGTAATGTTGATAGTGTCCTGAGCCATGGTGGCAATCACACTATCTGTGTTCTTTTGCTTACAGCTGGCCATGCTCAGGATGGCAAGGACTGCAGCAGGGAGAATGATTGACTTTTTCATATATGTATATTATTTTTGAGATACTAAGAATTACTCTCCTGTCACCACCTTACCCAGCGTCTGCTCCAAAGTAGCGCGGTTGCTCAGGAAGTTGTAGATTGACTGTACGTACTGCAGACGTGCATTGAGGAGGTTCGACTCGCTTGAGTTGAGCTCGAGCATGGTACCCGAACCGATCTCGTAGCGCTTCTCAGAGATGTTGTAAGCACGCTCAGCGCTGTAGACATTCTCCTTGGTGCTGACTACCTGCTCTGCAGCGGTCTCGATGTTGTTGAGCGACGAAGTAACAGAGAGCTCGAGCTGACGGAGGAGATTCTCCTTCTGGATGTCGAGGTTCTCGAGCTGGAACTTGTTCTGCTTGCTCTTCATATACTTTGACAAGCCATCGAAAAGGGTCCATGAGAAGCTCAGGTTGACGCTGGCACTTCCATAGTAAGGAGCCTTGAATGGATTGAACTCACTTGGCATTGCAGAGTAACCAGACTGGAAGGCAAGTGCCAGGGTTGGCAGATAGCCGAGACGGTTGATCTTCTCGCTCAGACGAAGCATGCGCTCCTGGATCTCGAGCTGACGTACGTTGGTGTTGTCTTCGAGCTTGGTATCGTTCTTGAGGCTCATGAGGTCAGCAAAGAGGCCTTCCTCGTAATCCTTGAGCTCACCGGTGAACTTCATTGGCTCATTGACGTCGATACCCATCAGCACCTTAAGCTGCATCTCAGCGAGCTTGATACCGTTCTGTGCCTGCAGGAGGTTTGGCTTGATAGACTCGAGCTGCACATCTGCTGTGAGCTTGTCATACTCGCTGACAGAGCCGAGTTCGAACTTCTTCTTGGTTTCCTCTGCATTGCGCTCAGCGGTACGATAGCCTGCGAGCAAAGCCTGATAGCTGTCACGAGCCAGCATGAGGCTGTAATAAGCGTTCTTGACCTGTGCGATGGTGTTGACCTTGCTGCCACGAGCCTGCTCAATGGCGAGCTGCACCTGCTCCTCGCTGACCTCAATAGACTTCCAGAGCTGTGGAGCTACGAGAGGTACGGCAGCCGTAGCGGTGAGAGTGTAGTTGTAAGGACGGCCCATCTGGACCTTGATGACCTGATCGCCCATAGCCATGGCCATCGTAGCTACGATGATGTTCTTGGTTCCGGTAGCCGAAACAGAGACGGTAGGGAACAGACCCGAGATAGTCTCCTTCTTGGCATACTTCTTCAATTCGATGGTCTTGTTGGCCACCTGAATGTCTGCATTGTCGCTGAGTGCAATCTCAAGCACCTTATCCAGATTGACTTCCACACTGTCAGGTGTCTGAGCCTGCACAGCTGTCAATCCGAGCAGCGAAAACATTCCGATAAACAGACGTTTCATAGATTTCATATTCTTATTCTTTTTTATTTTGTATTGTCAAATGCTAAAAAACGTGTGCAAAGATATTATATAAATATAAAGGTAAGAAATGCGATTCAACAAAGTCGGGTCATCGCTCAACCAAAATTTTTGTTTTTTCTATTTTTTGCATAATTTAACGTGGATAGCAAAGGCGGGATTGCAAAAAGTGCGTATCTTTGCGCCATCCAAAAACTTCCAGCTATGCAGAAATTCAACTTTATCTCCTGGGTGCAGCAGCACTCCCGCCTTCTCGCCTGGGTCTCGCTCTTCCTGACGTTCACCATCGTCGGCAACCGTCATCTGGGTCTGTTGATCTCGGCTGTATCGGCCTTCTGCACCATTCTGCCGATGATGATTCTCTGGAATGTGATGGAGTATTGCATCCTGCCACGCCTGCTTCCGAAGCGCCGCATCCTGGTGTTCCTGCTCTCAGGCCTCACCATCTTCATTCTGGTAGCGTTGGCCAGCAAGTTCGATGTCTATATTGTCTCGCTTGCCTCCCAATGGAGCGACTTCACTCCTACCCGCCTTGTAGAAAATCTGGCAGAACATCGCAACGAGCAGTTCTTTATCCACACCAAGTATTCCATCCTGCTCCTGGCCACCTCCATGATCGTCTCGATCGTATTCATGATCAATGAGCGTAAGCTGGCCGAACAGCAGTTCCAGGAGCAGCAGATGCAGAATCAATTAAAGTACCTGCGCGCGCAGATCAATCCACATTTCCTCTTCAACGCGCTCAACTGCATCTACGCGCTCACCGTCACGCAGGACGAGCAGGCTCCGGATTCGGTCCTCAAGCTCTCGGAGATGCTTCGCTACGTCATTGACGACTGTAGAGCAGATCACGTGCTCCTGCAGAAGGAGGTCAAGTATATCCAGAACTACATTGACTTCCAGCGCATCCGCATGGAGCGCGAACCAGATCTTACCTTCGAGTGTACCCAGCAGGATCCCAACTACATGGTCCCTCCGATGGTGCTGCAGCCGATGATTGAGAATTGCTTCAAGCACAGTCGTCTGGTCGATGATCCAAAGGCCTATGTCCACATCACGCTCCGTCAGGATGCCACCGGACTCCTCTTTACTGCAGAGAACTCCATACCAGCCGATGACTCCGAGCTTCCTCCGCATCCAACCACCGAGCGTACCGACCAGGAGCGCACCGGCATTGGCCTTGACAACGTCCGTCAGCGTCTCAAGATGCTATTTGGTGAAGACAAGTGTTCGTTCAAGATTATCGAGGATGAGCACCGATATAAAACCGTCCTTCATATCTCCTAACTATGTATAATGTATTGATCGTCGATGACGAGTTCCTTGCACGCAAGCTCCTGCAAGGCTACGTCACAAAAATTGAGAATCTGAACTTGGTCGGCACTGCGCAGAATGCAGCAGAGGCCTTCTCGTTAGTCAATGAGCATCAGATAGATATCCTTTTGCTCGACATACACATGCCAGACCTTAACGGAATCGAGCTGGCACGCACCTTGAGCAACGTCCCTGCCATCATCTTCACCACCGCCTACTCTGAGTATGCACTGGAGAGTTACGAAGTCTCAGCCGTCGACTACCTGCTCAAGCCGATTGCTTTTCCTCGTTTCTCTGCGGCCATCGAGAAGGCTATTGCCAAGCTCAAGAGCCTTGAGACAACATCAACCGAACCTGCCATTGTAGAGACGCATCAGGAAGCTAACGACCAGAAGACCTATATGCTCGTCAAGGCCGACTATCGCCTCTACAAGATCAATTTCGATGATCTGCTGTATATCGAAGGCCAGCACGAATACGTCTCGTTCTATACCCGGACGAAGCGTATCACCGCTCTCTACAGCCTCAAGAATCTGGAGGAGCAACTACCCGCAGATAAGTTCATCCGTGTGCATAAGAGCTATATCGTCTCGATCGATGAGATCCAGGAAATTGAGCCACTATCCATCACCGTAGCCGGGCAAAAAATGCCGCTGGGTGGTAGCTATCGCGATGCGCTGATGAAAAAACTGGGTACGAAATAAAAAAGAGTTACGGCATCTTGGGATTTCCTCAAGATGCCGTAAATTATTAGGATCACTTTTCGAAGGGTTTTACTTCTTAATCAGTTCCTGCTCGATGATCTGAGCCAGATCCATCCAGTGAGCCTTAGTCACTGCATCAGCAGCAGCGCTGGCCTTGGCCTTCTTCTGGATCTTCAGGATCTGAGCCATGAGGAGTGCACGAGCGTCAGCAGTCTCGCTACCCTTAGCATTGAGGCGAGCGATGGCAGTATTGACGTAGGTGCGCTGCAGATAGCGGCGGTAGGTTGAGCAGGCTGCATTGCTGTCGAGCTCGCGGAAGACTACCTTATAGAGATCATCCAGGTACTCGGTTGGCTTGTAGTTCGCAGACGAACGATCAGCATAGAGCTGAAGGTCAGTGAGCGTCTGGAGATCAAGTACTGGAGTAGACTTCAAGACATAATCGACCTGCTTGAAGAGATAGGTATCAGGACGCTGAGCGATACGATACATCCAAGGCTCAGCCACGAGCCACTCTGGCTTCTGGAAGAGATTCTCATCGAGCCACTTGAGAGCTTCCTTCTGAGTCGCCTTAGGAGTGATGCCATAGACATCGCCTTCCTGCTCAAGGCTCTTGTAGTTGCGTGGCAGGCCACCGATGTTGGTAGCTACGTGACGCAGATAACGCTGATACTGACCGAGCAATGACTCATAGACCTGCTTGAGGTTGGTATTCATATTAGCTTCCTCCTTGGTCCACTCTGGCAAGCGCTTGATGATGTACTTGAGGTTCTTCACACCGTATGTGCTGGCAAGCATAGAATTATCGCCGAGGTCCTCTGTCTGAGCGCGGGGATCGTGATCACGGCCTTCACCACCGAACCAGAGACGAGGATTGTTGGCCAAGCTGTCGATGATGATCGGATTCCACATCAGATGATCCTTCTCCTCGTCTCCCATCGCATCATAGTTAGGCTTATAGCCGAACTCGATGGCCCACTTATCGTAGTCGTTGATACGAGGATAGATTCCCTTGGCACTGATGCCGTCCTCTGGCTGTGCGACGTAGTTAAAACGTGCATAGTCCATGATAGAAGATGTGTGGCCATGAGCCTCTACCCAAGCCTTATCACGGAGCTTCTCGACAGGAGTAGCGCTCGATGCACCCATGTTGTGACGGAGGCCGAGGGTATGGCCTACCTCGTGGCTGCTGACGAAGCGGATCAGATCGCCCATGAGTTCATCGCTGAACTTCATCTGGTGAGTACGAGGATCGATGGCACCAGCCTGTACCTGATACCAGTCATGCACAAGCATCATCACATTATGATACCAACCGACATGGCTCTCCAGGATCTCTCCGGTACGAGGATCGTGCACGTTAGGACCGTATGCATTGGCAATAGGGCTTGCGAGGTAACGGATTACTGAGAAACGAGCATCCTCCAGGCTCATCGTCGAGTCATTTGGCCATTCCTCACCACGGATAGCGTTCTTCCAGCCAGCCTGCTCGAAGGCGACATTCCAGTCGTTGACACCAGCGATAAGATATGGTACCCACTGCTTAGGAGTAGCAGGATCGATGTAGTAGATGATTGGCTTGATAGGCTCCACAAGCTCTCCACGCTTCTGTTTATCAATATCCTCAGGACGAGCCTCCAGGCGATAACGGCAGATGAACTCTCGGGTCTTGACCTGCTGCTGGTCATCGGCAAACCAAGAGAAACGATCAGCGAAATAGCCGACACGAGGATCGGTGAGACGACGCTGCATAGGATTCTTTGGCAACAGACGGAAAGAGGTATTGAGCTGGATGGTAACCAAGCCCGTCTGCATACCAGCAGGAAGCGAAGAACTGCCACCACGGCTGACGACTGGAGCACCAGGAGCGCCACTTGGTGACTGATAAGTATAAGTCTTTGTGACAGTTACCTCAGTATTGATTGGATAGGTACGGATACTCTCGATGAAACTACTCTCACGCTGCAGACCACCAAGGTTATACTGCTTCTTGCTGCGAGCAGGAAGAGAGAAAGCCTGAGTATCGTCAGCAAAGAGCTTGGTGACGTTGACGCGATAAGCCTCACCTACGCGCTCAGCCTTGAACGCGCCAAGAACAGGATTGGCCGAGCTGACCTGCACAGCCTTGTAGATAGCATCGTCCTCTGGTGCATCAGAACCGAGAATGAGTGCACGGAGTACGAGAGTCGAATCAGGGCCCTGCTCCCAATAGACGGTCTGATTGTTGAGCATCTCACCACCATACTGACCGGCATCAACAGGAGCATTGGTGAAACGAGTCACGGCAAGGATCGGCTGACCGAGTACACTGTCTGCTACAGTGAAGTACCAGTCCTTACCCTTACGGCTCACGCCGAAGAGGCCATCCTTGGCCTGTGTAAACTGCTCCTTCGGACGCTGTGGTGCTGGCTTTGGAGCTTCAGTCTTCTTCTTTGCTTCGGCCATAGGGAGTGCCAGGACGAGAGCAAGAAGACAAAGGAATAACTTTTTCATTTGAATTTAGGGGTTAGTATATATATTAATGTGTAAATCTGATGACCACCCAGTTATTACGACTACGATGGTACTCATAGTGCAATCCAAGTGCTTCTGCACACTCACGGATCGCAGGGACATCCTCTTCGTAGAATCCACTCATCAGCAATGTTGCATCTGGCAGCATCACGCTGACATAGCGTGACATATCATTAAGCAGGACATTTCGGTTGATGTTAGCCAGAACAAGGCTATAGGCAGGGCCTTCCGTGAGCAGAAAAGCATCTCCACACTCCACGGAGACCTTACTGGCTAATCCGTTGAGCAACACGTTGTCCTTGGCATTGTCTGCCACCCAGTCATCAATCTCGATGGCACGGACATGCTCTGCTCCTACCTCGGCGGCCAGGATACCCAGGACTCCGGTACCCGTTCCCATATCCAGGACCTTGCCAGTTGTACCAAGTTTCATAATCTCCTCGAGCAACTGCGACGTCGTCTCATGTGTACCGCTGCCAAACGACATCTTAGGGTCGATGATTACTTCATAACGACACGCTGGCACCTGATCTTTTGGTGCGGCAGGGCTGTGTACGCAACATACGGTGGCAGGATCGGATGGATGCTGCACGATGATCGGTTCGAACTGCTGACTCTGTTCCCAGGTCTGGTTCCAGTCCTCCATCTCCACGACACCAGCCTCCCAACGGACACTGACGTCATCGATAGGCAGATCCAGGATCAATGCATCGAGAGCAGATGGGTCCCACTGATTCTGGGGGATATAAGCTTTGAGACAGTCCGTTTCGGTAGAAAAAGAGTCGAATCCGAGAGGTGCCAGCAGCGCGGCCAGGATATCACATAGCTCTTCAGAACAGGGATTAGGTTTCAGTGTGACTTCAATATAATTCATTTTCCTGTCATTTCGTGGGTTAAAAACGTTATTTCAGTGAAATTTGGCTATCAAAAAGTGTTAAATAGCTAAATTACGGTGCAAAGATACAAAATTATCTTTATCTTTGCACCAAATTTCAACATTTTTTAAACCTTGTTGAATTAAAACTATCTAAAAACCGAAATCAAAACTTAGCAAGGCTAAAAAATTCGCTAGTTTTATAATTAAAACCAAACCAACCTTTAAAATAAATTGACCTATGATGAAGCGTTTTTTATTTGCAGCTATTATGCTTGCAGCAACGATCCCTGCAGCCATCAACTTGCAGGCGCAGGACGACGATATCTACTTCAGCAAGAAGGCCGACAAGAAAGCTAAGCATGAGGCTATCTATGCGACTACCGCCGCAGACGAATGGTCTACCAATGCTAACAGCGACTGGGATCTCGACGACTATAATCGCCGTGGCAAGGAAGATGCGTCTACACTCGTATCTGATGTCATGGGAGACGGCAATGATGTCCCATTCTACTACAATGTCATTGACGAGAAGGGCGATACCGTATTGGTCCCTGGCAATAAGAAGATGTTGAAGAATGCGGATATCAGCGGATATAAAGTTGTCCGAGATACCGTAGTCCTTATCGAGCAATACCGCTTTTCCGACCTGATCTGTCGTTTCCATAATCCATTCTTCTCTTTTTACCGTTACAGCCCATGGTATGACGTAGCATATTACGATCCATTCTACTGGGATTACTGCTACTATGACCCATGGTGGTACGTGACTCCAAGCTTCGGATTCCGCTGGGGCAGCTGGTATACAGGATGGAGCTTTGGCTACTACTCTGGCTGGTATGGTGGATGGTATTCTCCATTCTATTGCCCAAATCCACACTACTACCATTACTGTTACAACGACTATTATACCGGTCCTGTCTATAACTACGCTACAGGCGGATCACACCGCGGTTCAAGCCGCAATAACTTCGGTGGACACTTTGCTCACCGTGGTGGATGGAAGGGCGATGGTGGCAGCGTTTCTCGCATGGCCTCAGCCAGCACGAACCGCAGCTACCGTGCATCGAACGGAGCTCGCGTAGGCTTCACCAATAGCAATGGCACCTACACTGCTGGTCCTACCCTCCGTGGACGCAACACTGTCAATGGCCGACTTGCCAACAGTAACATGCGTTCTAGCACCTCTGAGTACAACCGCTCTGCTACGTCTTTGGGAGTTTCTCGTGGTGGTGATGCCACTGCTCCTGTTAGCAAGGGCTCATACAGCAGCCGTCGTCATACTGCTACCCGATATAATGGAGAAAGTGGTGGTGGTTCCGCTAGCCAATATACCCGCAGTTCATCAAGCAGCACTGCTTCTACTGCAGACAATAGCAGCACGGGTAATAGCCGCAGCCGTCGTGGCACTGTCGTAAGCAGCAACCGCGGTTTCTCTTACGACAACAGCTCTTCACGTCGTGCAGCCAACACCTATACCCCAAGCCGCTCAAGCGGTTCTTACGATCATAGCAGCAGCAGCTACTCTCGTGGTTCCTATAATAATAGCGGAAGCTCTTACAATAGTGGCAGCTCTTATAGCAGTGGTAGCAACACCCGCAGCTCAAGCAGCTATAGCAGCGGTAGCTCAAGCAGCTACAGCGGCGGCGGTGGTGGCGGAAGCTACAGCCGTGGTGGCGGTGGTGGCAGCAGTCACAGCAGTAGCAGCGGCCATGGTCGCAGATAACTTAAATCTATTTTGACATGAACAATAAGAACTATATAGTCCTGGCAGCTTTCCTGGCTACCAGTACAACCTATACTTTTGGCCAGAATATGGTCGACGGTGTCCGCTTCGGCAGCACCGACATCAGTGGTACAGCACGCTATCGCTCTATGGCAGGAGCCTTTGGCGCTCTGGGTGGTGATATCAGCTGTATAAGCGATAATCCTGCTGGTCTTGCCATTTTCCGTGGCACCAACACGATTACCATCACGCCACACCTTGGTTTCTCAAGTACTGAGACGCTCGGTTCGGAGAAAGCGACAGGTAAGGACAATAACTTCTCTATTTCCAATTTCGGAGCAGTCTTCTCCTTCATGCCAGAAAATGAGGGATCGCTGGTCAACTTCAACCTCGGTTTCAGCATTGAGCGCAGACAGCAGACCTTCCGAAAGATGAATATGGTACTCGACAATCCTACAGGATCTTTCGGAGAGTATCTCTACGAGCAGGCCAATTCTTACCTCGACAACTACGATATGGTGGCAGAGTACTTAGGTACTACGTCGGCTTGGAATGACTATAATGTCCCAGTTCTCTCCCTCATGGGTTATGAAAGCTTTGCCCTTGACGATGCAATAGGTGATCCTAATCACGTTGACAACCCGGTCTTCGACCATACGTATCAGCAGTCGAACCTTCTGGAGCGTACCCGTCATGACTACTACAACATCTCTGGTGCACTCAACTTCAATGACGTTCTCTATGCAGGTGTTACCGTCCGCATCACAGACTTCAATTCAATGGTTGAACATTGCTTCACAGAGGACAGCCAGAAGGACATGAACGGTGACTATATCACCTACGACAACCGTATCGAGACCAAAGGTAGCGGCATCGGTATCAACTTCGGCCTTCTTTGGAAGCCGACCGAAGAATGGCGTCTGGGTGCAGCAGTCCACACTCCTATATATATGAATATGAAGGAGTTCTACGACGCTTCAATGGAGGCTTATAACATCATGTATGAGCAGGCCTTGCTGCAGAATCCTGGACTCACCAACTATAGTGACTGGAGTGATCGCACCCAGTATGACTTTAGCACACCGTGGGAATACCAGTTCTCTACAGCCTATGTCTTCGGTGGACGTGCTATCGCCAGCTTGGAGTACGATCTGCGCGACTTCAAGAGCATGCGTTACCGCAACCCTAAGGATGGCAGCTACTCTGACAAGATCTACTTCGATGACATGAATGATACGATGAAGCCACATCTCAAGATGCAGCATACCATCAAGGCTGGCCTCGAGTATCGTATCAATCCTCAGTGGAGCGCCCGAGTAGGTTACGCTTACAAGTCATCGCCTTACGAGAAGACAGGTCTCTTCACAGACGTCAAGTCTTGGGATATCGCGTTCCTCTATCGCACCGCTACCAAGCCAAACTACACTACTCTCGACGACCAGCACTACATCACTGGCGGTTTCGGTTGGCGTAACAAGCACTGGTCGATCGATCTCGCTTGTGTAAGCCATCACATAAGTGAGTACTATTCGGCTTATCCATGCGACTTCTCTGATTCTGATATCTTAGACTTCAATACCCATCAGCTCAACTGGGATCTGACCTTAGGTTATCGATTCTAAATAACGAAAAGTGAAAAATATCTTAGATTCACTAAACAATAGCCAGCGGGCCGCCGTAGAATACTGCGACGGCCCTCAACTTGTCATAGCCGGTGCTGGTTCTGGCAAGACCCGCGTCCTCACCATCAAGATAGCACACCTGCTCCTCAACGGTTACCGTCCGGACGAGATCATCGCACTGACCTTTACCAAGAAAGCAGCGCTGGAGATGCAAAACCGTATCCAGCAGATCGTCGGTGCTCAGGCGGCGCGACGTCTCTGGATGGGTACCTTCCACTCGCTCTTCTGTCGCATCCTACGCCGCGAGGCAGGCCGTCTCGGCTTCAAGTCAGACTTCACCATCTACGACCAGTCGGACGCGCGTTCCTTAATCAAGACCATCATTAAGGAGATGGGCCTCGACGACAAGCAGTACAAGCCGAACAGCGTGCAGACGCAGATCAGCAACGCCAAGAACAACCTCATCACCCCGGGTATGTACTCGGCCAACAGGGAACTCCGAGAATACGACACACGGTCGAAGCGACCACTCCTCCACGAGATCTACCAACGCTACTGGAACCGCTGCTATCAGGCAGGAGCCATGGACTTCGACGACCTGCTGGTATACACCAACATCCTCTTCCGCGACTTTCCCGAAGTCCTCGAGTTCTACCAGCAGTATTTCCGCTACGTCCTGGTCGATGAGTATCAAGATACCAACCGTGCGCAGCATCTCATCGTAGAACAGCTGGCACGCAATCACAAGCACCTCTGTGTCGTCGGTGACGACGCGCAGAGCATCTACTCCTTCCGTGGTGCCAACATCCGCAATATCCTCGATCTGCAGAACCAGATTCCGGGTACAAAGCTCTTCAAACTCGAGCAGAACTATCGCTCCACCCAGAACATCGTCGATGCAGCCAACTCGCTCATTGCCAAGAACAAGGAACAGATTAAGAAGACCATCTTCAGCCAGAACGACCGAGGTTCACTGATCGAGTTGACCGGCACGTATTCCGATCTCGAAGAGTCCTATCAGGTGGCGGGCCGAGTGCAGGCTTTGCACGACGAGCAAGGCTATCCATATCGCGAATGTGCCATCCTCTATCGCACCAACGCGCAGAGCCGTACGCTCGAGGAGGCGCTCCGCAAGCGCGACATCCAGTACCGCATCTACGGCGGCCTCTCATTCTACCAGCGCAAGGAGATCAAGGACATCATCAGCTACCTCCGCCTCATCACCAACCCTGCTGACGAGGAGGCTTTCAAGCGTGTAGTCAACTATCCTGCACGTGGCATCGGCGACACCACGATCAGCAAGGTGGCACAGGTCATCGCTGCTACCGGCAAGAGCTTCTTCGAGGTCTGCTCCGACCCTATCGCCAACGAAGTACCGGTCAATAAGGGTACTGCTGCCAAGCTCATGGGCTTCGTGTCGCTTATCCAGCATTTCCAGGAGCTCAACCAGCAGCTCAACGCCTACGAGCTCACCGATCGCGTCATTGCCGAATCCGGCATCAAGGCCGACCTCGCACAGGACATGACCGTCGAGGCGCAGAGCCGCAGAGAGAACGTACAGGAGCTCCTCACCGCCATCCAGACCTTCACGCTCGAAGCGGCAGAAGAGGGCCGTGAGGTCCGTCTCACCGACTTCCTCGCCGACGTCTCTCTCAGCGGTGACATCGAGCCACAAGGACATGACGCAGACGATGACGTCAAGAACGCTGACTACGTCACGCTCATGACCATCCACTCGGCCAAAGGCCTGGAATTCAAGAATGTCTTTATCGTTGGCGTTGAGGAGAACCTTCTCCCATCTGACATGTCGATGAACGAACCTGGTGGCGTCGAAGAGGAGCGCCGCCTCTTCTACGTAGCGCTCACACGTGCAGAGGAGAACTGTTTCCTCTCCTATGCGACCTCGCGTTTCCGCAATGGCAAGAGCGAGCCTTGTCGTCCCTCTCGCTTCCTGAAGGACATAGACAAGCAATATATACACCAGACAGGTGGCAGCGCGCCTACGCTCAATTATGGTTCAGCAGCAGGCGGCTCATTCGGATGGCGCAGCGGTGAAGAACGAGCTTTTGGCAGCTCCTCACCTACCCCTCGCGGCACTTGGCACCACCCTGCAGATCCGATCGAGAAGCCGAAATCTTCTGTCCTCGATTTCACTGGCAAGGTCCGTAAGATCACCCATACCGCCGTGGCTCATAGCGAAGGACAGAAGCCGAAGCCAACTCCTTCTTCAGCCTCATCTTCCCTCTCTATGTCCTATGGAGGCAAGACCCTTTCCGTCGGTTCCCGCATCGCACATGACCGCTTCGGTGAAGGCTCTGTCATTCGCATGGAAGGTACTCCAGACAACGCTCGCATCACTGTCAACTTCGACGTCATGGGAGAGAAAACTCTCCTGCTGAAGTTCGCCAAGATCACTGTACTATAATTAACGGACGTCCTGCTTGCAGTTCGTCCATTCTTACGTGTAGGAATGGATGTCTTGCTTGCAGTTCGTCCGTTCTTACGTGCAGGAATGGACGTCTTGCTTGCAGGTTGTCCGTTCTTACGTGCAAGATTGGACGTCTTGCTTGCAGTTTGTCCGATTTTACCTACAAGATCGGACAACTTGCTTGCAAGATGGACAATAAATGAAATCACCACCCACATCGCAGGATTGCTTTGTGGGTGGTGATATTTATTTTATACTATTCTGTAATTTTTGCAGCAAAAATTACTTCATCATCTCAGAGAACTCCTCGAGAGTAACCTCCTTGTTGTCAAGAGAAACGGTGTTCTCAACAACCTCAAGGATGCGACGGGTGATAGCGCTGTCGCGGAGCTGGCCACGCTGCTTCTCGTCCTTAAGAACGCTCTCAGCGTACTGTGCGAGATACTCCTCTGGTACGTTAGCCATACCATACTGAGCCATCTGAGCCTGAATCATGATACGAGCCTCAGCCTTGAGATCGTCATCGGTGAGCTTGATCTCGTTCTTCTCAACGATCTTCTCCTCGATGAGCTGCCAGGTGAGATCCTCCATCATCTTAGGGAAGTCCTCATTGAGCTTCTCAGCATCACGCTTCTCGTCCTTAGCAAGGAGCCACTTCTTGAGGCTCTCCTCTGGGAACTTGAGTGCGCCAACCTGCTCACAAAGAGCCTTGCGAGCGTCCATGCTGAACTTATACTCTGAGTTTGCAAGAAGCTGGTTAGAGATGAGGTTCTTGATGTTCTCCTTGAAAGCCTCCTCAGTCTTGCACTCGTCACCGAATACCTTGGTGAAGAGCTCCTCGTTGAGCTCTGCCTCTACGCGGTGATTGATCTCGTTGATAGTGAAGCGGAAGTTAGCGGTGATACCCTCTACCTCCTCCTTCTTCTTGCCAAGGAGTGATGCGATCTCAGCTGCGTTGTTGTTGTAAGCTGCTGCTGGGTTGAAGTCTACGCTAGCGAACTTCTTAGCGCCATTGAACTTAGCCTTCTCATCAGCGTTAGCCATATACTTAGGATATACGGTAGCGCCCTCCATTACGATGCCACCCTCAACGAGGTTGCCATCGAGACCAAGCTCAGCGATGTCGCCCTTGATAACGTCATCCTCACAAGCCTCCTCAGCCTTGGTGAACTCACCGAACTGGCCCTGATAGCCCTTGATCTGCTGCTCTACGAGCTCGTCAGATACCTTGATGGTGTAATAAGGAACCTTTACCTTCTTGTCGAGGGTAAGCTCGAACTCTGGAGCGATAGCGAGAGCGAAGTTAACGGTGAACTTCTCTGCAGTTGCGAAATCAACTGGCTCCTGGCTCTCATCAACCATTGGCTCACCAAGGACATTGAGCTTGTTTTCTGAGATATACTTATACATTGAGTCATTGATGAGCTTGTTAACCTCATCAACGGTGATCTGCATACCGTACTGCTTACGGATCAGGCTTGCTGGAACCATACCCTTGCGGAAACCAGGCATCTGAGCGTTCTTGCGCACCTGCTTGATCTGCTTCTCTACAGCTTCTGCGTAGTCAGCCTTCTCAATATCCAGGCTCAGGACGATATTTACGTCATCTACGACTTTCTTTGTAATATTCATTGTTATTTGATTAAAAAAATTAATAATTTTCTTTTTAATGGTTTTTAAGAGTTTTGAAGA
>JAZUDJ010000082.1:0-22999 GCA_045639585.1 Bacteroidales bacterium
CGCCGATGATGTTTGGATCGAGGATTCGTGAAGTAGAATCGAGTGGGTCTACAGCAGGGTAGATACCGAGCTCGGTGATCTTACGGCTCAATACGGTAGTTGCATCGAGGTGTGAGAAGGTAGTAGCTGGAGCAGGGTCGGACAAGTCATCGGCAGGAACGAAAACGGCCTGAACCGAAGTAATGGAACCCTTGACGGTAGAAGTGATTCGCTCCTGCATCTTACCCATGTCGGTAGAAAGGGTAGGCTGATAACCTACAGCTGATGGCATACGGCCGAGAAGAGCCGAAACCTCAGAACCTGCCTGGGTGAAACGGAAAATGTTATCGATGAAGAGGAGGATATCCTTAGAAGTACCGATGGCATCAGAATCACGGAACGACTCAGCGACGGTCAAACCAGAGAGGGCAACCGAAGCACGTGCTCCTGGTGGCTCAGACATCTGACCATATACGAGGGTAGCCTGTGACTTGGCAACTTCCTCATAGTCGATAGCGTCGAGGTCCCACTTGCCTTCCTCGAGGCCTTCCTTGAACTTCTCGCCGTAACGGATTACACCAGATTCGATCATCTCACGGAGAAGGTCGTTACCCTCACGAGTACGCTCACCTACACCGGTAAAGACAGAGAAACCGTTGTGCTTCTTAGCGATGTTGTTGATAAGCTCCATGATCAACACGGTCTTACCTACACCTGCACCACCGAACAGACCGATCTTACCACCCTTGAGGTATGGCTCCAGGAGGTCGATGACCTTGATACCGGTGAAGAGAACCTCCTGAGAGGTCTTCAGTTCCTCGAACTTTGGTGGCTCGCGGTGGATAGGGAAGGAGCCTTCCTTCGAAAGGGTCTTCATACCATCGACGGTCTCACCGACGACATTCAACAGACGACCCTTAACCTGGTCGCCGACTGGCATGGTGATTGGAGCACCAGTTGCCTTCACCTCCAGGCCGCGACGCAAACCATCGGTCGAGTCCATAGCAACGCAACGAACAGAGTTCTCACCGATGTGCTGCTGCACCTCGATGATCAAGTCGCGTCCGTCAGGGCGTTGTACCGTAAGGGCTTCGTTGATGGCAGGCAATCCGGTTTCAGCTGCGAACGAAACGTCCACAACAGGGCCGATGACCTGTGAGATATGTCCTACGTTTTGTGACATAATGTTTTTCTTTATATAAGTTGATATTATTCTCTGATAGGTGTTTTCAGGCGGTTACGTGGTGCCGGTTTATGTTTTCAGACATGGTAGTATGGACACCACTTTTCGCAGTGCAAATATAATTTGTTTTTTTATTCGAAGCAAAAAAAAGTCGAAAAAAATAGATAATCGTCATGAATTTGTTAATTTTTTGCCGTTTACATCGCCAATTTTGTAAAATTTCATACCTCATTCAAAAATAATTGCGTAACTTTGCCGTGGAAAAAGTCTTTTTCCTGATTACTTACGCGTACATTATATTTATTATATGGCAATTTCATTCTTTACCGAGGGTTCCGCTCAGATGCCTGAGATCAAAAAGACGGAAATCCGCAACTGGGTCAAGCAAGTGGCACAAATGCACAACAAGAGGGTAGGAGAGGTCTCGTACATCTTCTGCGACGATGAGAAGATCCTCGAGGTCAACCGCCAGTATCTGCAGCATGACTACTATACCGATATCATCACCTTCGACTATACCGTGGGTGATAAGATCAGTGGCGACCTCTTCATCAGCCTCGATACTGTACGCACCAATGCTGAGCAGTTCGAGCAGCCTTACGAGCGCGAGCTGCATCGCGTCATCATCCATGGCATCCTGCATCTTTGTGGTATCAATGACAAGGGTCCGGGAGAACGCGAGATCATGGAGCAGCACGAGAACGAGGCGCTGGCTTTGCTCTCTTTATAATTCGTAATTTGTAACTCGTAATTTATCAAATGCAATTTGATTACGATGTCATTGTGATCGGTGGCGGCCACGCCGGTTGTGAAGCAGCTCATGCTTCAGCTCGACTCGGTGCGAAGACCTGCCTGATCACGATGGATATGAATAAGATCGGACAGATGTCCTGCAATCCTGCCGTGGGTGGTATTGCCAAAGGACAGATCGTCCGAGAGATTGACGCGCTGGGCGGTAAGATGGGAGAGGTGATCGACGCCTGTTCCATCCAGTTCCGCATGCTCAATCGCTCAAAGGGTCCTGCCATGTGGAGTCCGCGTGCGCAGGCTGACCGCGGTAAGTTTATCTGGGAGTGGAGACGTGTGTTGGAGAATACGCCGAACCTGGATATCTGGCAGGATACGGTGACGGAGTTTTTGTTCGATGGGGTAGGAGAGGAGCCAAGTAATTCTGTATCAACAGAAAACGTCCTTAAGATCACCGGAGTAAAGACTCAGATGGATGTGACCTTCATGGCCAAAGCCGTCGTATTGACCGCCGGAACCTTCCTCAATGGCCTGATGCACATCGGACGAACCATGATCGAAGGAGGCCGTGTGGCAGAGCCTGCCAGCTACGGCTTGACCGAACAGCTCAAATCCATAGGATTTGAAACAGGAAGAATGAAGACAGGTACGCCTGTCCGCTTGGATGGTCGAACCATCGACTTTTCTTTGGCTGAGCGTCAGGATGGAGATGAGACGGGAAGGTTCTCGTATCTGCCAAAGCAGGCCCCCATCCCCACCATCCCCAACCCTTCCCCCCTACAGGGTAAGGGGATGGGGGCTTCCCTTCCTTGCTGGACGATAGCCACCAACGAGGCGGTTCACGAGATTCTTCGTCGTGGCCTCCCTGATTCTCCTCTTTATAATGGCCAGATCCAATCCATCGGACCTCGGTACTGTCCAAGTATCGAGACAAAAATCGTAACTTTCGCAGACAAGGATCATCATCTGCTCTTTTTGGAACCGGAAGGTACTGATACTCAGGAGTATTACCTCAATGGATTCTCTTCTTCGCTACCAATAGACATTCAGTTGGAGGCGTTGCACCAGATTCCAGCTTTGCGCAATGTGAAGGCTTATCGTCCTGGCTATGCCATCGAGTATGATTTCTTTGATCCAACGCAGTTAAGACATACTTTGGAGACCAAACGCTGCGAAGGATTGTATTTAGCTGGACAAGTCAATGGTACCACAGGCTATGAGGAAGCCGCTGGCCAGGGTCTCATTGCCGGCGCCAATGCAGCGCTCAAAGTGCAAGGCAAGGAACCATTCACCCTTGGTCGAAATGAAGCCTATATCGGTGTTCTGATTGATGACCTTGTCACCAAAGGTGTGGATGAACCTTATCGCATGTTCACCTCTCGCGCCGAGTATCGCATTCTCCTCCGTCAGGATGACGCAGACATGCGCCTCACTCCACGCGCTTACGCCGTCGGTTTGGCTGATGAGTATCGCTATAATTTCACTTATCAGAAAAAAGAGCAAATCGAGAAACTGATTAAGTTCTGCGAGACGTTCCACGTGAAACCTTCATTCAATGAATCGCTTCGTGAGATGGGAAGTGCGGAACTTAAAGAAGGTTGTAAGCTTATCGCTTTGATCAATCGACCGGAATTGAATCTGCAAATCCTATCAAAATATATTGTCGAACTCGCAGAAGAATTGTCTGCATATAACGATGAAGAAATTGAAGCAGCTGAGATCCGCATCAAGTATGCTGGCTACATCGAGCGAGAAAAAGCAGCAGCAGAGAAGTTGACGCGACTGGAAGCTATTAAACTTCCAAAGAGCATCGACTACAACGAACTACAGCAACTCACCATCGAAGCGCGTCAGAAACTTTCGCGCATCCGTCCTGAAACGATAGGACAGGCGAGCAGAATACCAGGAGTATCTCCGGCGGATGTGAATATCTTGCTGGTATTAATGGGAAGATAAAACTAAACACAAATAACATGAACACAGATCTTATCAAAGCGAATCTTCGCACCATCCCTGACTTTCCAAAGCCAGGGATCCAGTTCCGCGACATCACCACCGTACTCAAAAACCACGAGTGTATTCGCGAGTTAGCTAACGGTTTGACTGGCCACTACACTGGCCTTGGCATTACAAAAGTATTAGGTATTGAGAGCCGCGGCTTTATCCTCGGTCCAGTCATTGCCAATAATATCGGTGCAGGCTTTGTCACCGTCCGTAAGCCTGGTAAGTTGCCTGCAGAAACCATATCTCAGGAGTACGCGCTGGAGTATGGTGTAGACAAAATCGAGATCCATAAGGATGCACTTACCTCTGACGATATCGTACTGATTCATGACGATCTCATGGCTACTGGCGGTACTATGAAGGCTGCTTACGACCTCTGCAAGAAGCTCGGCGTAAAGAAAGTTTATGTCAACTGTATTATCGAACTTATAGACCTGAAGGGTCGTGAGAGGTTCCCTGAAGATTGCGAAGTATACTGTCCGATTGTTTACGAAGGAGAGTAAGTTTCACGTGAAATGATCCAAGCCAAAGACAATCCACGCTACGATTATCTTATGGGCATCGTTAATCTGATGCCTGACTGCCCCGGCGTCTACCGTTATTTTGACGCCGAGGGCACCATTATTTATGTAGGTAAGGCTAAGAATCTGAAGCGCCGTGTGACGAGTTATTTCACCAAAGAACACGAATCACGCCGCACTGCCAACCTCGTACGCCAGATCTATGACCTTAAGTATATCGTCGTAAACACAGAAAATGATGCACTCAATCTGGAGAACAGAATGATCAAGATGCATCAACCCAAGTATAATGTTTTGCTCAAAGATGGCAAGACTTATCCTTGGATCTGTGTACGCAACGAGGCCTTTCCACGCGTCTTCCTGACCCGTAATCTGGTCAAAGACGGATCATCTTACTTTGGTCCTTACACCAATGTAATGGTGGCAAAGACACTCATCGAACTCTTCCAACAACTATATCACACCCGCACTTGTAGCCTCAACCTACAGGATCAGATGATCGAAAAAGGCTATAAAGTCTGCTTGAAATACCACATCGAAAAGTGTTTGGGACCTTGTGTTGGTAAGGTTTCACGTGAAACGTACGAGGAAGGAATCAACGAAATCAAGCAGATTCTGCGTGGCCACACGGCTGAATTGATGTCGCATCTCAAGCAGGAGATGCAGAAAAAAGCAGAACTCTGGGACTTCGAAGCAGCGGAAAAAATTAAGAACCGCATGCAATTGATAGAGAACTATCGCACGCGTTCTAATATTGTTCCTTCATCCATCAGCGACGTTGATGTCTTTGCTTACGACGAAGAAGACAGCTCGGCCATCGTCTCATATTTCCACATCGTGCAAGGTGCCATCATCTCTTCATACACCATAGAGTATAAGAAACAGATTGATGAACCTAAGGAAGACTTGCTTGCCTTAGGTATTATGGAGCTACGTGAGCGTTTCGAATCAGACGATGAAAGAAAGCAAGATGAAGAGGAAGAAGTTTCAGGTGAAAAGAAATCAGATACAATCAAAATAACTGAACTCATCGTTCCTTTCGAACCAAGTATCGTCCCAGATAATTGTGTTGCTTTCATTCCCCAGCGCGGCGACAAGCGCAAGCTTCTGGAGTTAGCAGAGAAGAACTGTAAGCAATACAGAATAGATCAGATCAAGCAGCAGGAGAAACTCAATCCAGAGCAAAGACAGACGCGACTATTATCAGAGATCCAGAAGCAGCTTAATCTGCCGAATCTCCCTCGCCACATAGAGTCTTTCGATAACTCAAATATCTCCGGTACTGATCCAGTTGCCAGCTGTGTTGTCTTCATGAATGGCAAGCCAGAGAAGAAAGAATACCGCAAATTCAATATTCGCTCAGTGGCAGGACCTGATGATTACGCTTCCATGCACGAGGTAGTCATGCGCCGATACAAGCGTCTCATTGACGAGTGCCGCGAAATGCCAGATCTCATCCTCGCCGATGGAGGCATCGGACAAATGGGCATCATTCGCCAAGGTTTAGCAGACTTGTTAGGTCAGTACATTCAACAGCATTTGCGAGGAGAAATCACCGAGCAGCACATGGCAGAGATCCGTCAGAAGCTCGACATTCCTATCGGCGGCTTGGTCAAGGATAATCATCACCGCACAAGACAGATGCTCTTCGGTGATCCGCCAGCTGCTGTAGACGTAAAGCAAGGAACAAGCCTCTTCCATCTCCTTGAGCGCATCCAGGATGAAGTCCATCGCTTTGCCATCACCTTCCACCGACAGAAGCGCAGCAAGTCACAGACACATTCAGCTCTTGACGAGATTCCAGGTATAGGACCTAAGACTAAACAGGAATTACTCAAAACATTTAAGAGCGTGAAGCGACTGCAACAAGCCACAGAAGAAGAACTCCGTACTATTGTAGGTCCAGCCAAAGCTTTGAAATTAGTGGAATATTTCAAAGGTAGTGTTTCACGTGAAACAGATTAATATCATCTAAATCAAAGAAAAATTAACAATAAAACATCACCATCCTTCTGCTGTATTGCAAAAGGATGGTGATATTATTTTAATACGCAAAAAACAAATCAAATAATAATTACAAAATTTTATAATTATTTGATTTATTGTAACTTAAATATTAAATTACATTTGTATTGGTAGTTGAAGAAGTATTAGTAGCCTTTTCAGCTTCTTTCTTCTCAGCAGCCAACTCCTTTTCCTTCCTCGCAGCAAGTTCCTCCATACGAGCTCTCTCAGCCTCCAGTGCCTTCTGAGCCTCCTTCTTCTGTGCCATCTCTTCAGCAAACTTAGCAGGACGATAGATTGGCTTAAAGAAAGCGATAGAAATTACAATCTCAGAGATTACAAATGCCACACAACAGAAACCTCCAATCTTCATCCACATCGTCAGCAGGCTCCAACCAGCAGAAGGATTAAATACTTCACGGATGGCAGCATTAGGATCAACGCTAAGAGAACAACCGAAGATCAGGAACAATCCATAAATCAATACAGCTACAGGAACAATAAAGAACAATGTATTGACCTCCGTCTTAGCCTTCAGATAAAAAAGTTCGAGCAACTGTGCAATGCATTCGAGCATAAGCAAACCTCCCAACAACTGTGGGACATAATTGATGATATCATTGGTATGCAGCATCAGTATGTAACCGAAACAAGCTGCATAAGCGATACGTAAGATGAAGCTGATAATGTGATGCATAGTAATTTCATTTATTATATTAACAGCTGCAAAGATACCGTAATTCCTCTATAAAAACAAAAATATTATATTAATTTTTATAAATCTCAATCAAGATAATATAAAAATACAGCATTTACAAGGTAACATTCTACAAAAAAGAAGAAAGCAAACTCCTCATACACACAAAATAAGGTTCATTGTGTTTCTTTTTGAACAACATATAGAAAAATATACTATCTTTGCACACAAAAATATCTCGTCATATGAATCTGAAAATCCTAGGTGGCTTCCTGTCTTTGATGTTTTTAAGCTTTATTTACAGAGAAGAATATTTATCTGAGGACAACAGCTACGTATTACTTCATACCAACAGAAAATGCAACTTTCACGATTATAAATGACTTCGACAAAGCGTCAACCAAATAACACATACATACGTTAGAACATTAAATCCTATCGAGCACCAGTTTGATCAACTCAGGCATCTCACCTTTATATCCAGTATTACTATTCCCAGCCACACGATTAGCAACGACCAGACAGATAGTTGTAGCATGATGACCTAAGAGACGAGCAAAACCAGCGAGAGGAGCAGATTCCATCTCATAATTGGTGATCTGATGACCTTGATAACTGAATGCTTCTATGCGCTGGTTGATACCTGGAGAGGCAATCGGTAGGCGCAACTCACGACCCTGAGGACCATAGAAACCGACGGCTGATATGGTGACACCATTGACCAAATCACCTTTATTTGCCAGGCGGTCACAGAGTTGCTCATCAGCACTCACTACATAAGGAGCAGCGGCTTTCTCGGGATATTGGATGGCTGAAACTAAAGCTTTTTCGAAGGCAAGATTTGAGATTTTATCACGGTCAGCATACCAGTTGAGTACACCATCGAAACCGATGGATTTGCGACTGAGAATATAAGAACCACATGGAACGAAAGGCTGCAAACCACCACAGGTACCTATGCGGACAATCTCCAGTGCATGATGCTCAGGCTTCACTTCACGCGTCTCGAAATCAATATTCTTGAGTGCATCAAGCTCATTCATCACAATATCTATATTGTCAGGGCCAATACCATGACTCAATGCTGTGATACGCTTACCCTGATAAGTACCGGTAATGGTATGAAATTCACGCGCAGACACTTCACACTCCTTGCTATCAAAGAAAGAAGCAATCATATCCACACGCCCAGGGTCGCCACACATGATGACCTTATCAGCCAACTGCTCAGGTCTCAAATGCAGATGGAAACAACTACCATCCGGATTGATGATTAATTCACTTGATGCAATCATAGTAATATAGGTTTTACTTCACACCACAGATCTTCTTGATCTCAGCCAACTTATTGAGCGCCTCCATAGGCGTCATGTTATTGACATCAAGACCAATGATCTCGTTGCGAACCTCACTCAATACAGGATCATCGAGCTGGAAAATACTCAGCTGATAGTCAGCAGCTGAGCCACTCTGGATCTTTGAGGTGATAGGCTCCTTCGATTGTACTGAGGAAGCCTGATTCTTCTCCAACTGCTGAAGTACCTCATCTGCACGCTTCACAACTTCTGGCAACATACCAGCCAACTTGGCAACATGAATACCGAAGGAATGCTCCGAACCACCTTCCTTGAGCTTGCGGAGGAAGAGCACTTTGCCTTTCTCCTCACGCACCGAGACATTATAATTTTTGATGCGATGGAAAGTCTTCTCCATCTCATTCAATTCGTGATAGTGTGTAGCAGAGAGCATCTTAGGATGACCTTCTGCACGCTCATGAATATGCTCAACGATTGACCAGGCAATGGAAATACCATCATAAGTAGAGGTACCGCGACCCAACTCATCAAACAAAACCAAAGAGCGAGGTGAGAGGTTGTTGAGGATATTCGAAGCCTCAGTCATCTCTACCATGAAGGTAGATTCTCCCAACGAGATATTATCCGAAGCTCCAACACGGGTGAAAATCTTGTCAACAATACCGATGTGAGCTGCCTCTGCAGGGACGAAACAACCGATGTGAGCCAGTAACACAATGAGTGCTGTTTGGCGGAGGAGAGCTGACTTACCGGCCATGTTGGGGCCGGTGATCATCATGATCTGAGGGGAACCCACCCCCTGCCCCTCCCGTGAAGGGAGGGGAGTAGTATGCTCCTCTGACGATAAAAGAACATCATTTGGTACATACTGTTCTCCAACAGGCATCTGGCGCTCAATCACTGGGTGACGTCCCTGACGGATATCAATGACCAATGAGTCATCAACATCCGGACGGACGTAATGATAACGTGCAGCAATGCGACTGAAAGCTAAGAGACAGTCAAGGCGAGCCATCAGCTGAGCGTTGAGCTGAATGACAGGGATGTATTCTTCAAGCGCTTTGATGAGATCATTATAGAGCTTCAATTCGAGAGAGCCTATACGCTCCTCAGCAGTCATGATCTTCTCCTCGTATTCCTTGAGTTCCTGCGTGATATAACGCTCAGCACCTACCAAGGTCTGCTTACGGATCCAGTCCTTTGGTACCTTATCTTTATGAGTATTGCGTACCTCTATATAATATCCGAAGACATTATTGAAGGCTACCTTGAGCGAAGGAATATCATATTCCTGTGAGAGACGCTGCTGCAAATTGAGCAAGTATTCCTTGCCACCGTAAGCTATGCTACGCAAGTCATCAAGTTCCGAATCAACATTCGAGCGGATCACCTGACCCTTGCCAAACTGGATAGGTGGCTCAGGTTCAATGTCATGATAGATGCGCTGAGCTATCGTATCACAAGTATTGATCTGTTCACCGATGCTACGCAACTGTGGCTGGTCAGCAGACATACAAGCCTCTTTAATGTTGCGCAAAGCTTCGAGTGCCACACGCAACTGCACAATCTCACGCGGATTGGCACGACCCACAGCCACCTTGCCGATGATACGCTCCATATCACCCAAGCGACGCAGGCTCTCATCAACCACGTCAGCCAGATCCGGATCGCGGAAGAAATACTCCACAACATTGAGACGATTCTTGATACTCTCCGCATGAATCAATGGGAAGAGCATCCAGCGATGGAGCAGTCGACCACCCATCGGAGTCGTTGTGTCGTCAATGACATTGAGCAACGAGCGACCACCTTCATTCATCGATGAAACCAGCTCCAACGAACGGACGGTAAATTTATCCAATCGCATATAAGCCTCATTGTCAATGCGACGGATAGAGGTGATGTGACGGATATTATTATGCTGAGTAGCTTCAAGATAACGGAGAATAGCACCAGCAGACATGGTAGCCAGTAACATTTCCTCAATACCGAAACCCTTTAAGTTTTGTGTATTAAATAAGGAGAGCAACTGGCGACGTGCATTGTCATAACTGAAATAGAAATCCTCCAGTTCGTAGCAATAAGGCTGTGATGTGAAATGCTCCTGATAGAAAGGTTTCATACCTTTGAGGAAGAGCATTTCCTTCGGTGCATAGTTGTTGATAAGTTTGTCAATATAATCGTAAGTGCCTTCTGTACAGAGGAATTCGCCTGTTGAAATGTCGAGTAAAGCAATACCAACCTGATTATTCTGTTTAGAATTTGCTGCTCCGAATGACACAGCAGCGAGGAAGTTATTCTCTCGTGCATTGAGCACATTATCTCCCATAGTCAAACCCGGAGTGATGAGCTCAGTAATGCCACGCTTGACGAGTTTCTTGGTCAATTTAGGATCCTCGAGCTGCTCGCAGATAGCCACACGCTTGCCGGCTCTGACCAGACGAGGCAGATAAGTATCGAGTGCATGATAAGGAAAGCCAGCCAAAGGATTACCGGCACGAGCCGTCAGCGTGATACCTAAGATATCATGCGCCTCCTTGGCATCTTCACAGAATGTCTCATAAAAATCACCTACGCGATAGAGGATAATAGCATCATGATACTTCTTCTTGAGTTCGAAGTATTGCTTGAGCATAGGAGTATCTTTTGGATCTGCGGCCTTCATTACTTTAAATGTATAATGTATAGTGTATAATGAATAATTGTTAGTTGGCTATCACAATTTTTTAGAAAGACTTGTATTTATCAAAAGCCTTGAAGAAATCCCAGATGACCAGACCTGTAGTGACCGATACATTGAGCGAATGCTTGGTGCCATACTGAGGAATCTCAATACATCCATCACACATATCCACTACTGACTGCTGCACACCCTTGACTTCATTGCCCATCACAATAGCATAACCAGTGATTGTTTCTGACTCAAAATCTGGTTGCCACTCATTGAGCATCGTAGAACCTTGGCATTGTTCAATAGCCATCACCTGATAGCCTTGCTCTTGCAATGAACGGACAGCTTCGTGCGTATCCTCAAAATACTTCCAGTCAACAGAATCCTCTGCTCCCAGCGCTGTCTTATGAATCTCAGGCGAAGGAGGAGTAGCCGAAATGCCACACAGATAGATGGCCTCTACACGAAAAGCATCACTGGTGCGGAACACTGAACCTATGTTGTTCAATGATCGCACATTATCTAATATAATAATGAGTGGCATCTTGATGGCTGACTTGAATTCATCAGCATTCATACGACCCATCTCAAGCATAGTGAGCTTCTTCATATCTGGTAAGAATTTGTTTTACGGGTGCAAAGATACTAAATTTTTAATGCATTTACAAATTTAGCACTATAAATAATATATAATGTGTAAAAAAGCTTTCCAGTGATTCCGGTGATACCTTCTCATTTGCAAGAAGTGTTCACAATGATTCGCTCTGTCCCTTCTTGTTTGCAGTAAGTGTTCGCAGTGATTCGTGCAATACCTTCCTGCTTGCATGAATCTAACACTACGTCCGTAGTGTTAGATTCCACGACCAAGTCATCCTCTACACTGTACGGTGTAGGAGATGACTTGATGAAAGAATCCATCACTGAGTACTGTTGTTAATTTGTGGATAATGTTGAAAACTCATCGTTATAAACCTTTGAAAAAATTTGAAAAAAAATTGTCATAAAATTTGGAAGTTTCAAAAATGTCTGGCTTAATAAGATATTTCTAACTGCCAAAAAAATTGTACACAAAATATAAAAAACTTTTTCACTCAAAAAAGTAAGGTTATCAAGTGGCATTTACAAAAAAAATTATTAACTTTGCCCCCGAATAACGTTTGGTTGATATGTTGACAATCAATTTTTCTTACATTTAACTTTTTACTTTTCAGCTAAAAAGTGTCTAAAGGATAAAGATTGATAAGTTGAATACTCAGCTGATAAGAAAGGATAACTTTTGATAACTTTCGACCCCTGAGTTATCCACCTAATCAACAACCTATTATTAGTAGTATTTTTTAGGTTTTGATTAAAAATTTTTTATTTCAAACAAAGAATATATAATCTTATAAATAAAAGTTGAAAACGTTGACAACTATGGATAAGAAGGAACTGATTGCCGCCATCAAGGCGCTGAAGGAAGAGAAGAATGCTGTGATCCTGGCACATTACTACACCCTGGGTGAGATTCAGGACATTGCTGACTTCGTGGGTGACTCACTGGCACTGGCTCAGCAGGCTGCAAAGTCTACGGCCGACATCATCGTGATGTGTGGTGTGCATTTCATGGGTGAGACCTGTAAGATTCTGTGTCCGGAGAAGAAGGTGCTCGTGCCAGATCTGTCTGCCGGCTGTTCGTTGGCTGATTCTTGTCCAGCGGAGGACTTTGGCGCTTTTGTCAAGGCTCATCCTGGCTATACCGTCCTTTCTTATGTCAATACCACGGCGGCTGTGAAGTATTATACCGACATCGTGGTGACTTCAGGCAATGCATTGAAGATTGTTGACTCTCTGCCAAAGGATGAGAAGATCATCTTTGCTCCTGATCGTAACCTCGGTAATTATATTAATGTGGTGACGGGTCGCAATATGCTCCTTTGGGATGGTGCATGTCATGTGCATGAGCGCTTCTCAACCGAAGCCATCCTCAAATTGAAGGCTGAGCATCCTAACGCCAAGGTGCTCGTACACCCTGAGTGTAAGCGTCCTGTAGCGCTTCTGGCAGATAAGATTGGTTCGACAGCTGTGCTCCTTAAGTATGCTGTAGCTGATGATTGTCAGGAGTTTATCGTAGCTACCGAGAGTGGTATCCTGCACGAGATGATGAAGCAGGCGCCTGAGAAGACCTTCATTCCAGTACCTCCAGAGGTTTCAGAAGGCTCAGTCGGCTGCTCATGCAATGAGTGTGCTTATATGCGCCTCAATACGCTTGAGAAGCTGTATGCTTGTCTGAAGGATGAGACACCTGAGATTAATGTGGATGAGAAGATCATCGAGCGTGCTAAGTTGCCAATTGATAGAATGTTAGAGTTGAGCAAATGATAGAAATAATGGCTCCTGTCGGCTGCTATGAGTCTTTAGCAGCTGCAATACAGGCGGGTGCAGGTAGTGTGTATTTTGGCATTCAAGGCCTGAATATGCGCTCTGCATCAGCTAATAACTTTACGATTGAAGATCTCAAGAAGATAGCTGATATCTGTCGTGAGCATGATATGAAGTCGTATCTGACAGTCAATACCATTATCTATGGTGAGGACTTGGAGAAGATGCGACAGATCATTGATGCGGCCAGCGAGGCAGGTATCTCGGCTATCATTGCCAGCGATGTAGCTGCTATGAGCTATGCGCGTGGATTGGATAGAGGAGGAGTGCCACGTATTGAGGTACATCTGAGTACGCAACTCAATATCAGCAATGTAGAGGCTTTGCGCTTCTATGCTCAGTTTGCTGATGTGGTGGTGCTGGCTCGTGAATTGAATATGGATCAGGTCAGTGAGATTCATGAGGCTATCATCCGAGAGAATATCACAGGTCCTGCTGGTCAGCTGATCCGTATTGAGATGTTTGCTCATGGTGCTTTGTGCATGGCTGTGAGTGGTAAGTGCTATATGAGCTTGCATGAGTATAATCGCTCGGCTAATCGTGGTGCTTGTGCACAGGTTTGTCGTCACGGATATGAGGCTTATCGACTGGATGACCTTGATCATGATATACAGCTGGAGATTGACAACAAGTATATTATGTCACCTAAAGACTTGAAAACCATCCATTTTATGAATAAGATGATGGATGCAGGTGTGGAGGTCTATAAGATTGAGGGACGAGCTCGTGGTCCTGAATATGTCAAAACCGTCGTAGAATGTTATAAACAGGCCGCTGAAGCTGTGGAAAATCTGGGTATGCACAAGGCAGATTTTGATGCTGCAACCCAGGAAGAACAGCAACAGAAGATGGAAAAATGGAATCAGCTTTGTGAAGTTTGGGACGAGAAGCTGAGTCTTGTCTTCAACCGCGGATTCTGGAATGGCTACTATCTGGGTCAGCGCCTGGGTGAGTGGAGTGCCAACTATGGTTCGTTGGCCAAGGAGCATAAGGTTTATGCTGCTAAGACCGTGGGTTGGTTCAGCAAGATAGGTATCGGTGATTTCCAGTGTGAGGCTGAGGAGCTTCATAAGGGTGATAAGATATTGATCATTGGTCCTACTACGGGTGTGGTGGAGCTGGTACTCGATGAGATTCAGGTAGATTATAAGGTAGTAGAGACAATTCACAAGGGTGACAGGTTCACTATTCCAGTGAAGGAGAAGATCCGTCCGAGTGATAAACTCTATGTGATGAAGAAATAATTTTTTAGTGTATAATGTATAATTGATCCACAGTCACTAACAATTATACATTATACATTTGACATTATACCTTATTATATATATGAGTGAGAGACTCAAAAACATCCTGCAAAGCGTCTTTTTGGTCTTGTCAATTCTGCTGATTGGTGTATTTATTTTCTTTTCAAATCAGTTGGTCAACTGGTTGAGTTATGAAGAGAGAACCAAGGTAGAGATCTGGGCCAATGCTTATAGCCAGCTGTTGTTGGCTGAGGAAGATGCGGATGTTTCGCTCGAACTCAAGATCATGGAGGGTAATACCACCATACCTGTTTTCTATACTGATGCTGAAGGTAATCTGTTGGGTAATATTAATATGGATATACCGGCAGATACAACTGCTTTCATTGAGCATAAGATAAAGATACTTAGTGAGCAAGGACGTTTTTTTGATGTGAATGTAGCGCCTGGACTCTCGCAGAGATTATATTATGATGAATCTGTGCGATTGCAGTTGCTGCATTATTATCCTTATGTACAGGTACTGGTCATTATTGTACTGATTATTCTGCTTTACTATATTCTGACAGGTCGTCGACGTGCAGAACAGAATAGAGTATGGGTAGGACTGAGTCGCGAGACAGCTCATCAGCTAGGAACACCTATCCAGTCGCTGATGGGATGGATGGAATTGCTGAAGAGTGAGTCGGAAGAAGAGAATGAGACCATCAATGAGATGGATAAGGACGTGCAGCGACTTCGTATGGTGGCTGATCGATTCTCAAAGATTGGTTCAGAACCTAAACTTGAAGAGACAGACATACGTGAAATCATACTCAGCGTGTGTGACTATATGCAGAAAAGAGCGTCGAGTCACATACGTATCGATGCACAGGTTCCTGAGCAACCCGTAATACGCAAAATGTCTGCTCCTCTTTTCTCCTGGGTCATCGAAAATCTTTGTAAGAACGCTATTGATGCTCAGCCGACACATATTTTTGTCAGACTTTTTGCTGATGGAATCATCGAAGTAGAGGATAACGGAAAGGGAATTCCTAAGAATAGATTTAAGGATGTATTTCAAACTGGGTATACCACAAAATCGCGAGGTTGGGGCTTAGGACTGGCCTTGGTGAAGCGAATCATTGAGGAATATCATCATGGTCGTATCTTCATAAAGAATTCTATAGTAGATGTAGGTACGACTTTCAGAATAGAGATTTAAGAGTCATATTGAAATAAGTTATCAACACTCTTAAAAATTGACTTATAAACACTCTTTTTTATAAAAAAGCTGGCTAAATAGTAATCTCTAAAGAACAAAATCGTCAATTTTCGATTATTTTTTAGTTTCTTGCTAAGTAAAGGACACATTATAAAAAAATAATTATTAACTTTGCAGCCGATTAACGTATCGATTACGCTAAAATATGGGCAAATTCGATTCTTATAACATACAGCTCAAGACGATGGAAATCGGCGAGAGCGTTGTAGAATACCACCTCGGCAATGAATTTTTTGAGTCCATTGGTGAGGAAGCAATTCAGAAAGGTAACGTTACCGCCAGAATAAGGATTGTAAAAAGTTTGAAGCAATCTGAACTTCACTTCGAATTAGAAGGAAAGGTTATCGTGTTATGCGATCGTTGTCTGGAAGAAATGGACCAGCCAATCAAAACCAGTGGCCAGCTGATTGTCAGAATGGGCAAAGAGTTTAAGGATGATGGCGATGATGTAGTGATAATCCCAGAAGAACAGGGTATCATCAACGTTTCTTGGTTCATGTATGAATTTGTAGAATTGGCTATACCGATCAAGCATGTGCATCCATTTGGTCACTGTAACATGGGTATGGCAAGCAAGCTTAGCGAACATCTCGTAAGTTCTGATTCGTTTGAGAGCGATGATGATTCTTTAGAAGGTGCCGATACGATTAATCCTGATGCTGAGAGCGACGGACCTATTGATCCACGCTGGAGTGCATTAGCGGCTTTGGCCGATTCAAAAAAGAAGGATTAATTTAATAACATAAAACAATGGCACATCCTAAAAGAAGACAATCAAACACCCGTACTGCCAAGCGCCGTACGCATGACAAGGCTGTGGTTCCTGCAGTCGTAGTTTGCCCTAACTGTGGAGGTTGGCACCTCGCACACACCGTTTGCCCTGAGTGTGGTTACTATCGTGGCAAGCTGGCTATCGAAAAAGAGGCAGCTCTCTAATCTCTACGACTAGAGAAATTACAGATTACGAATTACAAATTACTACCTTCGGGCCGTGATTCGTAATTCGTAATTTGCTTTTTTACAAGTAAATTGTAATTAGTAATTCGTAATTATTCGAGAAATATGATTACCGCAGCTATTACTGGTCTCAGCCACTATCTTCCTGAATATGTGTTGACCAATGATGAGATTGCTACGATGGTCGATACCAATGATGAGTGGATCACCACCCGTACCGGTATCAAGTCACGTCACGTACTTCGCAATGAGCCAACAGGTTCAAGCCGTCTGGCTATTCCTGCTGTCAAGGATGTACTTGAGAAGACTGGTACCAAGCCAGAGGAGGTTGAGTGCTTGATCTGTGCTACTTCTATGCCAGATTACATCTTCCCTTCTACCGCTTGCGTCATTGCCGATGCTCTGGATATCCGTAATGCTATGTGCTACGATGTACTCTCAGCTTGTACAGGCTTCCTTTACTGTCTGCATCAGGCTCAGGCTTACATCAAGGCTGGTATTTATAAGAAGATTATAATCTGTTCTGCAGAGAATCTTACCTCTTTCGTTAATTATAAGGATCGTACTACCTGCGCTCTCTTCGGTGATGGTGGTGCTGCTGCTTTGATTGAGCCAAGTGAGGAAGGTTATGGCGTAAACATCGCTAAGATCCACGCTGATGGCTATGGTCATGAGCACCTGACCCGTCGCGGTGGCTGTTCTGCTAACATCCCTACTCATGAGACTGTTGATGAGGGTCTTCACTACATCCTTCAGGATGGTAAGTTCGTCTTCAAGCAGGCTGTTACCTTCATGACCAGCGCTGTGAGCGAGGTAATGGAGGAGGGCAACCTCACTATGGACGATATCGACTGGATCTGCACTCACCAGGCTAACAAGCGCATCATCGATGCTGTACGTGAGCACTGCAACGCTCCTGAAGAGAAGGTGATCTGCAACATTGATCATGTAGGTAATACCTCTTCAGCATCTATTCCTATTGCTCTTCACGAAGCAGCTCTTGAGGGCAAACTCAAGAAGGGTGACCGCCTGATGCTTGCAGCCTTCGGCTCTGGCTTCACTTGGGGTGCTATCTACCTCACTTGGGGTGACTGCAAGGTATAATTTTACCTGACAATAATATATAAAGGAGCTGATTTCAATTTGATTCAGCTCCTTTTTTGTTTTTTATGATCTAAATATCTAATTAAACCTTTCTAATTTATTTCCGTCTTAAAGACAGAAAACGATAAAAACTCTATGACTATGACAATGAAGAAGTTTTTCGGTATGTTGACCGCCATGGTCATGACCGCCATGACCTTTACATCTTGCTACGATGAAGATGTTGATACCTCTATTACTCTCTCAGGAGACTGGTATGGTAATTTCGGTATGTACTATGATTACTATGATCGTTATGGTAATTATGTGGCTACTTATGATAGCTATGATACAGATATCTCATTCTATCCTGATTATAACTATGCTACTCATGGTTATGGATATCAGGTAGATTATTATAAGAGAGGCCCTTATAAGAAGGTCTATCACTCTTTCCACTGGGAGGTACGTAACCAGAATATCTATCTGGAGTATTGTCATGACTCAGAGTATGATACCGTCATTCGTGATTATCGCATGACCAGATCTTATTTCTCAGGTTACTTTGATAATGGTTCAGAGCGCTTCCAGCTTGATAAGTATGCTGATTACTATGACTGGAATCCTTACTGGAACGATTATGGTGATTACTACCACAATGGCTGGGGATACTACTACTATGATGAGTACTATTATGCTCCAACCCGCGCAGCAGCTGCAGATTCTATCGATGTGCTAGATGGTGGAAGCGTACGTTTCGGTAATCGCATGAAGTAAAAAATTGATTCTTACAACAAATAAAAAGGTCTCAGACATTTTCGTCCGAGACCTTTTTATTTATCTCATAATCACCTTACGACCATTTTTGATGTATATACCAGACTTTTCGTAGCTATATACTCTCTTGCCCATCAGATCATAAACCACATCAGTATCTGAAATATCCTGACGAATGCTGGAGATTGAGGTTGCATTGAGCTGATTCTCTTTGAGTGTTGCACCAGCACCAGTCTTTTCGTCGCTTACAGTTTCCTGCACTAAAGAAGCATCGTATGCTGTGTAAGTGTAGTGATCTGAAGGAATGAAATAGCTGATGTCACCTTTCTTCTCCTGTTTATCTTCTGTTCCCTTGGTACCAACACCCTTATTTCCTACCATTGTGACGTTATAGTCAGTATATCCGGTTTTGGTAGCGTAGTTTTTCCAAGGATTCTTGACATTGACAAATGCGCTGTTCTCAATATATATATTAGAGAGATAACCACCGCCTACACAATAATTTGTTTTAGTGCTTGTATACAAGCAGTTGAGAATATGTACTTTTCCGAAACGGACGCGTGGCATACGTTCAATACATCCTTCATCCCACCAACAATTGGCATAGGTAATGTTGAGATGACCTTCGTCCTTGCTGGCATTAGTATCACTTCCACCCACCAGATTGCTGTAGCAGTGATTATTCGAACCTCCGCTACCGCCTGCCCATGGAGCAATCAGATAACGGAAACGACACCAGGTGACAGAAATATAGTCAGAGCCGTTATTTACATCGAAATTACCGTCTACGCCGTCCTGGAAATCACAATGATCGACCCAAATATGCTGGCAGTTCTGGAGCGTCAAGTTGTCATTACCATCTATATCATACGCACCTGCACCCTTGAATGTAAGGTTACGCAGTATGATATTGCTGCTGTTCTTGATCAGCATGATGCCAGACTTGCTTACAGTCTCGCTGTGAACATCATTGACCAATGCAGAACCAGGCAAGCCGTAAAGGGTTTTGTTCTGCACCTTGTCGAAAGAGACTTGACCGTCGACTTTCAGTTCACCATTGATAAAAATGGTTTTCTTGTCTGTTCCCTTGAATGCTGCTTTCAGTTCTTCGAAAGTCGTAACAGTAACTTGATTCTCGTCTTCACTACCAGTAGTCACAGATTCCACACTTCCCCATCCTACAGGCTTATGTTCATCATATTCTGACGAACTAGCGTAAGTCGGCAGGACAGCGAGGTTGAATAATAGTAATAAAAGGCTTAGACGGGGCATGTATGTAAAGTTTTACTTGTTAAGATACTTCTCTGCATCCATAGCTGCGTGGCAGCCAGAACCGGCAGCAGAGATAGCCTGACGGTAGATAGGGTCAGCAACGTCACCAGCTGCGAAGACACCAGGGATGTTGGTAGCAGTGGTTGGGTGCTGTACCTTGATGTAACCATGCTCATCAACCTCTACACCAGCGTGCTGAGTACCGTCTGCATCGGTCTTTGGAAGGAATACCTCGGTGTTAGGATGGTGACCGATGGCAAGGAAGAAGCCGTCGATAGCAATATCGAGCATTTCCTCATGGTCGGTACCTTTGCCCTTTACGAGATGAGCACCTTCTACGCCACCCTCGCCGAAGAGGCCGACGGTCTGAGTCTCCCAAAGGATCTCGATATTCTCGCACTCCTTGACTTTCTTCTGCATGGCCTCGCTGGCACGAAGCACGTTGCGACGGACGATGAGATAAACCTTCTTAGCCAGATGTGAGAGGTACTGAGCCTCTTCACAAGCAGTATCGCCACCACCGACTACAGCAACGACCTTCTTGCGATAGAAGAAACCGTCACAGGTAGCACAGGCAGAGACACCCATACCTGCATATTTCTGTTCGTCAGCAAGGCCGAGATACTTAGCCGATGCACCGGTAGAGATGATGATGGTCTGAGCCTCAAGTTCGGTGCCATCGTCAACATGTACTTTATGAGCGCCACCAGTGGTGCTGAATTCTACTTTATCGACAATACCGAAGCGAACCTCTGCACCGAGGCGCTCAGCCTGACGACGGAGATCTTCCATCAGTTCAGGACCTGTGGTTCCGTCAGGATAACCTGGGAAATTCTCAATCTCAGTGGTCTGTGTCAGCTGTCCGCCACTGATTGGGCCCTCGTAAACGACAGGATTCAAGCCAGAGCGAGAAGCGTAAATAGCAGCGGTATAGCCGGCAGGGCCACTACCAATGATAAGGCATTTAATCATTTTTTAATTAGGAATTAGGAGTTAGGAGTGAGGAATTGTTAGCTATGCTGCGAATGGAGTGGGTTTTAATTCCTCACTCCTCATTCCTCATTCCTAATTCATTGTTTATGTGTCATAATGTCGAGAACCGTCTTATCGGTCTCATTCATGCCATTGCCACCCACACGAGTCAGATTGCGGATACAACGGTCAACGTCGTCCTCGATGAGGCCTTCGTAGCTGGTGACTGAACGGTTCTGGATAGCCAACATAGCCGAAAGAACCGCGGTAGAGACACCAGATGAGACTTTCAAAGCGCAGGAAGGTTTAGCACCATCGCACACCATACCAGCCAGGTTGGCAATCATATTCTTGACAGAATAGGTGATCTGCTCGTAGTTGCCACCCATCAGGTAGGTGATACCGCAGCTCGAACCTGTAGAGGCTACTACACAACCACAGAGCGCACTGAGACGACCGAGTGACTGCTTGATATAGATAGCTGTGAGGTGACTGAGGATAAGCGCTCTGGTGAGCTCTTCCTCGGTGTTGTGGTTCTCTTCACCAAAGACAACTACAGGCATGGTGCACGAAATACCCTGATTACCAGAGCCGGAATTGCTCATCACAGGCACCATAGCACCTGCCATACGAGCATCACAGGCGGCAGAAGTGGCCGAGAGAATGTGGCTGAAGATGGAATGACCCATGATGCCGATACCCAAAGGACGCTGCAGGGTCTTGCCGAGCGAGTGGCCGTAGTTGCCTTTGAGCGCCTCGTTAGCAGCATTCTCGTTGAGGCGACGAGCTTCGTTGATGAAGTTCAGTTCCTCAATAGGAGAGGTGGTTGCGAATTCATACACCAGATGCAGGTTGAGCTTCAGTGCTTTTTCTCCTTGTCCTTCCTCTTCAGTTACAGGATTGTCAAGCAATACGGTACAACGACCCTCAGCAGAAGTCTTCGAGACATATATAAAATGAGTATGCTCATGGGCAATGATTGCCATAGAAGAAGAACCGTCCTCCCCAGTGCAGATCACCTCGATATAGAGCTTCTCGGTGATGTCCTGCTTCAGGCCGATGGTAATATTATCCTTTTCGATATATTTCTTACCGGCCTCAACAGCCTCGGGATTGGTGTTACGAAGCACTTCAAGGCCATACTCACTTTTGCCGATCAGCGCACCGAGTGCCACAGCAATAGGAAGTCCAATCATACCCGTGCCAGGGATTCCTACACCCATGGCATTCTTGAGAATGTTGGCACTGAGTAGCACATCGATATGTGCTGGTACAGAGCCTAAGGCCTCGGTAGCCTTAGCCACACAAAGCGATACAGCCATAGGTTCGGTACAGCCGATGGCAGGGACAACCTCACGGTTGATGAGCGCAATGATGCGTTCGCGTTCTTCTTTTTCGAGCATACTATTTATAAAAGTTAGGAATTATTTCACCACTGGCAGCAGCAGCTTAGAGCCAGGATGCAAAGTCACGGTACATGGTACGAAATCATCCTTGGTACAGTGATAAATATCAAGGAACTGCTGAGGATTGACATCGAACAAAGGATACATAGAGCTCTGTACCTGTACCATCACACGGTGACCTGGCAGGAAGGTATGCTGTACGTCGTTGAGGCGGAACTTGACTGGTGTAACCTCACCTGGCTTGAATGGCACAGGATCGACGTTGACGTCGGTGTTATTGATATCAGCAACGCCAGCAGTGTTGCGATACTTGCCGCGCATGATTTCCCAGCGTACCATCATCTGGCAGCCAGCCATGAGGTAGCGGCCATTGCGGCCAGAGGTGACTGCAGGCTTGTCGGTGAAGAGGCTATCAGCATAAGCGAAGTCATCAGGGAAGACGTCGATGAGCTTGACAACGAAGTCAGCATCGGTAGTAGAG
>JAZUDJ010000083.1:0-12577 GCA_045639585.1 Bacteroidales bacterium
AACTAGGGGGCAACCAGGGGGTAACTAGGGGGGGGGGTAACTGGTAGCACCGTCTCCCTTTTCCCTATCTTTTCCAGACGTTCCCACTCCACGATATTGCCTTTTAAGAGTTTTTCTACATTAATGGGTAATGCCATAGTATTGCGTGTCAGTTATTTTTTTGCAAAGATACAAATTTATTATATATAATGGTTTATTTTGAATTGAAAAATGATGCTACAAGCACATTCTTGGCTGTTTCGAGCCTGACAGCGAGCAAAAGACATACATTTATTGTCTGGCAAGATTCCGTTATAGCAATAAATCTTCTTCACACCATCTACATTGAATTAGAATTTTCAATGAATCTCAATTTATCTGCCACTCTGCCACAAACGCTGTAACTTACTGATTCTCATATAGCATTTCGCGTGGCAGATAGTGGCAGATAGTGGCAGATAAATTAATGATCTGCCACAAGTCATCAGTTTATGAATGAATGGGTTAACCACGACTTGTGGCAGATGGCAGATAAAATGGCGAATCAGGCGATTTTCTTCATCGGGACGATGTAATAGACCGTTCCTTTGTTGATTTCCTTGCGCTCAAAGTTCAATGCTGTCAGCAGACGGCCGACCTTGACTGCCATACCCTGAGTAGGTCTGACCTCCGGGAAATTCTTGCACAGGATATATACAATGTCTCGTGTCTGCAGAGGAATGACTACCTCCTCAGCCTCTGGCCGGCGGAAACAAGTGGTGACCATGGATTCGAGGTCGCTGATGCGCTGGAACTTTACGTTCATCTCCTCGATGCGTCTTGTCTCGGCGGATGTGAACCAATAAGGGAGGTGCTGCACGAGGACCTCATGAACGACCTGAGCGTAGAGCTGATCATACTCGATAGGATGGTCGTTGAGGATGATCGTATCCTGAGGAATTTCTACACATAAGTAGCGACGGGAGCCGGTCGTATCTTGCAACGGGCGAGGGTTGTTAGTAGTGGCTACAAATGAGGCATAACGCTTGCGGGAGCGCTGGGCTTTGCCGAAGATCGGACGGCCGTTGACCTGGATCTTCGAGAGCATCTGCTTCAGCTCGGCCTGCTTGCCGGATTTGATCTGATCAAGCTCGTCGATATTGACCAGGAGGTTGCTGGTCAGCGCCATCTCCTTGTCGAACTTGTTGCCGAGGTTGACGTGATCGAGGTAATACTCGCGGAACTCAGGAGGGAGGAGCTGTGCACAGAAGGTACTCTTGCCACAGCCCTGTGCGCCGATGAGGGTCAGCACCTGCTCGTTGCCATGAAGATTGTCGAGCTGGAGCCAGTGAGCGACGCAGCTACGGAGCCAGACGCTGTGCTGGCAGAGCTGCTCTTCGGTCACCCCGGGAAGACGCTGGAAGAGCTCCCGGACGTGGTCATAGCCGTCCCAAGCAGGGAGCTGGTTGAGATACTCTGCGATGGGGTCGTAGTCAGGCGTCTCTTCGGAGTGGATGTACTCGTCGATGCTGGCTTTCAGGCCTTTCAGGTCTCCGAGCTCGCGCTTAGCACGGCGGATAAGGGAGTTCTGGCTCTCGCGGGTCACAGTTCGCCAAGGTTTAGGTAGAGCATCTGCTTCGCTGTCGTTGCAGACTTCTCTCATTTCGTACTTATCGGAAAGTACGTTGCGACGGAACTCGTAGCTCATGGCCATGAATTCCTCGACAAGGGTCTTACCAGCTACCTCTGTAGCTGGCTCACGCTGGGTGAAGTTTTCTAACATGTAAAAGTAAAAAAAAGATAAAATTGATAATGAAGTTAGTTAAGCTTTTAGGATTGGCACTTAGTAAGCAAAGTTTGTCAGAAATTGAGTAGATAAATGTGTTTTCTCAAAAGCGGGTGCAAAGATAAGAAAAAGATTTGGCGGAAACAAGGGGGCGGGCAAAAAAAGAGCGAAAAAATCGTATTTTTTGCATTAAATGCTGGCCGGAACTCTGGAGATGCAATTTTTGGTCAAGGAAAGGACGCCGTGAATGCAAATTGTCCATTCCTGAACGTAAGAATGGACGTCCTGCATGCAAGACATCCATTCCTTGATCACGGCATCCTAAACTCGGTACCTGGTGTAGGATGCCTTCAGCTCGGCATCTCCTACACTGTACGGTGTAGAGGATGCCGTGGCCGTGGAAGCTGACATCGCGTACGCAATGTCAGCTTCCACGTTATTTTGTCATCAGTTTGATCTGTGTAGCCTTGAGTCCTGGCGCTGAGGTAGTTGTTACTTTATACCTACGAATTCAACGACTGCAGGGAGTTGCTTCTTCCACTGGCGCACCCACTCGAACCATTTCTGATAATCCCATCGGCCATCAGTGGTTGGAGCAAAGGTCTCAAGGTCAGGAGCCGCACAGGCAGCGCGGTAGATGAGCGAGCCGTCAGCATTGAGCTTCACGCCATAGAGGATCTGCTCGCGACGGTCGATGACACGGGTGACGTTGGTAGTAGGGAGGTCAAGAGCCAGCGCCGCCTTGCTCATGTATGGGAAGTTTTTGCGATTGCCATCCGGCCAATCCTTGCCATAAGAGGCGCAGAGGCCTTCTCCGTCAAACATATATTCGTTGATGGCAACATCTACGCTGTCATGGTTGAGTGAGCCGACTTTCATGACACCAGTGACGAACTCGAGAGCGGTGTAGGGGGCAATCTGCTGCACAATCTGGTGCTCTCGATTACCCGCATACAGAATATAGCGACTCTTCGTATTGAGTTTCTGACCCTTATACTCCCAACCTTCCACATTCATATCGACAACCGTGCGGACAGGACCTTTGGCGACAATCTTTGCCTGACGCCAGTCGAATGGCTTGAGCATCTGCATGCAAGGATCGGCGAGCTTGGCGCCTGATGGGGTATTGACGTAGTTCGGATCATCCTTCGAGTCATCCCAGCCACGGAGGGTACCGAGTGTCGCTGTCTGGCCGACGATGATATAATCCTCGCCGTAGCTGTAGATAGCCGCAGAGTCGCGGATTTCTGGAGTGTACCACATGGAGCGCTCCAGTTCGAGCTGTGGCACGCGCTTGCCATAGAGATCCGTACCCTGGTCGCTGCGGAAGTAGACACGGTAACCCATGATCTCATTCTCGAAGCAGAGGCCATGCGGGAAGACCTCGTTATAATAAGCGTCGGAGGTGCACGAGATAGTGTCGATCAATGGATTCTGCTCCGTCAGGTCGATGGTGCGACCTTTCTTGACCAGACGACGGCGCATAGTGGTGAAGACGCGGCTCTCGTAACGATCAGCAGGGAGTGGCTTCTTGCCAAATGTCACCTCCAGCGACTTGCTCTCGTTGGCAGCAAGATCCACGACCAAGGCCAACTCATCGAAGACACCATCGCCATTAAGATCATCGAGCTGAGAAGGCTCCTCTACCCCATCCACACGGACGGTAGCTGACTTATATTTGAGGGCGGCTGGGAGCTTGACGCATACAGGCGCGTCCTTATACTCCGTCGCATTCGGATTGGTAACCTGCAGAGTGACAACGCCTTTCTTGCCGACATTATCCAGGGTCAGCTGTGCAGTCGAGGCTACGTAAGCCATCTCCTGATGCTCCTGAGCCAGGACGCAAGTGGCGGCCAAGGCGAGCGTAGAAAGAAGATAGTGCTTCATATAAATTAATGGCTAAAGACTAAAGATTAGTGGCTAAACATTAAAGGTTAGAGCGCCTTACCATTGACCGTAAGGCCTGAGATATTGACATTCTCAGCATACTCTGTCATCACAGGATCAATACCCTCTGGCAAGTAGAGCTGAACGTTAGAGATCTGGATGTCCTTGCTCTCGTTGATCTCAATACCGAAGTCAGCAGTCACCTGAGTGTTGGTGATGTTGATGTTGGTGACTGGCATTTCTGGCAAGCCGTTGAAGTAGAAAGCGCGAAGAGCACCCTGGCAGGTCACATTATTAATATATATGTCCTTGAACTGAGGGGTTTCCTCGCTCACTGGCTGCATGTCACGCTCTGGCACGATACCCTTGGCGGCCATCTCCTGCTTGAGCTTCATCGCGTCGCTGGCCGAAAGGCCGGTGTAGTGAAGGTCAAAGAGAATGCAGTCGGTAGGGATATTGATCATGTTGACATTGTCGATGTGGATATTCTCCACCACGCCACCACGGCCACGAGCCGACTTGAAGCGGAGGCCAACGTCGGTGCCGAGGAACATACAATTCTTGACGCTGACGTTCTTGACGCCGCTCGACATTTCCGAACCGACGACGAAGCCGCCATGTCCATGATAGACGGCGCAGTTGCTGACTACCACATTCTCGCAAGGAGTCTTCAGGTCACGGCCATCCTGGTTCTTGCCACTCTTGACACAGATAGCATCATCGCCGACGTCGAACTTGGTATTGACCACCAGCACGTTCTTACAAGCCTCAATGTCAAGGCCGTCGCCATTCTGGCTGTTCCAAGGATTGATGACCATCACGTCGCGGATGATGACGTTCTCGCACATGAATGGGTGGAGGTTCCACGCTGGTGAGTTCTGGAAACAGACGCCTTCGAGCAGGACATTCTGGCACTTCTTGAAGTCGAGCAAGGTTGGGCGGAGGAAGTCGCGTGCCAACTCCCAGTCCTTCTCTGTCTGGCACCAGTTTGGTACGTTCATGTCACATTTCTGCAACTCTTCGAGGATGGCTTGGGTAGGAGCCCAGAGCTCGAAACCCTGAGCCTCGCCAGTCACACCACCTTGCTTCTGGAGCGCCTTCCACTGGCCGTCAGTGAGCTTCGAACGCTTGATCCAGCGCCAAGCATCACCATTGCCATCAATCGTACCAAAGCCGGTGATGGCGATATTCTGCTTGCCGTCAGCGTTGAGCGGACTCTGGCAACGCTTGGTCTTGAGGCCTTCGAAGTAAGTATTGACGATTGGATACTTATCATAATCGCCAGAGAAGAGGATGACGGCGCCGTCCTCCAAGTGCAGGTCGACATTGCTCTCAAAGGTGATAGGGCCCGTGAACCATACGCCTCGTGGTACGACGAGGTGGCCACCACCCTGCTCCTCGAGCTGTCGCATAGCGTCAGCGAAAGCGCGGGTGTTGTCAGCATGGCCATCGCCAATGCCGCCACAGTCGGTGATGGAGAGACGGGTAGCAGGGAAGACAGGAGCCTGCATAGCTGGCATCTCGAATGGCAGGTCCTTGAGATAAGACTGCAGAGACGCATTAAGATCCTGATCGGACGAAGGGGTTTGGCAAGAACTAAGGCCACAGGCGGCAGCTATTGCCAGCAAAAACAAAGAGGATTTGGTACGTTTCATAGTATGTATGTTGTGTGTTATGTTTTTAGTTTCAGATAGTTATTCTGATAGTATTGCTTTGACCGGTGAGATTCGTGCCACCAGCGCCGACGGGCCTAAGAGCACCAGCAGCGTAATGGCTACCGTACCGAGGTTGATCAGCAAGATCATCGGTACGCTCAGGTCAATAGGTACCCACTCCAAATAGTAGGTGGTTGGATCTAGCTTCATCACGTGCCAGTGCCATTGCACATAGCAGGCGGCGAGGCCAATAGCGTTGCCCCAGAGCATGCCCTGACCGGTCAGGAAGAGCGCAACCCAGAGGAAGACGTGGCGCAGACGGCCATTATCAAGACCTTGCGCCTTAAGTATGCCAATCATCTGCGTACGTTCCAGGATGATAATCAGCAAGCCGCTGATCATCGTGAATGCTGCCACCACGGCGATGAGGATCAGTATGACCCAGACGTTGGTATCGAGCAATGCGAGCCAGCTGAAGATCGTCGGATTCAGCTGTTCGACGGTTTGTACATAGAAGGGAGTTCCCTCCCTGTCGGTAGTCGTAATGAGACGGTCAATGAGTGCAAACTGGCGTTCTTCCAGTCGCTCAAAATCATCGATGTTGATGGAGAGACCACTCACCATGTCTTCGTCCCAGCCACTGATCTGCTGCAAGAGCGGAAGGCTGGCAAAGACCATCTGCTGATCCACCTCCGAGAAGTGTGTCTGATAGATGTCTGCCACGTGCAGCTTGCGCACCTTCACCTTGGCATTCTCAGCACCTAAGGCAAAAGGATCTGCATCCCTGTCGGCTTGGATAAAGTAGAAAGGCACCTCATCCCCCACCTTCAGCTGCAGCTTGTCGGCAATGGGGCGGCTGAGGATGACGTCACGGTCACTCAACTCCTCACTCCTAACTCCTAATTCCTCACTAAAATCCACTCCTTTCACCACCACGCTGAGAAAGTCTGTCTCCGACTTGATAATCGACGGCTTGGTAATAAACGGTTCAACACGCTCCACACCTTCCATAGCCGAGATCTCTCCGAGCAAGCTGTCGCTCACGCAGATAGGAGGCAATTCATACGTCTGGTTATTGACCAGCGCCTGCACCTGCAGATGGCCACCGAAGCCGATGACCTTCTGCCGGATCTCCTCCTTGAAGCCCACCACGATACCCACCGTGATGAGCATCACAGCCACACCGATGGCTATGCCCGCAATGGCTATCCTGACCGCTGGCCTTGAAACACGGTAGGCGCTCCCACCATCGGTCGGAACGCCTGAGTCAAAATGGATGCGCTTGGCTATGTCGAAAGCTAAAGACAAAATTATGAATTATGAATTCGTAATTATGAATTATTCCTCCTGAGCCATCACCGTTGCCTGGTAGACCTTGATGGCCTTACCCAGCACGATGAGTGCATGCTTGAGGTCTTCCTTATTGAGCACGTAAGCCATACGCACCTCATTCTTACCGAGGCCTGGAGTGACGTAGAAGCCATTGCCCGGAGCCATCATGACGGTACAACCCTCGAACTCAAAGTCGCTCAGACACCACGCGCAGAACTTCTCCGCATCGTCCACTGGCAACTTCACCATAGTATAGAATGCACCCATTGGCACTGGCGAATAGACACCGTCAATACGGTTCAAGCCATCAATCAGGAACTTACGGCGCTCCACATACTCATCGTAAGTATCGAGCATGTACTCAGGATCTGCGTCGATAGAAGCCTCAGCCACAATCTGGCCGAGCAACGGTGGAGACAGACGAGCCTGGCAGAACTTCATGATATTCTGGCGCACAGCGGCGTTCTTGGTGACGATAGAGCCGACACGGATACCCGTCTCAGAGTAGCGCTTTGACACAGAGTCAATAAGGATGACGTTCTGCTCAATACCCTCAAGGTGCATGGCCGAAATGTATGGCGAACCAGTGTAGATAAACTCGCGGTACACCTCATCGGAGAAGAGGAAGAGGTCATGCTTCTCTACGATGTCGCGCAACTGGTTCATCTCCTTACGGCTGTAAAGGTAGCCGGTTGGGTTGTTAGGGTTGCAGATCAGGATACCCTTGGTGCGAGGAGTGATAAGCTTCTCAAACTCCTCCATCGGAGGCAAAGCAAAGCCTTCGTCGATGCGGGTAGGAATACTCTTAATCACCGCTCCGGCAACGATTGCGAACGACATATAGTTGGCATACGCTGGCTCTGGCACGATGAGCTCGTCACCCGGATTGAGGCAAGACATGAAGGCAAACAGCACAGCCTCCGAGCCACCGGTAGTGACAATGATATCCTCGAGGTCAACGTTGATCTTGAAGCGGCGATAGTAGCCGAGCAACTTCTCACGCAGAGACTTGATACCCTCTGATGGAGAGTACTCCAGGATCTTACGGTCAATCTTTTTCAATGAATCCAAGCCAGCCTGCATGGTGTTGAGGTCTGGCTGACCGATATTAAGATGATACACCTTCACGCCACGAGCCTTGGCAGCATTAGCCAATGGCACGAGCTTACGGATAGGTGAGAGTGGCATTTGTTTGCCACGTTCTGATATATCTGGCATCTTATATAATTACAAATTACGAATTACCAATTACTTTATTTGCGCGCAAAGATAATTTTTTTCCATCAATCTACCAAATTATCAGGCAAAAAAACTATCCAAAGGCCCGAGTTCGTGCCGATTTGTCATCTTCGAACCTCGAAACGCTTTCCCTTTTTCACTTTTCCTTTTTCCTTCATCGCGCATCCAGTGCACGATGATACGCCTCAGCATTGCGCAGGTGCTCACTGTAGGTGGTGGCGAAATTATGCTTGCCCGAAAAGTCCGGTTTTGCACACATATAAAGATAGGTATGGATGCGAGCGTTGAGGATGGTGTCGAGCGTTGCCTTGTCGACCATGCGGATAGGTCCTGGAGGCAAGCCGGCGTACTTGTAGGTATTGTATGGTGACTCCACCTCGAGGTGCTTGTTGAGGATACGCTTCAAACCGAAATCCTTCAGTGCGAACTTCACCGTCGGGTCGGCTTGCAGAGGCATGTCGAACTGCAGACGGTTCCAGTAGAGCATGGCCACTACGCCGCGCTCCGAACGGTTCTGCGTCTCTTCCTCGGCAATACTTCCCAGGATGGTCACCTCCTGTGGAGTCAATCCCCAGCCGTCGGCCTTGGCCACACGCGCTTCGCTCCAGAACTTGCGATATTCCTTGAGCATACGCTGCATCAGGTCCTTCGGCTTGACATTCCAGTACACCTCGTAAGTATCTGGCAATAAGATACCGATGACATTCTGTTCATCTGTCTCCGCCTCCTGCAGGAACTCCGGATCGAGCATCGCCACCATGATCGAAGCGCTGTCGCACATCAGCTTCTCGCTGACCTTGCCGGCCCACTGCTCCTTGAGTCGCATCTCGTGGAAGGTGATACGCACCGGTGTCTGCTGGTGGAAACAGATCTTCTGCGCCACCGCTCTGGCAGTCATGCCACTGTCAATGCGATAAGCTCCCTCCAGGCTTCCTGCCTGCAGTTTCTCGTCGAACTTATAGAACTCCAGCGCCTGCTTGATGCGGCTGTCCGTCAGTACCTCAGGGGTCTTCAGCTCATTGCCTTCGATGTAAACCCACTCGGTTTTCTCGACAGCTGGCATACGCGTCAGGCGGTTCCACATCCAGTAGCCGATACCTCCTGCAGCCAGCAGCACCACGGCCACCACCGCCAGGATCACCTTCTTGGCATTACCGCCTTGCTTCTTATCCTTTTTATCTTTACTTTCTTTCTTTGCCATATTGCAATTATCTTTTATTATCGGGTGCAAAGATACTAATTTTCTACCGAAAACAACTCTCTCCCCTCCTATTTTTCGCACAATCTCCCCCTTTTTCACATTTTTTTGACCAAAAAATTTGGAAGTATCGTTATTATCCCTTATCTTTGCACCCGCTTAATCACCAGAAGACGTGATTCTGCATAATCAGATACAATCCTGTATCCTCTGACTGGAGAGATGGGTGAGTGGCTGAAACCACCGGTTTGCTAAACCGACGAGCCTGATTAGGGCTCCACGAGTTCGAATCTCGTTCTCTCCGCCGAAAGCGTCTGCAATTATTTTGCGGACGTTTTTTGTTTTATTGAGAAATGTTTTGGAGATACGGGAAAAAATCATCTTTGCAAAGAATGCAAGAAGAGACTATCGCTAAAATCAAAGAACGAAAAGCGTTCGCATCATGATTTTTAATATAGTTTTGACCTTAAATAGCTAAGATTTTCTCCCTTTTACATAATATGGCCACCCCAATAAAAGAAACACCCGTCTTAGTCGGAGAAGAAGCGCTTCGCTTTGCAACTAAGATAGACAATCCTCGTACGGTAAGCATAGAAGAGGTTAAGGCGGCTCGCCAATCATACGAGGCGGTGATATCCATTGCCAAATTCAAGTTTTAGCACAATGAGTTACGTAGCGCCATTCTTTCAACAAGCTCTTGAATACCCGAACAAGCACCCGAACAAGTACCCGAACAAGAAAGACAAGAATCTCAAATATCGGCGATAAAACAACAAAATCGGCGATAAATCCAGAAATCGGCGATAAAAAGGGGCAATCACGAATTTCCCCACTTCTCTATCAACTCCTTAAATCTCCCGACATTTGCCTTAGAGACAGGTAGCACTTTATCCGTGCCGAAGAGCTGGAGTTTATAACCAGCTGCATTACCGGAAACCTGAGTGATATAATTCAGGTTGACAAGAAATGCGCGATGAATGTGGAAGATGAAGGGATAAGGGCTCAGAGTTTCTTCGAGATCTCTCAAGGAAATTCTGAGCCTTTTCTGTATCAGGTCAGATGCGGAGAAGAAAACGATATTGACATAATTGGCCAGTGACTCGACATAAAGGATGTCTGAGGGATTGATAATGATCGATTCGCGGCTCTCTCCCTGTAGCACGATCTTTTCTGGCTCGGCATGATTTTGAGCAGAGTCATGTTCTATTTCAAGCAGATTATTGATTGATTGCAGTTCTTCTATCTGATATCGCTGCATACGATTATTGGTAACAAAAATCTGATATGCGATGATAAATGCACCAACAGAGACAGCCTCTTTCAGATCATGAAAGAACCACTTCAGCGTGAAGCTACCGTCATAATCCTGCCACAGATAATACCATCTTTCCCATCCCCAACGGATGATGACGAAGAACTCTCCATCGAACACTGTATTTATCAAAACACAGGGGATGGCGAAGTAAAGCAGACGCCTTATCTGATACTCTCTCGATTGCGAATAATCTGCTGGAAGATGAAATACATAAGATGTCAGACACTCACACAATAATAAGATGAGGAAGAAGCAGACAGCCTCAACCACATAGAAATAATATGGATTCACATTGGCCTGGATAAAGTCCCGTGTACCGAATGGTTCAAGCAGTACGATAAACAAGAAGAATCCGACGCCGTAACACAGATAGTCAGAAATGACGATGCGAGGAATAGGTTTCATAAATGACAATTAAAAACAGCGCAAAGATACGACATACCAAGGAAAAACACAAAAACCTGGCTCTAAATATCGTTAAACGGGATATTTGGAAAGGAATAACTGTCTTTTGGAAAAGAGAATCCCACTTTTGTAACATCATGTATCATCCTGAGAGAAGCTTTCCTTCTGTCCCACCCTTGGCAAATATCCCACATTCCGAGGTGTCTGTCCCGAGGCCTTGCAGGGGTTGACGAAAGGTTTTATCTTTGCGCCACAATTCTTCCAGATGCGCACTGCCAGAATGCAGCGTACTCTTTATGAGTGCACAAACCCTAAACAAACTAAATAATGAAAAAGTATTATTTTTTACTCGCAGCTCTTGCAATGACAAACTTTGCATGTTGCAAATCCCAGAATCCTGAGCGTGAAGACTATGTCTGTCAGGATGGTTTTTATTTTTCTCGTGAGGGCGGATCAACGATTCCGATAGATACCGCCTTGCATCAAGGATTCCTTTCGGACGGTACCCGCTATTTTCTTTACAAGAATGAGCGCGAGGATTATCCGCAAGATTCATGCATTGTGCAACGAGTGGTTCGTGAGGCAGAGCAGGCGGTAATCGCAGTGGGAAACATTGAATATGAAAAAGCGCTCCGTCGTATTGAAGAGAACCGTTTCAGTGGCATCATGTCGCAATTTGAAGGTCGGATTGACTTGCGTATTCCTATCGTTCCGTCCGTGCATCCAGACCTCAGATCCACCTCGTTCTCCATCCAGCATTTGGCTAATTTCTGTCTCTTGACGTTGTACACGGATTTTCGCTTTACAGATCTGAAAAGTAAGGAAGGTTTGCCTGAATCTGTGAAAAATGTCATAGTTTATCCGAACTTTATCCTCGATGGGAAAGACCGAGAGTGTCTCTGCTTCCACATCGAAGCGAAACCTGGCATGGAGGAACAGGCGCTAAAAGATGTCCGTCGTTGCCTCGAAGTGTTCGCTCGAGAACCGTGTACGGAATTGCAGTTGAATCTGCTGCGCGAGCATTTCCGCCAGATGGTCAAGTTGGAATATTTCGACAGTTCTATTTATCGTGATCAGAAAGGAAGATTAGGCAATCAGGGTATTCTGAAACGCATCGGTGACGCTTATGTCCTTGGTAATGAGTTGTATGATTTTGAAGCCGAAGGTGAGTATCTTATCCAGTGTTCAACTTCTATGTATTCCGAGTTTATCAATGCAATGTATGACGCCACAATTCTTCACAACCCATACTCTACAAAACAATAAACCCTACCCATCACAATATGAAAGATTATAATACCTCTGCCTGGCGAGCCGTAATTCTCGCTATCTTATCCCTTTTTAGCGGGTATAGCATCCTCCGCGCTCAGAGCGATGGCAAGCGACACGTACTCACAGATAGTACGCAAGTCAGCATCACTGAGCAGACGCAACTTCTTGATCAAGTGACCGTTACAAGCAACGCACCTCGCACCCGCATGAAAGGAAATTCTATTGAGACGCGTATCGTAGGTTCTATCCTTGAGCATGCAGGTTCAGCAGCAGATGTCTTGGCCAAGACGCCTGGTATGATACGTCAAGGGGAGAAGCTGGAAGTCATCGGTCGCGGAGAACCTATCTTCTATATCAATGGCCGAAGGGTGCAAGATCCCGACGAGCTAAAGCGACTTAACTCTGAGCAGATCAAGAACATTGAGGTCATCAATAATCCCGGAGCTGAATATGACGCTTCGGTAAGTGCTGTGGTTCGCATCCGTACTGTCCGGCAGCAAGGCGAGGGTCTTGGCATGGATCTGAAAAGT
>JAZUDJ010000084.1:0-14901 GCA_045639585.1 Bacteroidales bacterium
GCTGTCACCATCCCATCATTCGGTCAAGAAATGCCAGGGCTAACTTGTATAGTAAAGACCTACCAGGGTTAAGACATCAAAGTAGTCAACTGAAGGTAGGGTTAAGTATAAATCCAGTCAAGCTATTTCAGGGAACTACAGATAGTGACATTCTCCATGTTCTCAGCACCCTTGAGAGCAGCTGCACCCCACTCGCCTTCGAAATACTTAACCGTACCAGAGAGTACTGGAGTAACTATATCAGCAGCCCAGCTTGCTGGAGCCTGATAAATTGTCTGAACCTTTGAACCATCCTTCATGATAAGTTTGAAAGAAACAATCTCTACCTTACCAAGATTCTCAACATTGCATGCCTGGACAGCAATCTGGGAAAACGTGGTAGCTCCTTCTGGAATGAATGTGCCAGGAGTTGCAGAAGAGAAACCTCCAGACCAGCCATCTCCTAAATCTGTCTTAACGCAGTACTGCAAAGATTCAAATGGAGTATCGTCAGAAAGAACCAGCTCAAAACCGTCGATGTCTGCTACTTTTACTTCCTCAGAAATAAGATTAACTTGAGCATAAGAGTTCTTGTATTTGAACTCTACATCACCAGTAAGTATTGTAGTAAGTTCAGCGCGCCATCCGCCTGCCAAAGAAAGTGCAGTGTCAGCGAAAGCACTAGTTGCTAAAAATGCAACTGCAATAGAGAGTAAAAATTTCTTCATAAGCATTATGTTTTGTAAGTTAATATATGGATAAAAAATATCTTTCCAAAAGGTCGAATTATATCGCTGCAAATATACTCCAAATTATGAAATTATGCAAAGAAATGACATGAAAAAATAACAATCGAGTCAAACTTTTGCAATATAATACATAATTGACTTGATTTTGGCCAGAAAATTTGCGATAAAGAGGAGAAATAATTACCTTTGCGACATCTATAAATGAATCGCGCGAACGTTATTGCGCAGAAAATCAAACATTATGGCAAATCATCTCGTCATCATGGCCGGCGGTATCGGAAGCCGCTTCTGGCCTATGTCAACTCCTCAGTGTCCTAAGCAGTTCCTCGACATTATGGGAACAGGACGCACCATGATTCAACAGACTTTTGACCGCTTCGGCGGACTTATCGATATTGAGCACGTCTGGGTAGTCACCAGCAAGAACTTCGCACAGCTCGTGCAGGAGCAGCTCGAGGGTATCAATCCTCAGCATATTCTGCTGGAGCCTTGTATGCGCAACACCGCGCCTTGCGTGGCTTACGTGAGCTGGAAGATTCAGGCAGAGGATCCAAGCGCTTCGATTGTCGTAGCAGCTTCGGATCATATCGTGACCAACCCTCGCGAGTTCATGCGTGTTGTGGCTCAGGGCCTTGACTTCGTGCAGGGTGGCGATAGAATCCTCACGCTCGGTATGCAGCCGACACGTCCTGAGACGGGATATGGCTACATTGAGCAAGGTGAGAAGCAGGAGGAGGCTCAACTTGAGGTTCACTCGGGTGGTAAGAAAGGCGCTCGTCGTGTTTCTGCTATGGCCGCATTGCTTTCGCCAATCTATAAGTTAGCGTCTTTCCGCGAGAAGCCAGATGTTGAGACAGCTAAGCAGTATCTCTCAACAGGCATGTTTACCTGGAACTCAGGTATGTTTATCTGGCAGGTCAAGACCATCGTCAGTGAGTTGCGTCAGTATCAGCCAGAGATTGCTGCCATCATGGATAAGATTGCGCCAACTTTCTTCACCATCCGTGAGCAGGCGATGGTCGATCAGCTTTATGCATCTTGCCCTAAGATTTCTATCGACTATGCTGTCATGGAGAAGACACAGTTGGCATACGTCATGCCAGCCGAGTTCGGTTGGAGTGACCTCGGCACCTGGGGCAGCCTCCACACCTTGACCCCTCAGGACGATGACCGAAATGCTGTGATTGGCGATGGTGTAAAAATCATTGAGTCAGAGGGTTGTATGGTACGCATGCCACAGGGCAAGCAGGTAGTCATCCAGGGACTCAAGGACGTGATTGTATCAGAACATAATGGCGTATTGCTGATCTGCAAACTCGAGGATGAGCAGCGCATTAAAGAATGGCACTAATGAAATTAACCGTTGTAAAGGTAGGTGGCGCCATCGTTGAGAACGAGGCTTCGCTGAACAATCTGCTCGATAAGTTCGCCAACATCGAAGGACTGAAGGTCCTGGTGCATGGCGGTGGCCGTAGCGCTACCAAAGTGGCTGAGCAGCTGGGTATTGCGCAGACAATGATCGGTGGCCGTCGTGTGACGGACGCTGAGACCTTGAAGGTCGTGACCATGGTTTATGCCGGCTTGGTCAATAAGAATATCGTGGCTCAGTTGCAGGCTCGTGGCGTCAACGCCTTGGGTCTCACGGGTGCAGATATGAATGTGATTGTCTCGCACAAGCGTCCTTTGAAGAAGGTCAAGATGGAGGATGGCACGACGCAGGAAGTCGACTATGGCTTTGTCGGCGATATTGATCTGGTCAATGCCGACTTGCTGAGTGACCTGATTGCCAAAGGCGTCGTCCCAGTGATGTCTCCTATTGGCCATGACACCAAGGGTTCGTTGCTCAATACCAACGCAGACACCATCGCAGGTGAGGTAGCCAAGGCTTTGTGCAAGCACTTCGAGGTGACGCTGATGTACTGCTTCGAGAAGAAGGGCGTGCTGATGAATCCGGACGATGATGACAGCGTTATCCAATCAATCACCGCAGCAGAGTTCCCTCAGTTAGTCGCTGACGGCGTGGTCAGTGGCGGTATGTTGCCAAAGCTCGAGAATTCTTTCGCTGCCATCAGCGCAGGTGTCAAGGAGGTAGTCATCACACAGGCAGATGCCATCGACGTGCCAGAGGCAGGTACCCACCTTTCGTAATTAGCAAAGCTCACAGATTATAATATATGAACTTTATAGGCTTGATCATCGCCGTGGTGACGTTCCTCACCATCGGCCTCTTTCATCCCATCGTCATCAAGGCGGAGTATTACTTCGGCACTCACTGCTGGTGGGTGTTCCTCCTCGCAGGCATTGCCTTCATCTGTGGCTCGCTCTTTGTCGAGAATCAGACCCTCAGCACCATCCTCGGTGTCATCGGCTGCTCGTGCCTCTGGAGCATCCTCGAAGTCTTTGAGCAACGGGAGCGCGTCAGGAAGGGTTGGTTCCCAATGAATCCGAAACGTAAGGACGAGTATAAATAATAAAAAAGAGTGCAGCGATGCACTCTTTTTTTTACTTATGTCAAATCTTTCGCAAAGCTCGTTTTGAATAGTGAATTTCACCTCTATTATTTCACAAACCTTACACATGAACCATTTCATAACGTCCAGAGACCTTGGAACCTTACAAATTGTACATTTCACAACGTTTCAAGGCTTTGAAACATTGCAAAGTGAACAATGCGTAACGTTTCAAGATCTTGAGACTGTGGAATCTTCTCGTGTTTTTGCCTCCTTTTACCCTGTTTCTTGCAATTGGCTCAATAAATAGGTATATCCAGAGTCTTTTTTGAAGAAAAAGTTGGAGATGCCACAGATTTGACTTATATTTGCAGCTGACAAATCTCAAACATATTGGTATGGCCACAATCAGAGTTGATTCTATTGATAATAGCTTGCACATTTCAGCAATAATCTCTAGATTGCTCAATGTAATGCAGCAAACAGAGAACTCGGCGGATTCATCTGTCGGGTGGTCAATTAATGGTCGTTGTGGACTTTTGTCATCATTGCTAAAGTTATACAAACTATCCTGTGGAAAGGAAATTGTCGCTCCTGACATTGATCTTTTCTCTGGTTTGATTGAATTTAGCGTTGCAGAGAAAGATGCAAATAAGATTGTCGGTCAGGTAGAAGATTTGTTGTCAGGTAAAGACAAGCGAGTGAAGCCTTTGAAGGTCGCAATTTCTTATTTGTTCGATGAACTGATTTGCAATATCCAGCAACATGCACAGGTAGCCACTGGCTTCGTTTATGCTGACTACAATAAGGAGTGTGATTGTATCGATATCTGTCTGGCCGATCAAGGCGTAACGATCTATGGCAGCTATGTGCAGTCGGGCAAGTATCTTGATTATATCGGAGATAATGCAGCTGAGGCGCTCAATATGGCAAAGGATGGTTACTCTACTAAGAACCGCCCTGATGCCGAGAACCGAGGCTACGGTATCTCGTCTAATGTCAAGATGATTACTGAAGGATTGAATGGTACATTCGCAATGCTTTCGGGCAATGCTCTTATGATAAACCTGAGGGGAAACATGCAGGTGGCAAGTTTGCCTGAAGAAATGGAATGGTCAGGAACTTGCATTATGATTCGCATTCCTCTTAATTGCTCAAACAGTTTCAATCTCTACGATTATATTTCATAATTAATACTCTCGCAATATGAAACACGTTATTAAATTGACCGAAGAATTTGGCAAGGAACTTCGTACACGTCAGATGATGGAGCGTCTTTCATCGAAACTGACACAGGGCGATGAGTATCTATTTGACCTTACTGGTGTAGAGCAGATTTCTCGCTCTGCAGCTGATGAGTTATATAATATTGCCCATGATTATAAGGTCGAGATTGTTGGCATGACTGAATTCGTACATAAGATGTATGATGCTGTAACCCGTGGCCGTTTTATGCCTCGTCAGCTTCGCCCATCTGGCACACCTATTGTGGAGTGCAAGGATATGAAAGATGTGGAGCGGTTCCTGATGGTGGTGTGAACTGACCACATCTCATTCGATGGCGTTACACTTCCAGAGTGGCTTGTTAATAAGGGATATGAGATCTCTTATCACCTGACTATTTCTGCCATCCTCCGACAGTTGGAACAATATACCACGATGGCTGCTATCAGTCGTGCTTAAGTAATCAACCAGAAACTCCTCAGCCACTATGCAAGTTCGGTAAAGAAACCAAGTGCTGCCCAGCGCTAGCGTATTATTGATGGTTTGCACCAGATTGGCAGTGCGTTCTTGGCGGTGGATTGAAAGCAACATCTGGCAGATGCATACGTGGGGTATGGAGCTCTCTTGCATCTGCCAGATTTTATCTGTCTCCAAATAATCAGACATCATTTTATAGAAAGATTTTCTGTCGATTTGTTGTACTTAATTGTAATTTGATAGGGTGAAAATTGAGGAATAGGTATAAAATATTGTATGGTACATACATTTTTCCCATTACGATTTTGCTATATATATAAAGATGTATATTTGAGCCGTCAAAGGGTGTCGGTTCACAGGTGCTCTTGATATTTTATTGTTAACAGAAGACGCTACAACGTCGTTATCTTCGATTTCGAAAACTTCGCAACTTTTCTCCAATGAAGATAATGCAACGGTTATAGTGTCCACTGGTGGTGTATTGTACAACACCATCTTCCACGTCCGTATGTGGGCAGGGAGTTGGTATATGCATATCGCTACGGACGTGGGGCTATTGAACGTTGCTTATCTATTGGAAGGGCAATGCGAAGGCCTCGAAGTCGGGTAAGCAACTAGTAGGAAGCTCCCGTCTTTTTTTGTACACTATTACCAACTATGGAGTAGGGAGGCAAAGAGCGTTTTTTCAATTATTGATTAGCTGACAGCAATAACCCACAATTATGAAAAGACTTTTTTTCATGCTGAACATACTCATGGTCATGATCTCGTGTTGCCTTGCTCAGGATACTGAAAACCTGGCTCCATTCCGAAAGAAGGGATATAAGGTCACGTGGCTCCAAAGAAACAGTTCAGGTTCCTTTGGAGAATATACATGTGAAGTGAAGAAGTTCAAGGAATGTGATAGTCTATACTATATGATATATAAACGTCCAGATACTCGTAAATACTGTGTCCAGTTCGCCTTCCTCAATGAAACAGGTGCTAGACAGCTTGCGGCCGAACTGGAAAAACGCAGCATGCGCAACCGTGGTGTATTTATGCGGTATTTGATGAAGGAAACCCATGCAGATGAGCTTGACCACCTCAGACGCTATAACAAATTCTGGACCTACTTCAAGCCTAGGATCAACGAACGCTTCTCCAAGTTCAACCTAAATGTGGCTATATATGGCTACAACATTGAGCGAGAGCGAAAAAATCCCTATAAGGATATCTCACCACAACAGTGGCTGTTTCTTATTAAGGCAATGGGTGGGCTTTTACCAATAATCGGTGCCGGAATGGACGATAGACCTTTGTATGACAAGGTCGTTAATCCTAATAACATCTGATAATTCATCATCTTCCAACTAAATATATGAACAAATTATTATCTGTACTATGCGCTATGGCATTGTCGGTCATAGCAAATGCCAGTGACTTCGAGTCTAATGGTATCTATTATAATATCAAATCAAGTACTGATTTGACAGTAGAAGTATCTCATGATGGTGAGGGTACGTATCGTGGAGACATTGTAATCCCAGATCAAGTTGAGTATAATGGAAAAACATTATCGGTCGTATCTATTGGAGAAAAAGCCTTTTATAAGTGTACGGAATTAACATCCGTGATTTTAGGTGCCAATATAGAAGAGATTGGAGGTCGTGCATTCCAAAATTGTACAGGTCTTAATGAAATCTCATTGTCTGGAAAAATTAAGACTATTGGGAAATATGCTTTTTCTGACTGCAAAGGATTCACATCTTTCATTATTCCCGGCAACATTGAAACTATTGGTGATTACGCATTTTTAAATTGCTCTGGCATTATAAATCTCTCCATAGAAAATGGTGTAAAAACATTAGGCTCAAGAGTGTTTTATGGATGCTCGGGAATAAGCAAGGTTTCTATACCTGAAAGTGTGGAAAGTATAGATAACTACTGCTTTGAAAAATGTAGTAATCTCATAGAACTCGAAATTCAGGATGCTACCACAGAATTAAAACTTGGCTCTACTCATCCTTGGTATGGGCTAAACATAGAAAAACTGTATCTTGGAAGAAACATAGGTCATGTGCCAGGTTATTACAAGGACATATTCTGGCAGATGACATCACCCAAAGAATATACAATAGGACCCAATGTGAGCAGCCTTGCTTGGATGGCATGTAGCAATGTCGAGACGATCACACTTCTATGTATTACTCCTCCTGAATGCAGATCATTCTCCAATAACCAGTATGCAAGTGTAAACTTATATATTCCAGTCGGGACGAAAGAAACTTACCTGCAAACTAATCCTTGGAAAAATTTCTGGAACATAAACGAAGGTGTGCCTTCAGACATCATCAATGTTTATTCACAGGATTATCAGATAGAATCAATTCACTCTATTGATGGAACAAATATATCAACAAATAATGCCAATGGGTTGAAAATCCTTAAAAAGAAGTCTGGAAATAGTGTGAAAGTGTTTTTGAAATTATAAATAAATTCTGGCAGATGCAAACGTGGGCGTGGAACTCACTTGCATCTGCCAGATTTCTTATGTCCTTATGTTCTTCTGTCAAAATTTTACCCACGGCAAGCGAGCATCTCCTGGATGGTGCCAGGCTTATGACGGCCAATGAGCGTTGCTCCGTCTGGAGTGATGAGGTAGTCCTCCTCGTTGCGGCAACCACCGAAGTTCTTCCAGCTTTCGAGCGCCTCGTAGTTGATGAAATCAGTGAACTTGCCAGCTGCACGCCACTGATCAATCAGGTCAGGGATGAAGTAGATACCTGGCTCGACGGTGAAGACGAATCCTGGCTCGAGCGTACGGCCGAGGCGGAGTGAGCGGAAGCCGAAACGTGGATCCTTCTCCTGGCCACGTGGATAGCCGACGTGAACCTCGCCATAATTCTCCATGTCATGCACATCCATACCCATCATGTGACCTAAGCCGTGAGGCATGAACATAGCTACTGCGCCAGCCTCGGCAGCCTCCATCGCATCTCCCTTCATCAGACCTAAGCCTTTAAGTCCCTCAGCAATATTAGCCCAAGCAGCCACATGGCACTCGCGGTAGGTAATACCCGGACGGATCATCTGTCCAGCCTTCTGATAAGTGTCGAGCAGGATGCTGTGCACAGCCTTCTGACGCTCATCGAAGTCACGTCCCACAGGCATGGTGGTGGTGCAGTCACCAGCGTAGTGCATCTCGGTCTCAGCGCCAGCGTCGAGCAGGAGCATGTCGCCGTCCTGCAGCGTGTGGATGTAGCCGTGGTTGTGCAGTGTCTCGCCGTGGTTGGTGGCGATAGTAGGGAAGGAGAGGTAGTAACCCTTGCGCTGAGCCACCTCGCACACAGCGGCAGCAATGTCCTTCTCGGTGACGCCTGGACGAACCATGCGGATGGCTGTCTCGTGCATATCTACGGTAATGTCAATGGCCTTGGCAATCTCGGCAATCTCCTCAGGAGCCTTGTGGTTGCGCATGTCGGCCAATGCATAGATCAGGTCGAGCGATGGCTGAGCCTCCTTGCCGAGCAATTCACGGAGCCACATGATCGTATGTCCGCGATAAGGTGGCACGAAGTGAACCTTCTGCTGCTGAGCCACTGCCTGGTCAATATATTTCTGTAGTTCTGCCATCGGACGGGTCTCGGTCACGCCCACTGCCTCGCTCTTCTCAGCGAGTGTTGGCTGCACGCCTGTCCAGATGATATCGTCGATGGTGAGTTCGTCGCCGAAGATGATGGTGCGGTTGTTGTCCACGTCAATCACAGCAGCGAGATCCTCATAATCCAAGCCAACGAGATAAAGGAAAGTACTGTCCTGACGGAACATATAGTTGTTGTCAGGATAATTGTAGGAAGCGATGGTATTGCCCAGGAAGAGCAGGAGTCCGCTACCCATGGTCTTCTGGAGGCGTGCGCGACGCTCCATGTAGACTTCTTTTGCGAATGTTGGTTTCAGCATAGTATAGTATTGTTTAGTTTTTTTTTCGCGAAGCTATAATTATCAATTATCAATTCTCAATTAAGAACTAATACTCATAGCACCCGATGCATGGCTTTTCTCCACGCTGTTTGCCATCCAGATCCAGAGGCAATTTCTTGAGCGTCTTAGGCGTTCCCTTGCCGCGCGCCGGAGATTCTTCCTGCAGGTGCGGGTCGCAGATATAGTTTGGCATATCCACCAGCTTATAGAGCGGATCATCTGTCCAGATTGTCTCAATGAAATCCTCATCGTCCGAACCTCCGCTGGCATGGAGCAGGCAATGGTCGAACTTATAGGTGAAGATACTATCCGCCACAACGCCCTCCGGAGAGGTATGAGCACGATAGCGAAGGTCAACGTTAGGATCCTTGCCCGAGCGGCCATAAACCAAGGTGTTGGTGAGCTGGCAGCGATAGAGCGGACAATTCTCTACCGGCTTGTTGGCTTCCTCGGCATAGTTGGCCAATAACAGATCCGCGCCTCGGATCACTGTCCAGAAGGCGTAGTTGGCCAGCGTGCAGTGAGTCACGTCATAGATTCCTCCGCGCAGTTCGAGCAGCGGACCACCGCTATTCATCAGCAGCGAGTTCTCGACGATCATATTGCTATTTACCGCATAGACAAGCGCGCTGTCCGCATTCATCAGCGTGGAGTTGCGGATCAGCAGTTGCTGGTTCTCCTCAGAGAGAAAATCCGTCGCGAGGTCCTGCTCCTTCACCGCGTCTTGCTGCACTCGCACACCGTCCGTCATTCCTTTTATTAATGCATGCTCCATGCGGTTGCCTGCACTGCCGTTGACGAATCGTATGCCACCCCACTGGCCACCCATGTCGCGGTAGTAGAGATTGTCGAACATCTTGTCCGTACGGTCTCCGATCAGCGTCACTGGGTGCTCATTCGAGCCTTCGATGATCAGTCGTCCCTGCACCTCGATGGCCGCCTTGTCGTGCATAAAGAGCGTCGTAGAGTCAGCAATCGTGAGCGTGATCCCCGCAGGAATCGTCAGCGTGCCGAAGATCTGCTTGTCGCGTCCCTGAGCATCCCAGCGCAGGTCGGTAGTCAGGGTCGAGTCACGCAGCTGCTCCACATTCATGGCCAACGCCTTGAGCAGGATGCTGGTCGTATGTCCATTGCACGTGATGTCAAGATAGTCTTCGAAGGTCTTCTCACGCTCCGGCTGTTGCTGAGGCGCCGCAATCTCCATCAGCACGAAGAGCGAATCGCCCTTGCCGATATGCAGCAGCTCAGGACGCTCGAAAGCCGTCCCCGCCATGCCGTCCACATTGATCTTGAAAGGACTCTCCGCGCCACCTCTCAGCACGATGCTTTGCAGCTCCAGCGTGCCGCTTTGCCGGTTATAGACCATCAGTCGCTGAGTGGCTGACGTCTGGCCGGTGAGCAGGGTGCCGAAGTCATAGCAGTCTTTCCCTTTCAAGTCTATCGTCGGCTGTGCATTCCTGTCGGTCAATACTTCATCGTGGCATGAGCTCAGCACCCATACCAGACAGAAGATAAGACTCAGGATTAGTTTACGGAGCATGATGGATTAACTTATATCTTATAACTCTGCATAACGCAGATTAAGGGGTTACCACCAGCGTGTTATAGTTGACGCGCTTGGCATGATAGTGGCGGAGAGGCAGATTCTCTTCGTTGGCAGGTCCTGCTGAGGCCGCTGGCGAACCATACTGCACGCCGCTGAACTCAGAGTGGCACTTCGGACAGATAGCAGCGAAAGTGTCCTTCATCTCAATCTCCACCACCTGATTGCCGTGCTTGTAGCAATAGGGACAAGCCAGGTCAAACGCATAATAAGTGTCCTCGAAAGCGCTGTGAAAAAGCAAAAGACCACCTTTGCCAATCACCTCGCTGACGTTGAGATGTGCATTGATGAGCACGTACCCTGGCTGGCAGTCGAGGTGCGGCACGTCATTCTGTTGCAGCGCTGCATTGATCGTGGTGATGTTGCACGAATAGTTGACGCGGAGAGCGGGAATCGGGCTCTCCGACAGACCTTCGTCACCACACGCCGAGAGCAATGCAGCGCTCAAGAATAGCAGGGATCTTCTCATTTCACGAGCTGAGCCACGGCCTCGTCCACCTTCTCGAAGTGGAAGCCAGAGAGCACCTCATCCATCAGCGCCTTGATCTGCGCAGTGCAGAGATTGCCCACCGAGCCCTCGTGCGTATGATGCACCTCCTTGACCGGCGTGAACTTACCTGCCTCGATGTCGAGCCCCACCTTCTTATAAGCGTCACGGAATGGCATTCCCTCGGTAGCCAGGCGGTTGACCTCCTCCACAGAGAACATCAGGTCATAGCGTGTGTCCTCGAGGATGTGGTCATTGACCGTGATATGCTCCATCATCAGGGTCACCATGCGCAGGATGTCCTTCAGTTCGTCGAAGGTTGGCAGGAAGACTTCCTTGATGATCTGCAGGTCGCGGAAGTAGCCACTTGGCAGGTTGTTGCAGATAAACATCACCTGCTCAGGCACGGCCTGGATCTTGTTACACTTAGCACGAGTGAGCTCGAAGACGTCCGGATTCTTCTTGTGTGGCATGATGCTCGAACCTGTCGTAAACGCGTCATGCAGCTTGATGAAACCGAAGTTCTGGCTCGAATACATGCAAGCATCGAACGCCAGCTTGGCCAATGTAGCAGCAATGCCGCCCAGCGCCTGAGCCACCACGCGCTCGGTCTTGCCACGGCCCATCTGAGCATACACCACATTATAAGCCATCGAGTCGAAGCCCAGCAGGTCGGTAGTCATCTGGCGGTTGAGTGGGAACGACGAGCCATAGCCGGCGGCGCTGCCCAGCGGATTGCGGTTCACCACCTTATAAGCTGCCTGCAATACCTGCAAGTCGTCCACGAGGCTCTCAGCGTATGCGCCGAACCAGAGTCCGAACGACGATGGCATAGCCACCTGCAAGTGCGTATAACCCGGCATCAGCTCGTTCTTATATGCCTCGCTCTGCTTCTGCAGCATCTCAAAGAGCTTCACAGCCTCGGCCACTACCTCCTTGATCTCGTGGCGCATATAGAGCTTGAGGTCGATGAGCACCTGGTCGTTGCGGCTGCGGCCCGAGTGGATCTTCTTGCCGATGTCACCGAGGCGGCGGGTCAGCAGCAGCTCCACCTGTGAGTGCACGTCCTCAATACCCTCCTCAATCTCGAACTTGCCGGCGCAAGCATCCTGATAGATGCTCTTCATCTCCTTGTGCAATACCTCCAGCTCGCTCTTCTCAAGCAGGCCGATGGTCTCGAGCATGGTGATGTGAGCCATCGAACCCAGCACGTCGAATGGCGCCAGATACAGATCCATCTCACGGTCACGGCCGATGGTATAGCGCTCAATATCCTTATCTACCTGTACGGATTTTTCCCAGAGTTTCATATTAGTAAGGGATTTTAGTCATGAAGTCAGCAATCTGGTCAGCCACGCCATCGAGCTTCTTGCCAATCATAGGCTTGAGGAAGAATGGGATGTCCACCTCCACCGTCACCTTGCACTTGGTCTCGTAAGGAGCCTTTGGCAGGAGCTGTATCCAGAGCGTCATGTCGATAGGGGCCTTGTCGGCCTTGAACTTCACACACTTCATTGGCTCCTCGCGCTCCACGATATAGATGCGTACATCCATACCCGAGACCTTGAAGTCAACGGCGTCCTGCGAGAAGACGAAGTTGCTCATCTGCACCTTGCCTTCACCCATCTCGTTGATCTTCGCCTTGATGGCCTCTTTCTGCTCCGGAGTCATCTGCTCCTTCATCTGCTGATAGATGCTGAAGTCGCTGATGCGGGCCCAGACCTGCGCCTGAGCCGCATTAATGATCTTTACGTCGCTTGTATATCTTGACATTTTTCTCTTTTTTTACTTTCCCCACTCGCTTGGATTAGCCCTCCACTGCTTGAGCACCTCGATGTCCTCCTCCTTGATATAGTTGAGCTCAGCTGCCTCAGCCACGAGCTCGGTGTAGTTAGAGAGGGTGGTGAGCTCTACCTGAGCCTCCTCGAAGGCCTGAGCAGCCTGTGGGAACTGATAGGTGAAGATAGCCACCATGCCGAGTACATTGACGTTGGCCTGACGGAGAGCAGCAACAGCCTTGAGCGAAGACATGCCGGTAGAGATGAGGTCCTCTACGACTACTACATTCCAGCCTTCCTCGATCTGGCCCTCGATGAGGTTGCCCATGCCGTGATCCTTTGGTGCCGAACGTACATAGACGAATGGCTTGCCGAGAGCGTCAGCTACGAGAGCACCCTGTGCAATAGCGCCAGTAGCCACACCTGCAATAGCGTCGACCTTATCACCGTAAGTACGCTGGATGGTATTGACCAGACCCGTCTTGATGATGGTGCGGATATCAGGGAAAGCCAGGGTCTTGCGGTTATCGCAATAGATAGGAGAATGCCAGCCTGAAGCCCAGGTGAAAGGATTGTTTGGCTGCAACTTTACGGCCTTAATAGCCATTAACTTCTCAGCAACGAGGCGCTCGATAGTTTTCATAATTCTTGGGATTTTATTAGTTGATTAATATTTTCTGATTGTTTTTAGAAGTCTCTGTATTCCGGATTCTTGCGTCGAGGTGTAGCAATGCACTCCATCTCGATGAGCCACGTAGGTCGGCACACCGGAGCCAGCGTGATGACACGAGGGATGTCAGGGAAGCGTCGGTCAAACATCTCCTTGACAATCGGATAGTCGCAGAGGTCACGCAGATAGACGATGATCTGCATCACGTCGTCAAACGCAGCATTGCCCTCCTTGAGCAGCTCGCTGACATTCTCCCACATACGCTCCGTCTGTCGCACGATGTCGCCGATGTGCATCACCTCGCCCTTGTTGTTGATCGAAGCCGTGCCCGAGATATAGACCTGTGCACGGTCGCCGAACTCTACGACGGTACCACGCTCGAAGGTGACCCCATACTCGATGGTTGGGTTGAGGTGCGTCTTGGCATAGAGGTAGTACTGCTGCTTAGGGTCGAAGCCGGTGAGGGCGTAGGTGCCCAGCTGCACGATGGCGCGAGGGTTGGCAGGATTACCGCCAATGCCGGTCGACGCGATGTAGTGGGTATGCTCGTTGAGGCCCTGCTCCTCGAAGTTCTCCTTGCGCGCCTTGACCAATCCAGCATACTGAGTATCCACGTCGCGGACGAAAAACCAGGTACGTATACAATTCTGCTCCAGTGTGGCACCAAAGCGCTTGAGGTCATGCTCATAGTCCTCGAGCAGGGTGCGTGTCTGATAGTAGGAGTCGCCCGATGGTACGCAGAGACCCCACTTATACAGGTGGCGGTAACCGTTGTGCTCCGCTACGATGACGTCATGCACATTCGTGAGCTTCGAACCGCGCTGGAAGTAGATCCAGATAGCGATCTTCGACCCATCAAGCGGTGGCTGCTGGATGGCCGAGACAGCAATGTCGTCGGCATAGATCGGATCAGCGAAACCCTTGCTGTGGCGGCGGGCTTCGAGCACCGGCATTTGGTTGGTAGCGTCGCTGAGGAAGTAGCGCTTGAAGATGGCGCGTGCCCCCTGCAGCTCCGGCAGCCCGATCAGCAGCTTCTCTGCCTGATAGGCGCGGCTGACCTGACCGTCGAAGAGCTCGCCACGTGGCTCGATGTGGAGCATCACGTGCATCTCGTCGCAGGTGTCATTGCTTTCTGCTGGTTCTGCTATGAAGAGTGAGAGCTCGGCCGAAACGCCTATCTGCTCCCAGTAATATTTCTTGGTTTCCAAGTGTGGGAAATGATTAATAGATTAATATTTTATATTAAACGCGATTCTTCCGATTTTATTGTTCGAGGATTTACATAAAATGTAAAAATGATTTGCCGGAAGAGAAAAATGGAAGTATGAAACCACAAACTGGTACGCGTCTATGGCTTCGTGCAGGAACGAAACCACAAGCAGGTACGTGTCTATGGCTTCGTGCAGGAACGAAACCACAAGCTGGTACACGTCTATGGTTTTGTGCAAGAACGAAACCATAATTCGGTACGCAGCTATGGTTTTGTGCAAGAACGAGACCATAACTTGGTACGCATCTATG
>JAZUDJ010000085.1:0-36488 GCA_045639585.1 Bacteroidales bacterium
TGTCTTGCCCTGAAAAAACTTGACTCAAAAAAGATTAATCATGTATAGTTATGAGTCAATCAACCGAAAATCTCGAGTTCTTCGCCAGCGAATAATGCAGGAGCAAGATCCATTTAAGCGCAAGGTTTTGCTATGTTATATTAGCAAAACAAAGACAGTAGAGCAGATTACGCAGGATTATGGCATCAGTATGGGTCGACTTTACAGATGGATTCATACCTTTGCTGACACAAATACAGAGGATAGTCCTTCGCGTCCAGATGCGACGCGTCCAGATGCGACAGCAGCTGAGGCTGCTGTCGCAAACCCAACGTTCATTACAAAAAATCCTGATGCAATGGAGCAATACACGCCATTAGAGAATCTTCCGGATGACCCAGAGGCACTCAAGAAAATCATAGAGGAGCTTCATTACAAGGTCCATTCACGTGATGTAATGATCGAAGTTGCCGAAGAAAAATTTGGCATTCAGATTAAAAAAAAACGTGGAACGAAACCGTAAGCAGACTGGCAGCAGAGAAGGTCCGAGGCTGGACCATGGATCGGATCTGCCGACTGTTTGACCGAAGCAAGCAGGCATATTATGAGCGCAGCGATTTCATGCAGCGCAAACTGGCAGAGGAGGCATTTGTTCTTCAGTTCATCAAGAGCGTCCGTATTAAGGATCCGGGACTTGGCGGAGAAAAACTCTGGAAGATTTATCAGAACCGATTCGGCTCACACTCAGAGTATAAGGTGGGGCGAGATAAAATGGAGGCAATCGTCTCTAAATTCGGACTGACCGTACGAAAACCAAGGAAGAAACCGAAGACTACAGATTCGAATCACGGACTTCCACTCTATCCAAATCTGGTCAAGAATCTTATTCCGATGTGTCCAAACAGGATTTGGGTAAGTGATATTACCTACATCCCTATCTGGATCAATCTACAAGAAAACAGGTACTACTTCTGCTATCTATCCCTGATTACGGACGCATATACAAAAGAGATTGTGGGATGGAGCGTAGGAGGTAGCCTTGAAGCTGCTTATCCTCTGGAAGCGCTGCGAATGGCTCTAAGCCGTATGGATTCGAATGAATTGAAAGAATTGATCCATCATTCAGACAGAGGTGTCCAGTATGCCAGCCATGAATACATCAAGCTACTCAGGTCTTATCAAATACAGATAAGTATGACAGAGAGCGGAGATCCCAAGGATAATGCCATTGCGGAAAGAGTGAATGGTATCATCAAGAACGAGCTCTTGAAGGATCTTGTATTCCATTCTATCGAGGAAGTAACCGAAGCTGTCAGAAAGGCTGTGGACTTCTACAACAACGAGCGTCCTCACATGAGTCTCGACTGGCTAACGCCATCTGAAGCTGCCAAAATGACCGGTCCTATAGCAAAAAAGTGGTGTAGCTATAGAGAAAAGTATCTCCAAGGCTTGCAAGTCCAGGAAGGAGCTACTACCTTTGCAGGGTAAAGTGAGAACAGGGTTAATCCTCTTGGCTGTCACCATCCCATCATTCGGTCAAGAAATGCCAGGGCTAACTTGTATAGTAAAGACCTACCAGGGTTAAGACATCAAAGTAGTCAACTGAAGGTAGGGTTAAGTATAAATCCAGTCAAGCTATTTCAGGGAACTACAAACTCTCCACAACACTCCATAAACACTCCATCGAAAATGCTAGATGATAATCAGCGAGTTAAATAGCGAATGGAGTGATGGAGTGTTTTTGGCAATTCATAATACGACATTCCTTCCTTCCCGATTTGCATCCAGCAAAGGCTGGTCATCAGAATGGTCAGTGATGACGACGCTGATTTCTGCATTGGCAGAGGTCAGTGTTTTTTGGACGTTGAGGAGTTTTTCTTGACGATTGTTCTCGCGCCACTGGGAGTAGGGGATGGTGGCGGGAGGGGTGGCGAGGCAATGGTCGAAGTGGTAGTGGGAGGCTATCAAGTCTGCATAGAGGGAGGGGGCGGCGGTGGCTAAGACGGTGAGGTAGGACTGGGAGGCGTAGTGATGAAGGCGAGAGACAACGATGGGGTTTTCGTGAGATAATTCTTTGGTGACGAAGGACTGGAGGCGGTCGTGCTGCTGCATGAAGGTGGTGGTGTGACGGAGGATGAGGTACTTCATGCGGGAGTGGGAGATGATGCGGAGCTTGCGAAGTAAGGAAAAAAGAAGGAGCAGGAAGACGAGGTCGAGACGGAAGAAGCGCAGGGACTGGCAGCAGCTATAGAGGATATAGTCGCTGAAGGTGTTGGTGCGGAGGAGGGTTCCGTCTAGGTCTATGATGATTGCTGGCTTCATACTAATAATCCATTGACCAAGGGAAGCGGCAGAGGGTCTGGTTGTGATAGAGAGAATAGTCTGCGTCACACAGAGGGTGCTCGGTGGTGACGGTGATGACGGCTACCACGATCTTTACTCCCGGGTATTGCTGGAGGATGGTGTCACGAGCTTTCACGATGGTAGCGCCTGTGTCAATAGCGTCGTCGATGAGGAGGATTGTGTCGCCTTCTTTGGGAGATATGGATAGGTCGACGCTGCCATAGCGCTCTGGCTGACTGGTCTTTTTGCACATGTCCATCAATGTAATCTCTATCATGCGAAGCCAGTCGCGGAGCTTCATGGGCAAGGCTTTGATGATAGGTCGGAGGAAGCTTTTGTTGATGCCGAAGGAACGGGTCAGCTTGATCTCATGGTATCCTGCTTCTGGGAAAGCGTCTTTCATCAGTTGCCCTAAGACTGCGCCACCGTGCTGGATGGCGACCAGATACGACGGATGCACTCCACTCCTCTGGATCTGAGTGGAGAGACATTCGGCCGCAGCTTGCAGCAGTTGAGGGGTATATGTGATGACTTGCATATCAGATTACTTGCATATCAGATAAGAAAGCAGGATGGCGAGTTTATTTTTCAGTCGCATCTTGGAATCAAAGAGGGAGGTCTTTCGGTTGCGACGGATTACTTGCCAACAAGCATCGGATAGCACATTGGAATGATTATTGCCAAGTTTTTTCTGGATGCGCAGGATATTGAAAGCTAAGCTCAACTCGCGGGAATTGACTGCGGGAAGCAATGTAGCGTCATACTTTTCTATCCAGGCGCGGACACTCTGCATCACATCCAGAGCGCGGCTATCGCGAACAGAATTGGCATTGAGCGTGCCATCCATCCTCTTAAAATAATAATAGATAGGAAGGTCTACCCAACAGATTTTCTGGCAGTTCTCATAGATACAGAGCATCGCATAGAGGTCTTCATAAGCGATGAATTGCTCTGGAAAAGTGGCGTCAAAAAGCACCTCCCTGCGATAGAGTTTGATGGGGGATGAATTAACCTCTTGTTGATACAACATTGACTCAATGGCCTCATGTCCAGAGAATGTCTTCTTGGCAAAGGCTTGAGGCAATGGCTGGTTCAGGCACTGAGGGGTATAACTATCACGATCTTTCTCTCCCAGCAAGACATACGGGGAAAAGACGACATCGCAATCCTCCTTCTGCATCGTCTCAAGCATTTTTCCGAGATATTGCTCATGGAGCAGATCATCACTATCGATGAATGCGACAAGCTCTCCCTGACTCTTGGCGATTCCGAGATTGCGAGCCTTGGCAGGACCCTGATTGGCCTGATGCAGTACCTGGATGCGAGAATCCTTTGCAGCATACTCATCGCAGATGGTGCCGCTGCCATCCGTCGACCCATCATCGACCAGAATCAGTTCCCAATCCGTGACCGTCTGGCACAGGATGCTGTCGAGGCAACTGCTCAGATAGGGCGCTGTGTTATAGACGGGTACTACGATACTGATCATAGCGATAGCGTAAAATATAGGGCAATGTCTTGAGCAAAACAGGCAACATCCCCAAGGTGAATAACTGACGGACGATCTGGCAAGAGAAGCGGAAGGTGTGCTTCTGGCGGATCAACAGACAAAGATTGTCGAAGGTCAGCCAACCCATCTTGCAAGTCAGATCCTGCTGCAGGGACTTGTCGTGAAGAGCGAAATCCTTGAGTCGCTGCATCACGATCATCGTATGATTCAGCAGCTTCTCCTTGCGCTCGCGAGTGAAGGTGTGGATGCTGCTACCCTCGTGCTTATAATATATATAGGTGTAGCCTTGCTTGTAGACAAAGCCTTGCGCCAGACAGAAAGCCTTGATGATAAACTCCTCGTCCTGGTGATAGATCCCCGGAGTAAAGCGCAAATCGGGATTGTCTTTGACAAAACTTGTCCTGAATACATAGCCATAGACAATACCCAGCACATTATGATCCTTGAGGTACGCTCTGCCCGTAGCATATTCCTTATCGAAAGGGAAAGTCTGGTGGCAATAGCGACGACGCTGACCATCGGCCTCCTCAAAGAGCGTCTCCACGCCAATCATGTCATACTTGCCTGATTGCATGGCTTCCAGAGGCAATGGACAAGGATTAGTCAATGCATCATCCGCATCGACAAAGAGGATATACTCGCCTTGAGCCAGCGAAATACCTAAGTTGCGAGCCACACTCTGGCCCTGATTCTCCTGACGATAAAGACGAAGATTCTGATGACGCACCGCATTCTTGGCCAGGATCTGCGGAGTCTCGTCAGTACTACCGTCATCAATCACCAGCACCTCCATCTCGTCTTCGCACAAAGGAAGTGCAAAGACGCTGTCGAGACACGCTTGGACGTAGCGCTCGACGTTGTAGGCGGGGATGATGACGGATAGTTGCATTAATAGTTTTTATTATCGATATACGTCTCCAGCAGTCGCGTCACGCCATGTGCATTGTGCGGCTCCACATAAATATCTGCTACGGAGGCAGGGACGAGACAGGAGTTGCCTTCGGTCAATGCCACAGTCACGCCAGCTGCAGAGACGGTGCAGTTGCCTTCGAGACACATATATATAATAAAGGAGTCGTACTTGTAGAGCTTGCGATGGAAGGCGCGATTGATCTCGAGCAGTTTGACGATGAAGAACTCATTGACGATAAGTGGCACCGGATAATTGAGTTCATGCTCATAGTCGGTGCGATAGACGTCGATATCGGCCATCTGGCCAGCCAGGAGAGGCTGCGGAGCCACGGCAGCAAGCGTACCTTTACCGAGGGTGGCCTTCTGGCTCGGGACGTTGAAGTCAATCGCATCGAGCGCCTGCTCAGTATGCAACTGACGCGGCTTGCCATCGAGACCCGGACGATTATAGTCGAAGATTCGATAAGTCACATCGGAGCTCTGCTGCACCTCGGCCAAGAGGATTCCTCCACAGATGGCATGGATGCGACCTGCAGGGATGAAGAAGACATCGCCAGCCTTGACGGGATGCTTGGCCAGCACCTCGCAGATAGAGCCATCGGCCACACGGTGCTCATACTCGTAGCGTGAAACTGGCTGATTGAGACCAGAATAGAGACAAGCTCCCGGTTCGGCCTTCATGACATACCACATCTCGGTCTTGCCAAAACAGTCATGACGCTCACGAGCCAGCGCGTCGTTAGGATGCACCTGGATGGAGAGGTCCTTCTTGGCGTCAATGAACTTGACCAGCAGCGGGAACTCTCCTTTATAGCGCTTGAAGACCTCTTTGCCCAACATCTGCTCGCCATACTCAGCGGTCAGAGACATGAGGTCACGACCCTTGAGCGGACCATTCTTGACGATGGATTTGCTCGACGGGACGGCAGAGACTTCCCACGACTCTCCTACCGGCTCATCATCAGCAGGTAGGGACTTCATCGGCTTGAGGCTATTGCCGCCCCAGACGGTGACGTGGAAGTTATCTTCGAAAAGCAGAGGATAAAGCATGGAAGAAAATGTAAAATTAAAAATGTAAAATGTAAAATTGTTACCTTACAATTTAAAACCATTGAGCAAGGCTTTGACCTCCATGCGCTTCTTGCCAGGCAACTGCAATTCTTCCAAAGCCAACACGCCATCTGCACAAGTGATGTGGATATATGACTTCTGATCGGTCTCCACCTGGCCGATCTTCTCAGCTGGCTGTTCCACACCTTCCTTGACGATGCTGGTGCGGAAGACCTTGACTGGGGTCATCTTCTCACCGGCAGCGGTGGTGAGTTCCGTCCAGGCAGCAGGGTAAGGCGAGAGGCCTCGCACGAGGTTGTGCAGCTGACGGACAGGACGGTCAAAGTGCATCTCGCAAGTCTCCTTGAAGATCTTCGGAGCAGGACGCAGTTCGGTCACATCTTTATATAATGTCTCCTGATCGATGGTCGGAATCTTCTCCACCTCTCCCTCAGCCTCGACGAGCAGATCCACGGTGCGGCAGACGAGGCCCTTGCCCATCTCCATCATGCGGTCATGCACGCTGCCGACGTTCTCTTCTGGAGCGATGGGAAGCTCTTCTTTGAGGATGATACGGCCGGTGTCAATCTCATGATCGAGGAAGAAGGTGGTGCAACCTGTCTTCTCGTCGCCATTGATCACGGCCCAGTTGAGCGGAGCCGCGCCACGGTACTGTGGCAGGAGTGCCGCATGCAGGTTGAAGGTACCCATGCGAGGCATATTCCACACCACCTCTGGCAGCATGCGGAAAGCCACGACGATCTGCAGATCGGCCTTCCACTCTCGCAATGCAGCCAGGAACGTCTCGTCCTTAAGCTTCTCCGGTTGGAGCAAAGGTAAGTCATGATCGAGTGCATACTGCTTGACCGGGCTGAACTGCATCTTATGGCCACGGCCAGCAGGTTTGTCGGGCATAGTGATTACACCCACTACATTATAGCCACCTGACACAAGAGCGTCGAGGGTTGGTACGGCAAAGTCTGGCGTACCCATATAGACAATTCTGATATCTTTCTTTTCCATAACGCGGCAAAGATAATGTTTTTTTTCGATATGACGTCTTTTTGCTTTGAAAGTATTTCAAAAAATACGCAAAACTTGCATTTGACAAATAAAACCACTATCTTTGCACCCTCAAAACAATAAGAATCTATGGTACACATTGGAGATGCACTGGTTAGTGAAGACGTTCTGGGAGAGGTTTTCTGCTGCGACCTAAATGCTTGTAAAGGAGGTTGCTGTAACAGCGAAGGCGAGAGCGGAGCGCCACTCGACGAAGACGAACTTGCCGTGATGGACGAGATGGTCAAGCTCGTGTGGGACGAACTGACACCACGCGGACAGCAGATCATCCGCGAGCAGGGGCCTTACTTCAAAGACAAGGCTGGAGACTGGGTGACTTCGGTGGTCGATGGTCATGACTGTGTCTTCTGCACCTATCCTGACGAAGCCACGCTCCAGAAGGCGGGACTCCCCAGCGGCATGTGCCTCTGTGCCATCGAGAAAGCCTTCCGCGAAGGACGCTTCACGACCCATCCGGCTTACCGTGACGGCCAGGAGCCTTTCATGAAGCCCATCTCCTGCCACCTCTATCCCGTGCGACTCAAAAAGATCGGTGACTACACCGCCGTCAACTATGACGAACAGCCGGCCATGTGCGGTTGCGCCAAGAAACTCGGCAAGAAACTCGACGTGCGCGTTTATCAATGTCTTAAGGACGCGTTGACCCGTAAATTCGGCGCGCAATGGTACGAAGAACTCGAAACTTGTGCCAAAGAAATGAAGAAACTTGGCATGATTTGATAGAAAAACGCCCTGATTTTGCAAAAAAAGGGGCGTTTTTTTTGTCATATTGCAAAAAATCATTATCTTCGCACTGGAATTTTGTGTTTTAAAAGGCGACTTCAGATGGTAGACTTACGTACTCTGACCACCGAGCTCAAGCAGCTCATCGGACAGCTCAAGCGCAGATGCACCGAAGCAGAGGACCGCGTGACGGACCTACAGCGCCAAGTCGAAGCATTGCAATCGAGAATTGCAGAACTGGAAGCCGAGAAAGAAGAGACAGACACCAAATACCGCAATCTCCAGACAGGACTGGCTGCAACGGGCAGACAGCCAGAGCAGGTGGCCCTGTTGAGAGAGCAATACCTCGCTATGGTAAGCGAGATTGATGCCTGCATCGCTAAATTACAGGGTTGAGCAAATACCCCAACCATCATCTCGTAACTTAGTGAACGCAATATGGCCAAGAAGATCAGAATCAATATACAGGTAGGCGAAGCGCGTTACCCGCTCAAGGTCAATATGGACGATGAACCCATCATCCGAGAGGCCGCACGCATGGTCAACCGACGTCTGGTAGCCTACAACACCAAATACCGCGGGGCGGCAGAACTCTCTCCGGAGGCGTTTCTTGCCATGGCTGCCGTAGATTTGGCCGCAACTTATCTCCGCAAACAGGGGCAAACCGTCAGTCATGATGACCTGGAAGCAGAACTGAAACAAATAAACACTGACCTTGAGCAGTTTCTCAGCTCAGAGGAATAATCTTTTAAGATCTTTATACCCCTTCGCATCAATCTTATTTCCACGCTTACCAGCCGCAGTCTTTACTGTGGTCGGTGATTCTATTGTACACTCAAGACACTATCAATTTTACATTTTACATTATACATTTTACATTTAATATGAATCCATCCGTTATCATAGCGGCAATTGTGGGTATCCTCGTCGGAGGAGGCATCGTATTTGCCGTATGGAATCTTTTTTTAGGAAAAACCTATAAGAAAACGCTCGAAGAGGCTGAGAAGGCCGGAGAGATTGCCAAGGAGCAGAAGCTCCTCGAGGCCAAGGAGAAGATCAGTCGCATGCAGAGCGATTTGGATCGCCAGGCCAACCAGCGCAATCAAAAGATCCAGCAGAACGAGCAGCGTATCAAGCAGCAGCAACAGCAGTTGCAGCAGAAGCAGAGCGAGCTCGATCGTCGCATCAACGACAATGACAACACCCGTCAGAACCTCCAGAAGCAGCTCGAAGTCGTAGAGCAGAAGAAGCAGGAGGCAGATGCTTGCATTGCCGAGGGCCGTCAGATGCTCGAACAGATTGCCGGTCTCAGCGCCGAAGAAGCAAAAAAGACCCTCGTAGAAGGCCTCAAGGACGAGGCTCGTACCGAGGCTGCCAGCTACATCAATGAGATCATGGATGACGCTCGCCTTACTGCCAATAAGGAGGCTAAGTCGATCATCATCAAGACCATCCAGCGCATGGCATCTGAGACGGCGGTTGAGAATGCTGTCACCGTATTCCACATTGACTCTGATGAAGTTAAGGGCCGTATCATCGGTCGTGAAGGCCGTAACATCCGCGCGCTTGAGGCTGCTACCGGCGTTGAGGTTGTCGTAGATGATACTCCTGAGGCTATCGTCCTCTCATGCTTCGACCCTGTCCGTCGTGAGATTGCCCGTCTGGCTCTGCACCAGCTTGTACTCGATGGACGTATCCATCCAGCACGTATTGAGGAAGTAGTAGCAAAGGTCCGCAAGCAGCTCGAGGAGGAAATCATCGAGACAGGTAAGCGTACCTGTATTGATATGGGTGTCCATGGCTTGCATCCTGAGCTCATCCGAATGATCGGTAAGATGAAGTATCGTTCTTCTTACGGCCAGAACCTCCTGCAGCACGCTCGTGAGACTGCTAACCTCTGTGCCATCATGGCTGCTGAGCTTGGTCTCAACGTCAAGAAGGCCCGTCGTGCCGGTTTGCTCCACGATATCGGCAAGGTACCTGATGACGAACCAGAATTGCCACACGCATTGCTCGGTGCCAAGATTGCTGAGGAGTTTAAGTAGAAGCCAGATATCTGCAACGCCATCGCTGCACACCACGAGGAGTGCGAGATGACTTCGCTCATCGCTCCTATCGTACAGATCTGTGATGCCATCTCTGGTGCTCGTCCTGGTGCTCGTCGTGAAATTGTCGAGGCTTACATCAAGCGTCTCAACGACCTTGAGTACCTCGCTCAGTCATATCCTGGTGTGGTCAAGACCTATGCTATCCAGGCAGGTCGTGAGCTCCGCGTCATCGTAGGTGCCGACAAGGTAACTGACGCTGAGTCAGAGAAGCTGTCAGCAGATATCGCTACGAAGATCCAGAAGGAGATGACCTACCCAGGTCAGGTGAAGATCACCGTCATCAGAGAGACACGTTCGGTGGCTTACGCGAAATAAAACACAATGGCAAAAAAGCATACCATAGAAATAGATAGCGTCGAACCTGTCATCTCGTTTCAGACCGAGCCAAGCCAGAAGGACTCCGACGCCCCTCGCAGCCTGACCAACTGCTGCCGGCAGAACAAGCCGCAGATGGTCTATGACTACATGGGCGATGCGCCGGAGCTGGTAGAGGAGTGCGACTACGTGGAGGTACAGTTCAAGAACACCCGCAAGGGCTTCTACCTCAACGACCAGCACCTCGACCTGCACAAAGGCGACATCGTAGCCGTGGAGGGAACGCCTGGCCACGACATCGGCGAAGTGACGCTCACCGGCTATCTGGTGCATCTGCAGATGAAGAAGACCAACTATCACTTCGATTCGCCTGATGCACAGAAGAAGGTGTTTCGCCTGGCCCGTGAGAAGGACATGGAGCGCTACCGCGAAGCCAAGGCCCGCGAACATGATACCATGCTCCGCAGCCGCCAGATTGCCGAGGACTTAGGTCTCGAGATGAAGATCGGAGACGTAGAGTATCAGGGCGACGGACAGAAGGCCATCTTCTATTACATTGCCGATGGTCGCGTCGACTTCCGCCAACTCATCAAAGTCCTGGCAGACGTTTTCAAGATACGCATCGAGATGAAGCAGATCGGTGCCCGTCAAGAGGCTGGTCGCATCGGAGGTATCGGTCCTTGTGGCCGTGAACTCTGTTGCGCTAAGTGGATGACCAAGTTCCAGAGTGTCGGCACGGCAGCTGCACGTTTCCAGGATCTTTCGCTCAATCCTCAGAAGCTCGCAGGCCAGTGTGCCAAGCTCAAGTGCTGTCTCAACTACGAGGTGGACTGCTACATGGAGGCCAACAAAGACCTACCGAGCAAGGACATCGTCCTCTACACGCTCGACTCAGAGTACCATCTCTTCAAGACCGATATCATGGCGCGCCTCTGTACCTACTCTACCGGCAAGGAGGGTGGTTTCAACCTCGTGACCATCCCCGCTCAGCGCGCCTTCGATGTCTATCACATGAATAAGCGTGGCGAGAAACCAGAGAAACTCGCTATCGATGAGGGTGAAGAGAACTCACGTCCAGAGTTTACCGATGGTGTAGGCGATGAGGACGAGTCTCGATTCGACCGCAGACGCAAGAACAAGAGCCGTAAAAAGCATCACAATGACAAAGGCAATCATTCTCACGGCCATAATAATCACAACGATAAGCCTCAGCGCGTGCAATCCGACAAGCAGTAATGTAGGCGCAGTGGCATACAATACTTCGGTCGACGTCCCGCTTCAGCACTGGACGTCGGCCGATACCCTATTCTACCCTATCATCATTGATGAGGAGCCAAGCTTCCAGCGACCGATACGCACCAATCACAACTATCGCGCCCGTCTCTGCATCCGATACACTTTAGGCTGTCCACTCACCCAGATTCCGGCCCATTTCTTCGTGCAGGAGATGGATACCGTGCAAGGCCAGATACGTATCAAACGTCGCATCCAGCAGTTCCCCATCGCTCCAAACGTCAAGGACAACGAAGGTCTTGCCTTAGGCGACGGATGGGGTTCCCTTTATGAATATCAAGAAACGTTGACTGACCAGGTACTTCGTTTCGACAAGCCTGGCTTCTACCGTTTTCTCATCATACCAGATTTTAAGGGCGTGCCAGAAGGAATTGACGGCATTGCCTCCATCGGCGTCGAATTATTAGAATAACACAAGAAAGATATGCTACAACTGAAGGACACCAACTTCACTGACCTTATGCAGCGCCGCATCTGCAACGTGCTGCTTCTGGCCAATCCTTACGACGCGTTCATGCTCGAAGATGACGGACGTGTCGATGAGAAGATCTTTGCCGAGTATGCGCGTCTGGGACTTCGCTTCCCACCACGCTTCATCCAGGCCTATAGCCAAGAGGAAGCCGAGCAGCAGATGAGCAACCTCGACATAGACTTGGTCATTGTCATGCCATCCCGTACGGCCGATGCACAGGATGAAGACGTCTTTGAGATTGCGCGTAACATCAAACTTTCACACGAAAACATCCCAATTGTCGTCCTGACGCCATTTAGTCACGGACTTACAGAACGAATGAAGGATGTCGATCTCTCTATCTTCGAGAATGTCTTCTGCTGGCTCGGCAATACAGATCTCCTCCTCACCATCATTAAGTTGCTGGAGGACAAGATGAATCTCGAACATGACTATCAGGCTGGTGTCCGCATGATCCTGTTGGTCGAAGATAACATCCGCTTCTATTCCAGCATCCTTCCTAACCTGTATAAGTTCGTTCTGCAGCAGAGCCTCGAGTTTGCAACGGAGGCCCTTAACGCGTCTCTCGAGACTCTACGCATGCGAGGACGTCCGAAGATTGTCCTGGCAAGAAACTTTCAAGAGGCCTGGGAACTCTATGATAAATATAAGGAGAACACGCTCGGCATCATCTCCGATTGTCGTTATCCGATGGAGCCAGTCAAGGGTGCAAACGCTACTGACGAGGAGAAAGCCGCTGATGCAGGCTTTAGGTTGCTCGACGCTATCCGTGCGGAGGATCCTTATATGCCTCTCATCATGGAGTCAGCAGAATCAGAGAACCGTGCACGTGCCATCGCCAGCGGCTATCATTTCATCGACAAAAACTCCAAGAAGATGGATGTCGACCTCAAAGACATGGTGCGCCGTTGCTTCGGTTTCGGCGACCTGATCTTCCAGGTACCTGATCCAGCCTTCCCTGACCAGCCAGAGATCACCAAGCAACTTCACATCCACAACCTTAAGGACCTGCAGAACAACATCTTGTGCGTTCCGGCAGAGTCATTGCTCTACCACATCCAGCGCAACAACGTCAGCCGTTGGCTCGGTAGCCGTGCCATGTTCCCTGTGTCCGACTTCCTCAAACATGTCACCTGGGACTCTCTGCAAGATGTCGATGCACACCGTCAGATTATCTTCGACGCCATCGTGGCTTATCGCCGTATGAAGAACCAAGGAGTCGTTGCCGTCTTCCAGCGCGAGCGCTTTGACCAATATTCCAACTTCGCGCGTATCGGTGACGGATCATTGGGAGGCAAAGGCCGTGGTCTGGCGTTTATCGACCGTTTCCTCGGTCGTCATGCTGACCTGCAGGAGTGTTTCACCGATAGCTTTAATGGCGCCAAGTACAAGATCGTGAATAACAACGCCATCACCGACACGCCACAGCAGGCCAAGGTGATCATTCCGAAAACCGTCGTCCTCTGTACCGATATCTTCGATGAGTTCATGGAGGAGAACCAGCTCTACCCGATCGCGCTATCTGACGCTTCGGACGAAGAGATCCTCCAGGCCTTCCTTCGTGGCCGACTGCCACAGCGTCTGGTCAGCGACCTCGAATCATTCATGGACGTCGTGCATGGCCCGTTGGCCGCCCGTTCCAGCTCATTGCTCGAAGACTCGCACTACCAGCCATTTGCCGGCATCTATTCCACCTACATGGTGCCATACGTCAGCGACAAGTACCAGCGTATGGGCATGCTGGCCAACGCCGTCAAGGCCGTCTATGCATCGGTCTTCTATGCAGGCTCGAAGGACTATATGACCGCCACCTCCAACGTCATTGACCAGGAGAAGATGGCCGTCATCCTACAGGAAGTCGTCGGCCAGCAGCATGGCACACGTTTCTATCCACACATCAGTGGCGTGGCTCGTAGCATCAACTATTATCCGCTTGGCGATGAGGAAGCTCACGAAGGCGTCGTATCCCTGGCCTTCGGTCTCGGCAAGTATATCGTCGATGGCGGCACGTCGCTCCGCGTCTGTCCGGCTCATCCGGATCATGTGCTACAGACCAGCGAGATGGAGATTGCCCTACGCGACACCCAGACCCACTTCCTCGCACTCGAAGTGCCTGAGACCAAGCCTATCAGCGCAGAAGAGGTTCGCTCCATGTCGTCAGGCGATCTGCTCAACGCGCTCGATCCTGCACACCTCAAGTTCCAGGTTGACGATGGCTTCAACCTCAAGAAGTGGAACGTCCGTCAGGCCGAAGCCGATGGCACTCTGCCTCCTGTCTGCTCGACCTTCGACCCAATGGACAACTGCATCTACGACGGATATTATGAGGGTCGCAACCGCAAGCTCATCACCTTCGCTGGCGTGCTCCAGAACGGACTCTTCCCATTGCCAGAGCTCATGCGCAAGGTACTGAAGTATGGCGAGGAAGAGATGCGTCGCCCTGTCGAGATCGAGTTCGCCGTCAACCTCGGTGAGGATGGACGAACCGGAGAATTCTTCCTCTTGCAGATCCGTCCGATGGTCGACACCAACATGCAGCTCGACGAGGACCTCAGCGAGATCCCAGATGAGAAGTGTCTCCTCCGCAGCCACAGCGCCATCGGTCATGGCATCTTCGACGACATCCAGGATGTGGTCTATGTCAAGACCGACAACTTCTCTGCATCGAACAACCAGACCATTGCCGACCAGATTGAGAAGATCAACCGCCAGCTCCTCGATGAAGGCCGTCGTTGCGTCTACATCGGTCCAGGCCGATGGGGTTCGAGCGATCCTTGGCTCGGTATCCCAGTCAAGTGGCCACACATCTCCGCAGCACGCGTCATCGTCGAAGCTGGCCTCGACAACTTCCAGGTCGATCCGTCACAGGGCACCCACTTCTTCCAGAATCTCACCTCTCTCGGCGTCTCATACTTCACGATCAACGCCTTCCGTGGTGACGGTCTCTTCAATGAAGCCTGGCTCAATGACCTCCCTGCCGTCAGCGAGACCGAATACGTCCGCCACGTCCGCTTCGACCAGTCGCTCAGCATCAAGGTCGATGGAATACATCGCGAAGGTGTAATTACGATCTAAGAATTAATAAGAAGGTATTGCAATAATTCGGCTGATACCTTACAAACAGAAAGAAGGTCCTGCACAGATTCGTGTAGGACCTTCTTGTTTGTTATATCGTTCTCTAAGAATTAGAAGAAGAGAATCAGGAAGCCGTAGCCGATGATACCACCGACAACACCGATGATCAGACCTGCCTTGGCCATATCGAACTGAGGGATGATACCCGTAGAAGAAGCAATGGCGTTAGGAGGAGTAGAGATTGGCAGAGTCATTGCCAATGATGCTGCCATAGCGGTAGCGCAGAGGAGAGTCTTGACACCACCCATCTCAACGAGTGCATCGCCCATACCTACGCCTACTGCACAGAGGATTGGGATAAGGAGCGCTGCGGTAGCTGAGTTAGAGATGAAGTTAGAGAGCAACCAGCAGATCAGACCAGAAGAGATGAGTACTACGAGTGGGCTCCAAGTGTTGAATGGAATAGAGGTGACGAGATCGTTGGCCAAACCAGACTTGTTGAAACCAAGGCCGAGAGCGAAACCACCAGCTACCATCCAGAGTACTGACCAGTTGATATGCTCAAGGTCCTTCTTGCTGAGCAGGCCGGTAAGACAGAGACAGCAGATAGGTACGAGAGCTACAACGTTGGCATCAAGGCCATTGTACTTGCCGGTGAACCAGAGGATGACGGTGAGAGCGAAAGTGATACCTACGACCCAAGTCTTATAACCCTTGCGTGCATGACCATCGATCTTAAGTTCGATACGCTCGCCTTTCTTGAATGGGAAGAGAAGCAGGAGTGCTACCCAACCAATAGCAAGGATGAGCAAGGTGATAGGAGTCATGGCCATAACCCAATCCGAGAACTCTACGCGTGAAGACTCAAGGCCAGCAGCCTGAAGCTGCTCAATGATAGCAGGATCGTTGAGATACTTCACTGCCACGCCATTAGGAGGAGTACCGATAGGAGTAGCAATACCACCGATGTTAGCACCCAATGGGATGGCCATTGCCAAAGCAATCTTGCCCTTTGAACCATTGTCAGAAGGCATAGAGCGGAGCACAGGAGCCATGAAAGCCAGCATCATAGCTGCGGTAGCAGTGTTAGAGATGAAAGCCGAGAAGAGTGCAGTAACGAGGATAAAGCCCATCAAGACAAAGGCTGGGCGTGTACCGAATGGCTTGAGCAACAGCTTGGCCATAGCCACATCAAGACCAACTTTCTCAACACCGATAGCCAATACGAAGCCACCCATGAAGAGCATGATGATAGGATCGGCAAAACAAGCCATGATGCTCTTGTAACTGATCTGTGTACCTAAAGCTGTGGCTGTAGGGTCAGTGAGTGCTGGATCATCGGCAAACAGCCAAAGTGAAGAATCACTGACGGTAAGCAGCATCACCACGATGATCAGGACAGAGGTACACCAAGTAGGGATAGCCTCTGAGAGCCAAAGAATAGCCGCTGTCACAAAGATTGCCACCATACGCTGCTCGATCAGTGTGATCTGAGGCAAGCCATAAATGGCAGGATCCATAACAAGGATGCCAAAGTACGCGATGAGCGCCAGAAGGCTACCAATCACGGTCTTGACATTCGATGGATTACGAAAGTTCTTGTAACGACGCACAAGAACACTGTTTCTTAAGTCCATAGGTAAAATATATAAAGTATTTGAATTTTCCGGCCCCAAAGATACGCATTTTTTGCGTCAAACGAACTTTTTTGCGAATAAAATAATTGTTTTATGGCAAAATCATCTGATTTTTTCGATTATTTCATCCATTTTAATTATATTTGCCGCAAATAAAAACATAATTAGACATGGGCCTTAGACAAAAATGGGAAGCGCTGAAAAATAATCAAGCGCTCAAAGACAACTTATATGATATCATCTTCGGAAGTGACACCCCTGCGGGCAAGCGCTTCGATATCGTACTGATGATAGCCATCGTAGTGAGCATCCTCATCACGATTTTCGACTCGATGTTCGTCAACTATTGGGCCACTCTGGCACTCGTCATCCTCGAGTATCTGCTGACGGCGTTCTTTACTTTCGAGTATCTGGCGCGTATCTACTGTTCGCCTAAGCCTCGCGCCTATGCGCTGAGTTTTTTTGGCATCATCGACCTGTTGTCCATCCTGCCGATGTATCTCGGGTTCTTCGTCCACGGAGCACGTTTCATGATTGTGTTGCGCTCATTCCGACTCATCCGCGTGTTCCGCATCTTCAAACTCTTTACTTTCCTGCAGGAAGGTTATCTGCTGCTTGAGAGTATCAAGCAGTCGCTGCGCAAGATCTCGGTATTCTTCCTCTTCGTGCTCATCATCGTCATCTGCTTAGGTACGGTAATGTATATGGTGGAGTGCGATGAGCCTGGCACTCAGTTTACTGATATCCCGACTAGCATCTATTGGGCCATCGTCACCATGACCACTGTCGGCTATGGCGACATCACACCTATCACCACCCTCGGACGCTTCTTCAGCGCCATTGTCATGCTGTTGGGTTACACCATCATTGCTGTGCCAACTGGCATTGTCAGCGCTTCGATGATCCAGGCCAGTCACGACGCTGCCAACCGCGTTTGTCCAAACTGTGGCAAAGCAGGCCATGACGCTACCGCAACCCATTGCAAATATTGTGGTTCCCAACTTGAAGAAGCCCTACAGGAGCCTCAGCAGGAGTTCTTCGACAATGACTGATAGTTTGCATTGGCACATTTTATCTATTTATCCTACAATTCTATACCAGACCTTGCTATTATTATATATAATGTGTACCTTTGTGCTCGAAAGTTCATACCAGAACTCTTGATATCAATCATACACATATACTATCTATCATGACCTCAAAAACTAAAATCATTGGTGCAATTGCCTTGACTGCACTCTGTAGCGCAACTACTATCCAGGCTCAGCGCACCACCATCCGCCTCAGTGAAGGTTGGAAGTTCCATCAAGGACACGCCGCTGACGTGACCAAGGACTTCATGAGCGGCACGGAGTACTTTAACTATCTGACCAAGGCCAAAGGAATCCACAACGAGGGCCCTTATATCGAGAAATTTAATGATAGCACCTGGCAGGACATCCGCGTTCCTCACGACTGGGTGGAGAACCTCCCTTACCACTGGCAGGCAAGTCACAGTCACGGCTACAAGACCGTTGGCTGGCGTTTCCCTGAGAATAGCGTCGGCTGGTATCGTCTCACCTTCGACCAGGCTTTGGCCGAAGCGACTGACGCGCTGAAGGCTGATGCCGGCAAGTATCACTACGAGCTACAGTTCGATGGCATCTTCCGCAATGCAACTCTCTGGGTCAATGGCTTCTATATGGGAACGGAACCAAGTGGCTACGCGACTCAGGTCTATGACATCACCGACTATATCAACTACGACGGCGAGAACAAGAACATCATCTGCGTACGCGCTGATGCTTTCCTCGAAGAAGGCTGGTTCTATGAGGGAGCCGGCATCTATCGTGACGCGTGGCTGCACCGCATGCCTATGGTTCACACCGCTACCTTCGGCACCTTCGTGCACCATGCACTCAACGCAGACTTCACCCAGTCGACCATGACCGTCGAGACAGAGGTGCAGAACAGCGATATCCGTTCGCGCAAGGCTACCATCGTGCACACTTTGCTCGATGCTGCGGGCAACGTCGTTGCCACTACTGCACCACAGGAACAGCTGCTGTTGGCCAAGGAGACAGGCTGCAGCAAGGTAGAGGTCAAAGTTGAGAAGCCTCATCTCTGGAGCACCGATGATCCCTATCTCTACACTGTCCGCACCGAGGTTACTTCAGAGGGACAGACCGATGTATATACTACCCGCACAGGTATTCGTGACGTGCGGTTCGACGCCAAGGAAGGCTTCTTCCTCAACGGCAAGCACATGAAGCTGCAGGGCGTCAACCAGCATCAGGACCATGCAGGTGTAGGTGCTGCCATGCCTGACGGACTGATCCTCTGGCGCCTCCGTCAGCTCAAGAAGTGGGGAGCCAACGCTTATCGCGCTTCGCACAACCCTACCACCCCTGCAGCTCTCGACATGTGCGACTCACTGGGTATCCTCGTCATCGACGAACAGCGCCTCTCGGGCGTCAACGATGAGCACCTGCGCCTCTTGGAGCGTATGATCAAGCGCGGACGCAACCATCCAAGTATCATCCTCTGGAGCGATGGCAACGAGGAGTGGGGCATGGAGAATAACCAGCCAGGCAAGCGTGTAGCTGCTTCAATGCGTGAGTATACCCACCGCCTCGACCCAACCCGCATGGTATGTATGGCCAATGCCGGTGGCGGCACGATGATTGAGTCGCTCGAAGTTCAGGGCTACAACTACATCATTCAGAACGATGTAGACAACCGCCACGCCAAGCATCCTGAGTGGATTATCGTCGGCACCGAGGAGACTACCGCCTGTGGTACTCGTGGTATCTACTTCAAGGAGGAAGGCCGCATGCCTTCTATCAACCGTACCGACTCAACCTATGAAAATATCATCGAGCGTGGCTGGAAGTTCTACGCCGAGCGTCCATGGGGTCAGGGTATCTTCTACTGGACCGGCTTCGACTATCGTGGCGAACCAAATCCGCTCGGGTTCCCTGCTGTAGGTTCACAGTTCGGCTTACTCGACTACTGCGGCTTCCCTAAGGACGAAGCTTATTACCTCAAGTCTTGGTGGACCAACGAGCCAACCCTCCATATCTTCCCACACTGGAACCTTCAGGGTCACGAAGGCGAGACCATCAGCCTCTGGGCTTACTCTAACTGCGACGAGGTGGAGCTTCGCGTCAATGGAAAGAATATGGGACGTAAGGCTATGCCAACCAACGGTCACCTTACCTGGGACGTTGTCTATCAGCCAGGACGTATCGAGGCCATCGGTTATAAGAATGGCAAGCGCGTGATGACCGAGAAGCTTGAGACAACCGGTGAGGCTTCACAGATTGTACTCAAAGCTGATACTGAGCATAACATCAGCATTGTCAACACTCAGCTCCTCGACAAGAAGAAGCGCTTCGTCCCTACCGCTTGCAATGAGCTCCAGATCACCGTCACTGGCCCTGCACACATCCTCGGCGTAGGTAATGGTGACAGCGCCTACAAGGGCGATGAACATCCTGCAAGCCTGCACTGCCAGTCATGGATGGTTCCTGCGTTCAATGGATTGGCACAGATCATCGTTGAGCATGAGAAGAATAGTGGCGAACCTGTCACCGTCACAGTATCGGCAGAAGGAGTAAAAGCTGCAACTATCCAGCTCTAACAACTCTATATCGACTCTTTTTTTTATAATATGGCAGAGAACTTAGAAATCATCTCCGGCACCAAAGCCGAAAAATACGAGACACTTTTTCCTCAGATCGAATCTGTAGTCAGCGCCGAACCAGACGTTGTAGCCAATATGGCCAACGTAGCATCCATGATTCACGAGACCTTCGGGTTCTGGTGGACAGGCTTCTATCGTGTCATTGACGGCATATTGGTTTTAGGCCCTTTCCAGGGACCTATGGCTTGTACTCGCATCAGGAAAGGACGTGGCGTATGTGGCACAGCATGGGCAGAAGACCGCACCCAGGTTGTTCCGGACGTTGATCAGTTCCCTGGCCATATTGCTTGTAGTTCTGCGTCGCGTAGTGAAATCGTCGTACCTATCCACAACGACCAGAACGAGGTCATCGGCGTTCTTGACATTGATAGCGCTGATCTCAACACTTTCGACGACACCGATGCACTTTGGCTTGAAAAGGTGGCTAAGCTGTTCCATCAGCTATAGTTGCAGACGCCTTATATATCAATTAAGCTTACTATTTATCCATTACTCAAAACATGAAACGAACCTTATTATTCTCAGCGTTGCTATCCACCTTGGCAACGCTGATAAGTTCTTGTACACCTGCTGATAACCAGGTGCTCACGAGCTACCCTTCCGTTCATACTAAGTCCGTATCCGAAGCCTTTCCGCTGGCGGCTGATGGCCAATGTGCAGAAATCTGTCTAAGCGACGAAGACTTCGCAGTGGTCAATATCACAGCAGACATGCTGGCCGATGACGTGGAACGCGTCACTGGCAAGAAACCTATCGTCAAGAAAGTCTCAAGTCTCGACGAACTGACTACAGCCAGCGTCGTAGCCGGCACCCTTGGACATAGCACAATCATCGACCAACTCGTGAGCCAGCAGCTCATCAACGTCGACGAGATCAGCGGCAAGTGGGAAGCCAGCGTCGTGAAGACCCTGAAGCATCCAACCACAGGACAGCCACTCTTCGTCGTAGCAGGTAGTGACCGTCGTGGCACCGCTTTCGGCCTTACCTCACTCAGCCGTGCCATTGGCGTCTCTCCTTGGTACTGGTGGGCCGACGTCGTCCCATCGCACAAGGACGCGCTCTATATTCAGCCAGGTCTCTATACACAGCAGGAACCATCAGTGCAGTATCGCGGTATCTTCATCAACGATGAGCGCTTCGGTGGCTGGGCCCAGTGGGTCGAGAGACATTTCGACAAGGAGACTGGTAAGGTAGGTCCTAAGGTCTATCAGAAGGTCTTCGAACTCCTGCTGCGACTCAAGGGCAACTACCTCTGGCCAGCCATGCATCCTGGCACACAAGCCTTTAACGACGATCCAGAGAACGCTCGTCTGGCCAATGACTACGCCATCGTCATGGGTTCGTCACACTGCGAACAGATGTTGCGTAATAACGAAGGAGAATGGAAAGCCGTCAACGAAAAGGCCATCCGTGAGGGTCGTCCAGCTCCTCTCGGCGACTTCAACTACATCACCAACCGCAAGACCATGCAGGACTATTGGGAGACACGTGTCAAGACCAATGGCCAGTATGAGAATACCTATACCCTCGGCCTCCGTGGCGTACACGACTATCCTATGGAGGGTGCTAACACCACCGAAGAGCGCGTCAAGCTCATGCAGCAGGCCATCGACGATCAGCGCGACATGCTCCGTCGCAACATCGACAAGCCTATCGAAGAGATTCCACAAGTACTCTGTACCTACGAGGAGGTCCTCGACGCCTATCACAACGGTCTGCAGGTACCTGAGGACGTCACCATGCTCTGGAGCGACGACAAGCAAGGCTACACCCGTAACCTGAGCAATCCAGAGGAGATGAAGCGCAAGGGCGGTGCAGGTATCTACTACCACCTCTCTTATCATGGCGATCCTGCCAGCTGGATCTGGCTGAGCCCTCTCTCTCCAGCCTTTATCTCTACCGAGCTGACCAAGGCCTATACCTTTGGTGCACAGAAGATCTGGGTCTTCAATGTCGGCGATATCAAACCTGCAGAGAAGGAGATTTCTTTTGCCATGGATCTGGCTTGGGACATTGAGCAATGGACACCACAGCAGGCTTCTTCATATATTCGTCAGTGGGCGGCTGAGACCTTCGGCGACACTTACGCTGATGAGATTGCCGACATGCAGACCATCTACTACCGCCTTATGGCTTCTGGTAAGGATTCGCACGTCTGGTTTGTAGAATATACCGAGGCAGAGATCAATCAGCGTATTGCAGAATATCGTAGCATTGCAGAGCGCGCAGAGACTTTAGCCTCATTGATGCCACAGGAAAAGCAGCCAGCTTACTTCGAGCTGGTACTCTATCCGATCAAGGGTGCTCAGATGCTCAATGAATATCAGTTGCAGTCACGACTGAGCCGTGTCCACGCCACCGAAGGCAAGGAGCAGGAGGCTCTGACCGAAGGCGAGACAGCCACACAGCTCTATAACGCGCTCAATGCTTGGACAAAGCGCTATAATGAGGAGTTGCTCGATGGCAAGTGGCGCTATTTCTTCGACTGGCGTCCTTACCACTGGACAGGCTCAACGGTCATGGATGCTCCAATCTGCACAACTGAGACCCTCGAAGCGTTGCACCATGCACCTTCAGCACAATGGCTCGACGTTGCTCAGGCCGTTTCTCCAGAAGGCGTGACAATAAAAACTGCAATAGAAGGCGACATTGACCTCTGGATCAAGGCTCGTACCCCGGTACGCAATTTCTCCAAGGCTCCTGAAGACAATCGTTTCTGTCACGTGAAGTGTGGCAAGACCAGTTTCGAGGCTTCGGCTACACCTATTAATAATATATGGCACTCTCCGCTCATTGGTCCGATGTGGAGCAAGGTCGGAAAGGTGCATCTGCAGGAAGGAAGCAACGTACTTAGCATCACCGACGTAGCACCAGAAGCCACTATCGAAGCCATCTTCATCGGCTTGTATCCAAACCTGCCAGCCGAACCTCTACAGCGTATCGCAGCCAACCAGTATTCACAGAAACATGAGGCGGCAGAAGGCGCATTGACCACAGTACAGCAGTTAGGATTCTGCGACGGCGTCATGATCCTTCCTTTCAACACGCCATCGTATTCGGTAGAGAACGCTCCTTATACCGAGTATCAGCTCGACATTCCTGCCGAAGCCACGCAGCTCGAAGTACGCACCCTGCCAACGCTCCATGTCTATGAAGGACGCGACGCTCGCTATGCAGTGCAGCTCGATGATCAGCCTGCAGAGACATTCTCAATCCATGAGGGTGACTTCACTTCGGAGTGGCGACTCAATGTGCTCCGTGGCTATGCTACACGCTCTGTCGCAGCCACAGCAGGCAAGCATACGCTCCGCATCTATCTCCTTGATCCTGGCATTGTTTTGCAGGAAATATTGATTAAGTAAAATCTAAATCAATGAACAGAATACACTCCCACTGGTCCGTCCTGGCAATCGCCTCGATGCTGGCCACCTTAACCGCCTGTCAAAATAATATGACCAATAATAATGACGGTCTGAACTACGACGCAGGCCGCTATCCTGGCAATCCTGCCGAGGACTTCTCCCCTGTCGTACGTCGCAGCCAGAGCAACGAGTATCGCAACCTCGCGCAGCTCCGTCCTGCATATCACTCATCAAGCTACGACTACAACCTCACCGCGCAACTCGTCACCGATGGCATCATCTCTACCGACGCTCCTTGCTGGATGCGTATGCACACCAACGAAGGCGAAGTCAGCAAGCAGCAGCGCGAATATCTGCTCGACGGTATGCCATGGTCTGCACACAAGAGCGGAGAGAAGGACATCATGATCCAGATCGATCTGCCGAACTACAATCTGCAGGCCGATGAAGTACAGCTCCGTGGCCGCATCACGCTCCCTAAGAACAAGATGCCAAAGCAGACCGCCAAGGTCCTTGCCAGTCAGGATGGCGAGAACTGGCAGCAGATCTCACCAGAAGGTCTGACCTTCGTCGGTGAAGACAGTGGCCGTGACAAGTCAGGCGTCACCGTCTCTCGCCACTTCGACCTCCGCTGTCCGCTCGATCCTTCCGCTGGAGCCAAGTACCTCCGCTTCGAGCTCTCAGCCGATCTGGCACGCTATTGGGAAGTCACACAGATGCAGTTCTATCGCAACGCCAAGGAGATCAGCGTCATGCCATCCGAATACTTCTGCAGCGCCTGGCGCAGTGCCACCGCTGGCGAGGAGTGGGTATACGTCGACTTAGGCGATCGCTTCTCTTTCGACAAGATCAACCTCCACTGGATCAACCGCGCCAAGTCAGCTACCCTCCAGGTTTCTGACGATGCCAGGACCTGGCGTGACCTCACAGACGTCACACCATCCGACAATAACATCGACGAGCTCAGCGTCAAGGCCGAGGCCCGTTACGTCCGCCTCCTCTGCCACGAGTCGCAGAATGGCCAGCCATACGAGCTCAGCGAGCTGCAGGTCATGGGTCGTGGTGGCATGGAAGTCATCGCACAGACCCCGTGGCGCTTGCAGCGTGCTTCTGAAGTAACTGCCAAAGGTGAAGACATCGCCTCAGCCACGTTCGATGCCACCAGCTGGCTTCCTGCCACCGTCCCTGGCACCATCCTGACCAGCTACCTCCGCGCTGACGCCATCCCTGACGCCAACTATCGCGACAACCAGTTCCAGATCTCAGAGTCGTTCTTCAATAGCGACTTCTGGTATCGCACACAGCTGCATGTCGATGCTCTCACCGACTGCACCTACCTCAACTTCGACGGCATCAACTGGAAGGCCGAGATCTACCTCAATGGCCAGTACGTTGACCGTATCGACGGAGCCTTCAAGAAAGGCAAGTTCGACGTCTCTAAGCTCATCCATACCGGCGACAACTACCTCGCTGTCCGCATCATCAAGAACGCTCATCCTGGCCGTATCAAGGAGCAGGACGCCTTCACTGCAGAGAGCAACGGTGGTCATCTTGGCGCCGACAACGCTACCTTCCACGCCAGCATCGGTTGGGACTGGATCCCTACCGTCCGTGGTCGTAACATCGGTATCTGGAATGACGTCTATCTGACACATACAGGAGCAGTTACTATCGAACAGCCATTTGTTTCTTCTGTCCTTCCTCAGCTGCCAGACACCACGGTAGCCGAAGTTACAGCAGAACTTCTCGTGCAGAACCACGCTGACCATGCCGTCAAGGGTACGGTCAAAGGCTCACTTGGCGAACTCACCTTCAGCCAGGAGGTCGAGCTGCAGGCTGGCGAACAGAAGCAGATCTGTTTCAATAAGGACAACACTCCTGCATTGCACATCAGCAATCCTAAGCTCTGGTGGCCTAATGGCTACGGTGAGCCACATCTCTACGACGTGCAGCTGGCCTTCGAGACCGATGGCAAGATCTCTGACCAGAAGGAGTTCAAGACTGGTATCCGTCAGATGACCTGGAGCGAAGATCCATACGAGAAGGCCGACATCGTCCCTGGCAGCTTCGGCACCAGTGACCGTCGACTCTCGCTCTACGTCAATGGCCGTCGCTTCATCGGCTTCGGTGGCAACTGGGGCTTGTCCGAACACAACCTCAACTACCGCGCTCGTGAGTACGACGCCGCCATCCGCTACCATCGCGACATGAACTTCACCATGATCCGCAACTGGGTAGGCCAGATTGGCGACGAGGAATTCTACGAGGCCTGCGACCGCTATGGCATCATGATCTGGCAGGACTTCTGGCTGGCCAATCCATACGACGGACCGGATCCTTACTACGAGGACCTCTTCATGGACAACGCCACCGACTGGGTACGTCGCATCCGCAACCATCCATCTATCGCACTCTACGTCGGCCGTAACGAAGGCTATCCTCCTGTCACGCTCGACAACGCGCTCCGCTCGCTCGTCCACGAGTCGCATCCTGGCATCCACTACATCTCGCACTCAGCTGCAGGCGTAGTGAGTGGTGGTGGTCCTTACCGCGCTCTGCCAGTACGTGACTACTTCACCCTCTTCGGCCTCGACCGCTTCCACTCGGAGCGTGGCATGCCATGTATCCCTAACTACGAGAGCATGGTACAGTTCATGGATACGGCCGATATGTGGCCACTCAACACCGCTGAGCATCCTAATGCGATGTACGGCCTCCACGACTACTGTCTGACTTCTGCACAGCGTACACAGACCTTCAACGAGCGCCTCAACCTGGCCTTTGGCGAGCCACAGTCTGCACAGCAGTTCGCCGAGTATTCACAGTGGCTCTGCTACAATGGTTTACGTGCCATCTTCGAGTCACGTAGCGCCTATCGCCGTGGCCTCCTCCTCTGGATGAGCCATCCATCTTGGCCATCGTTCGTATGGCAGACCTACGACTATTACTTCGATCCTACTGCCGCCTACTTCGGCTGTAAGAAGGCCTGCGAACCTATCCACATCCAGTGGAATGCAGAGACCGATCAGATCGAAGTCGTCAACTATCGCGCTGGCCATCGCACCGACCTCATCGCCAAGGCTCAGCTCCTCAACCAGCAAGGCGAAGTCAAGTGGGAGCTGCAGACCTCGCTCAGCAGCGTACCAGAAGACCAGACCGTCACATGCTTCGCACTCCCTCAGGACGACGCTACGCTCAGCCAGCTCTCTGACACCTATTTCGTACGTCTCTACCTCACCGATGCTCAGGGCAAGACCCTCTCTGACAACTTCTATTGGCAGGGCAAGGAGGAAGGCAACTACAAGTCACTCCTCAGCATGCCAAAGGCGCAGCTGACCGTTGAGACAGCAACCGAACAGGTAGGCGACGAGTGGATCATCACAGGTAAAGTCTCTAACCAGAGCCAGACTCCTGCTCTAATGGTACATCTCACCGCCGAGACCAGCCAGTCGCACCAGCGCATCACACCGGTTCTCTACAACGACAACTACTTCTTCCTCATGCCAGGCGAGAGCAAAGACCTCCGCATCAGCATGAAAGTAGCAGACAGTCACGGCGAGAAGCCTACGATTGTGTACTAATAAGAAAGAAAGACAAATATTGACATCGCGTACGTAGTGTTGAGTTTCACGATCAATGATATCAACACTACGTACGCGATGTCAGTTTTCACGGCCGTGGACATTAACACTGCGTCCGTAGTGTTAATATTATTCATGCTTGGATCTAACACTACGTCCGTAGTGTTAGATTCCACGACCTCGGCATCCTCTACACGGTACGGTGTAGAGGATGCCACGACAAAAGAATGGACGCCATGCTTGCATGGCGTCCTATTTTTGATTGAGGATTGTTATTTTTCAGTTTTCCGTGCCAGCCAGACGGAAAGGAGAATGCCAGGGATTGTGCTGGCGACGACAACCCAGAAGAAATCAGTATATCCTAAGAACTCCTGCAACCAGCCAGAGAGCATGGATGGGATGTTCATACCGATGGCCATCAGTGCAGTAAGGATGGCGTAGTGAGCTGTGGCAAAGGAGCCTTTGGCCGACTGAAGCATAAAGACCATATAAGCCGTGAAACCCAAGCCATAGCCGAACTGCTCAAAGCCGACACAGGAGCCGATGAGCCAGCGGTTGTCTGGCTGAGTGACGGACATCCACACATATAATAAATCTGGGATATTGAGCGCCAAGGCCAAAGGCAAGACACACTTCTTCAGACTATACTTGGATACGAGCATGCCACCCAAGATACCTCCAATGGTCAAGGCTCCAACGCCTATCGTGCCATAGATCAAGCCATACTCGGCATTGTCCAGCCCTAAACCTCCCGTCTCAACTGGAGCTTTGAGGAAAAGGATGGTCATCTTGCTCAGCAAAGCTTCGCCTAAACGATAGAAAAGCAAGAAAAGGAGAATGAACCACAGGCCTGGCTTATGTATGAAAGAAGTCAACGTGGCGAGGAACGTGCCTCCAGCTGAAGCCTTCTGCTGATCAGTATCCGTCTTCTGTGGCTTGGGCAAAAGCCAGGCATGCAAGAGGGCAAAAACCAGCATCAGCACTCCCACGCCAATCATTACCTGCACCCAAGCAGAGGACAAATCTCCTCCAGAACGACGCGCCAACAGTCCGACCAAAGTGGTCAGCAAACCGCTGGCAAAGATCATGCTGAGACGATAGGCGGTGCTTCGGATACCGACGAAAAAGGATTGCTCATCCGTATCAAGCACCTGCATATAGAAGCCATCGCACGCAATATCATAAGTAGCTGATGTAAAGGCTCCGATGGTAAAAAATCCAAGTACCCAAGCCAGCCAGAGACCCGCGCCCTCAGCACTGGCAGTCAGCAATCCAAAGGCCACACCAACAAAGCAACATGCCAGGATGATCTGCATCATCCACATCCACCAGCGCTTGCCTCGCCAGATCTCTACGACAGGGCTCCACAAAGCTTTGAGCGACCATGGCATGGCCAGCAATGAAGTGTAAGCAGCGACTTCGGCATTGCCTAAACCCATGTCGGCCAGCAGCACGACGCTCAGTGTAGTGATGATGGCGTAGGGCAGACCTTCTGCAAAATTGGTGCTGATGACCCAGGGCCAGTGATTTTTCTTTTTCTGCACGGTACTTTCCTTTAGGGGATTAAGGATTAGCCGAAGACAGCCTTGAAGATCATTTCTGAAGCACCGCTACCTTCCTGCACATAACGACCCGCATTCTCTCCTGCGTTCTTGAGCGCAGCTGCATCGGTCATGAAGCGGGTAATGGTCTGTATATAATCTTCAGAAGTAGCAATCGGGAAGCCTCCCTTGGCATCGATCAAGCCTAAAGCCTCACGGAAAGCCTGGTGGTTAGGACCGAAAATCACGGGCATACCATAGACAGCAGCTTCGAGTGTGTTGTGGATTCCGACACCGAAACCGCCTCCGATATAAGCCACGTCACCATAACGATAAATACCAGAGAGGAAGCCAATAGCGTCAATAATAAGACAGTCAATCTGCTGACCTGCTGGCAAAGAATTCTCTGGAACTTCACCACTCTCCCACTTCTTTTTGAGCTCCGAATAGCGCAGATAAGGACGCTTGAGCTTGCTGATGATTCCCTGGATATGCTCCTCGTGAATCTCGTGAGGAGCCAGGATCAGCTTCATCTCCGGATGCTGGTTGAAGTGTTCGAGGAGGATATCCTCGTCCTTCGGCCAGGAAGAACCTGCAACCAAGGTGAATGGAGTATTCTCATTGATGCCATTCTCTCTGCCACTGAAGGTAGCTGCCCAAGGGAACTCCTTAGCCTGCTGCTGAATGGCAATGACACGGTCAAAGCGAGTGTCTCCACAAATGCTGGTCTTATCACCATAGCCGATGGTTTCGAGCAGACGACGAGACTCCTCATCCTGCACAAAAAGGTGTCGGAAGTTAGCCAAGACGGGACGAAGCATACCACCGTACCACCGGAAGAAACCCTGACGCTGACGGAAGATGCCACTGACAAGATAGGTAGGGATGTTGCGACGATTCAGTTCTTCAAGGATGTTACCCCAGAACTCATACTTCACAAAAAAGGAGATTTCTGGTTTGACGATATCGAGGAACTGACGACACTCTGCCGGCTTGTCGTATGGCAGGTAGCAGATAACGTCAGCACCCTTGTAGTTCTTGCGAACCTCATAGCCAGAAGGACTGAAGAAAGTCTGAAGGATCTGATAGTCAGGATAGCGCTCGCGCAAAGCCTCGATCAATGGTCGGCCTTGCTCGAACTCGCCAAGCGAGGCGGCATGGAACCAGATAAAGCGTGGCTCCTTGCCAATCTTCTGCTTGACATTATTAACTTGTGCCATCAGACGAGCCTGCCAATCCTTACGGCCTTCCTCCATGAGCTTGGCTTTGCGATGGCCAAAAGCTGCAGCGAGTTTGATGCCGAGGAAATAGGCGCTCGTACCGATGTTATATAAGATATTCACGTTGTGGAATGATAGAATTATAATTTCTCAACAGCGATACGAGCGCGGCGCAAAGACTCCTCCTTGCCGAGCATATCGGTGATATCAAAGATCTGAGGACCACGAGCCTCACCGACGATGGTGCAACGGAAAGCGTTCATCACAGCGCCAACCTTGTAACCCTTGCTGGCAATCCACTCCATGACCTTTGGCTCGAGGTTGACACCTGTCCAATCCTCCTGAGCCTCAAGGAACTCGCAGAGCTCTGCTACCATCTGCTTTGAAGCTGGTACGGCTACGCCCTCCTGATTAACACCTGCAGGCTTCCACCACTTCTTCATTGACTTCTCGTCGTATGAAGTTGGTGCAGCGAAGAAGAAGCAGCACTGTGGCCAGAGTTCTTGTGGGAGGTTGATACGCTCCTTCATAAGCTGGACAGCCTTGAGGACGTATGCATCGCTCTTAGGATCAGCTCCATTCTCAATGACCTGCTTCTTGAGCGACTCGACGAGAATCTGCTCGTCACACTCCTGCAGATAGTGGTGGTTGAACCAGAGGAGACGCTTCACGTCGAAGTGTGCACCATTCTTTGAGCACTTGCTGAGATCGAACATCTTGATCATCTCGTCCATGGTCATGAAGTCCTGATCGTTGCCTGGATTCCAGCCGAGGAGAGCGAGGAAGTTGACGACAGCCTCTGGCAGATAACCGCTCTCGCGATAGCCGCTGTAAGACTTTGGCTCGCCAGTCTCCTTGTCGATGAAGTTCCACTGGAGTGGGAAGACAGGGAAGCCGTACTTATCGCCATCGCGCTTTGAGAGCTTGCCGTTGCCTTCTGGAGCGAGAAGCAATGGAAGGTGTGCAAACTGTGGAGCCTCCCAACCGAAGGCGCGGTAAAGCAATACGTGAAGTGGAGAGCTTGGCAACCACTCCTCTCCACGGATGACATGGGTAACCTCCATCAGGTGGTCATCGACAATGTTTGCGAGGTGATAGGTTGGCAGTTCGTCAGCGCTCTTATAAAGTACCTTATCGTCGAGGATAGAAGAGTTGATGCGAACCTCGCCACGGATCTGGTCATTGACCAGAACCTCCTCACCTGGTTCGATGCGGAAACGAACGACGTATGGTTCTCCGGCAGCGATGAGCTCCTGAGCCTTCTCCATGCCGAGGCTGATGCTGTTGCGCATCTGGCCACGAGTAGAAGCATCGTACTGGAAATTAGGAGTAGCAGCACGTGCAGCGTCGAGCTCCTCCTTGGTATCAAAAGCATAGTAAGCCTTGTCTGCATCGATCAGAACCTGGACATACTTCTTATAGATATCACGACGCTCTGACTGACGGTAAGGACCATGGTCACCGCCAAAGCTAACGCCTTCGTCGAACTGAATGCCGAGCCACTTGAATGACTCGATGATATATTCCTCAGCTCCTGGCACGAAGCGCTGTGAGTCGGTATCCTCGATACGGAACAGGAGCTTGCCGCCATGCTGACGGGCAAAGAGATAGTTATAAAGACAAGTGCGGACACCACCGATGTGCAGTGGGCCAGTAGGTGATGGTGCAAAGCGCACCACAACAGGACGATTCATATTTTCTATTGTATTTTTGTTATCAATTTTCAGGGGCAACAATTGCTGTGTGCCCTATCAAAACATTACCGATATTACTCAATCTTATCGAGCAGCTTGACCAGTTCCTCATCGGTCTTGGTGAGCTTGTCCTTGCAGAATGCCAGAAGTTCTACAGAGCGCTCAGTGAGTTGGCACAATTGGTCAATCTCACAGTCAGGACGCTGTAGTTTCTGCACAATCTCTTCCAGTTCCTTCATGGCGCTGGCGTAGCTGAGCTTTTCTTTTTTAGTTGGCATAATCGGTTGTTTTAAGCGTACAAAGATACAATGATTTTGGCAAAAGACCAAATATTCAATCAATTATTTGAGGCTGAGCAATCAAATTCGAGAATATAGACTTCCCGAGCTTTCATTCGGCAAGTCTTTTTGGTCAAATCCAATTCCTTGGACGAAAGCACTTCCCGTACTTTCTGACATGGGATAATCTCTCTGAAAGCATCCAGATGAAGTGTCTGGCTGCGATTGGTTCCATTGAGTACAACAGTTATCATTTTACCCTGATAACGACGGGCATAGGTATAGAATCCTGACCGTGGATTGAAGTGTACGAGCTCGCCTTTGGCAAGGATGGGATTGACCGAAGCTTGCTTGCGCCACTGCAAAAGTTTGCGGGTAAACTCCAGGTGTTTCTTCATCGTGGCAGACAATCCTTTGCCGGTCAAAGCATTGACCTTATCGCCAGGGAAACCTCCAGGGAAGTTCTGACGCTGACCATCATCAAGTGGGTCTTTCGCTCCGACCATACAGAGCTCATCGCCATAATAAAGTTGCGGGATGCCTCTCAGTGTCAGCAGCATCGTAAGCGCCTGACGGTAGCGGGAGAAACGCTTGGCCTTCTCTGGATTAGAGGCAAAGCGGTTAACGTCATGATTGGCCAGAAAGATGAGGAGGTGCGACGGATCAGGATAGACCACGTCCTGACTCAGGTAATTGCAGACGCGCGCCAGGCCGGAGAACCAGTCGTCAGTCTCCTCGTCGCACACACTGTTGAGCATCGAGAAGAGCGGGAAATCCATCACGGAAGGCAGATGACTATTGCGTGGCGCAGCCAGTTTGCTGTCTTTCTGCCAAAGGCTGATGCTGACGTTGCTCTCGGTCCACGTCTCTCCCACGATATTAAAGCCAGGGTGCTCACGTTCAATCGTTTGGCACCAGTCGGACATCTGCTGCCAGTCATTATAAGGATAGGTATCCATGCGGATTCCGTTGATACCGGCATACTCGATCCACCAGAGACTGTTCTGTGTGAGGTACTGTGCGACCTGCGGATTCGTTCCTGCCAGGCTTGGCATCATCGTGTCGAACCAGGCTCTTTTTGTCAGTTCAAGGTCTTTGGCCGAAGCGTAAGGATCGGTGGCTGTCTGCGTCTTATAATTGGTGCGCGTAAAATGAGGATAGAGGCAGAACCAGTCGTCGCTGATACGGTCTTCGAAGAGAAAACACTGGCGAGAACAATGATTGAACACCATGTCCATAATGACCTTCAAGCCTTTCTGGTTGGCTTCAGCCACCCAGGCTTTGTACGCTTCATTTGTACCTAATCGCGGGTCAATAGAATAGAAGTCCGTAATGGCATAACCATGGTAGGTAAGGCGGTCATTGTCATTGCAAAGCATGGCGGTTGGCCAGATAGTAGTAACTCCAAGATTGCGCAGATAATCAAGACCTTGCTGCATACCAGCGAGGTCTCCTCCATGGCGCTTTTCGACGCCATGGATATCCCATGTGAATTCCTTCATCCCTTGATAAGTCCGGTGCTTCTGCTCAGCGCTATCGCCCATGACCCAACGATCTGGCATAAGCAGATACACGACATCTGATGCATCGAACGTCTGCACATCTGTATGCTCCCGCTCTTTCAGTTCATACTCAAAAGGGATGTCCTCTTCGCCTTCCTTCCACAGGACAAAATGCAAGGTTTGAGCCGGAGCACCCTCTGTTTGGATATACGCAAGAAGATAGTTGGGATTAGGTGCTGCATTGAACGACGTCAGGTAGACGCCTCGGGCTTCCTTGAGATGCAACTGATATTGACCAATGCCAGGGCCGTGCAGGAGAAGCTGTATCTTGGAGTATTTCACGCCAGCCCACCAGCAAGGCGGATGTATATGCTGTAACTGATTCATGGGTGTAAGGTTACTTATTTTGAGCAACAAAGATATCATATTTCGCGTAATAATCAAAATTTTGGCAGATCAAAATCTTTTTTCGCTCATAATTTTTCTTTTTCACAAAAATTATTGCTACCTTTGCACCGCTTTTTAGGCGACTAAAGGCAAGAATGGATTAAAGTTTCGGCTTGACTTCCATCTACTTAATCTGGAAGAGTTTCGGCTCGACCTACATTATTAACATTTTAATCATTTACAATTATGTATCTTGATTCAGCTAAGAAGGCAGAGATCTTCGCAAAGTATGGCAAGGGTGCTACTGACACTGGTTCTCCAGAAGCACAGGTTGCTCTCTTCTCTTTCCGTATTTCACACCTCACTGAGCACCTCCGCGCAAACCACAAGGATTACGCTACCAGCCGCTCAATGAAGATGCTCGTAGGTAAGCGTCGTCGTATGCTTGACTACCTCGCAAAGAAGGACATCAACCGCTACCGCGCAATTATCAAGGAGCTCGGTCTCCGTCGATAATTAACCCTTATTATCGATAAGGAGCTCGGTCTCCGTTGATAATTTTGTCTTCGACAACAATAACACCCGACAGTTTCGGCTGCCGGGTGTTTCTTTTTTATCGTCGGAATAAACACTTAGGACAATTCAAGACCGAAGGTATCAAGTAGTTCCTGGATGATTTCTGGATTCTCGCTCTGAATCTCATCCATTCGCTCTCGTGGTGTAAATGCTAATTTTACGCCATCCCCTTTAGATACAGCAAAGGAAATCTGCAGATGAGAATTGCGCAATTGACGACGCAGATACTGAAGAATCTCTTCACGGTGCTCATCGATACGCTGCTGCTGTTCCTCACTCATCACAGTCACAGCCACATGCGTGTCTTCCAACAACTGCACGCGACTATTGAGCATAGCTGTGATCAAGATCTTCTCCGAAGGAATTGTCTGCGTATATTCAGTCCACTGATTTCTTAGCGCAGATTCATCGACAGGTTCATTCTGATCTTCCTGCTGCACAGCATTCGAACCAGCGGGACGACCAGCGGCAGGCTGATTTGCTGCTCCTGTAGCATGCAATGAAGCCATCATTGACACTCCTCTACCTGCCATCGGAGCACCTCGCTGAGCAACGGGCTGAACTGGAGCTTGACGCTGAGCGATAGGGGCAGGAGCAGCCTGGCGTGGAGCGGCAGGAGAAGGTTGTTGTGCGACTGGCGCAGATTGTGGCACAGATTGTGGAGCAGATTGTACCTGTGGTTGCGGGGCAGGTGTCTGCTGTGGCATCTGACGGACAGCAGGAGCAGACTGCACATTCTGCATCGGAGCCCTCTGAGGCTGCTGTGGAACCTGCATAGGATTCATCAGCTGACAGATCCTTACAATAGCAATCTCTACAGAGAGGCGCTTGTTGCGTGAATTACGATAATTAAAATCGCAATCATTGGCGATCATTACCGCATTATAGAGGAAATATGGCTTGCAATTGGCCGCCTGCTGCTGATAACGGACAGCGACTTCTGGTCCCGCCTCAATCAATTTCAAGGTCGCAGGATCCTGACTCACCATCAAATCGCGCAAATGACTTGCCCATCCGCCAATGAAATATTGAGGATCAAAACCCTTACGTATAACCTCGTCGAGCATCACCATAGCAGCAGGAATATTTCCTTGAAGTGCTGCATCTGTTAATCGGAAGAAGAGCTCATAATCAAGAATGTTCAGATTCTCAATCGTTGCCTGATAGGTGACGTTTCCACTGGTAAATGAAGAAATCTGATCAAAGACTGACAATGCATCGCGCATACCTCCATCCGCCTTACGAGCAATGGTCAACAATGCTTGCGGTTCGGTCTTGATACCTTCCTGACCAGCGATATAAGCCAACTGATCTGCAATGTCCTGCATAGAGATACGCTGGAAATCGTATGTCTGACAGCGGCTCAGAATCGTCGGCAGAATCTTCTGCTTCTCAGTGGTACACATCACGAAGATGGCATGCTTTGGAGGTTCCTCTAATGTCTTTAGGAATGCATTGAAGGCAGCTGTAGAAAGCATGTGTACCTCATCGATGATAAAAACCTTATACTTACCAATCTGAGGCGGGATCTGTACTTGATCAATGAGTTCGCGAATGTTATCCACAGAGTTGTTCGAAGCAGCATCGAGCTCATAGACATTATATGAGCGCTGTTCTCCCATCGAACGACAGCTATCGCACTCATTGCATGCTTCGCCATCTGCAGTTCTGTGTTCGCAATTGATCGTTTTTGCAAAGATACGTGCACAAGTAGTCTTACCTACTCCGCGAGGACCGCAGAACAGATAGGCATGCGCAAGCTTACTATTAGCAATCGCATTCTTAAGCGTCTGAACCAACGCTTTCTGACCAACTACCGTATTGAAGGTCGATGGTCGATACTTTCTTGCAGAGACGATGTAATCTGACATAAACCAAGTAAGAGGATATTACGGTGCAAAGATAATTAGTTTTTTTGGTATAAAAAAATTTTCAACAAGAATAATACACTCTTGATAAATTAAAAAGGTCCTATATATATATTTAAAAGGAGAAAGGACAAATACAAATGCAAAACCATAAAAAAAGAGACTCGAACTATAGCTGTTCGAGCCTCTCATGTAAGGTGGCCGCTTCCTACTCTCCCGCGTTGGCAGTACCATCGGCGTTACAAGGTTTAACTTCTCTGTTCGGAATGGTAAGAGGTGGAGCCCTTGTGCTAT
>JAZUDJ010000086.1:0-10147 GCA_045639585.1 Bacteroidales bacterium
GTAAAAATGATCCTGGCTCTGTGGCTTCTCTCGATTATAGCGGATGGACAGATGCAGGTACAAAATTGAAGTTCGACGGAGAATAATAGATATTCTGATTTATCATTTATAAACACTTTATTATAATCAACTTTATGAAAAAAACCTACATTTCACCTCAGATGCAAGTCATCGAAGTGTCATCGGCAGACATCATTGCCACAAGCTCAATGTCTTTTTCAAACGGAGACATTACGATCACAGAAGGAGAAGATCCATGGGGTACTAATCCTGGCTGGTAATCTAAGTGTGTAACTATTAAATGACAAAGAAAATGAAAAAGACATTATTTTTTGGATTGATGGCTGCGGCTCTTGGTTTTACTGCATGCAGCGATGAAAATGGCTCTATTTTCAATGAGAAACCACAGAAAGGCATGACGCTCAACGCCACTGTGAATGGTGGTATTGATACGCGTGCAAATATCGATAATACGGATGCTGTCTGGCCATTCACCTTCTCTGCTGGCGATGAGGTGAAGGTCACCAATGACCTTGTCACAGATACCTATACATTCAGCAAGGCTGCATCTGATTTCACATGCGATGATGCTACGCCAACCGCTTCTGCTACAACCTGGCATGCATACTATCCATCTGGCGCAATTGATCTGACCGAGCAGTCAGGTACGATAGCTGACGTTGCTGCCAAATATGCTTTGTCTGGCGCTACAGAGACGCCAACTACAGGATCACCAAGTCTGAGTATTGATATGAAGGCTAAGGTGGCTATACTCAAGATTGTAAATGCAGGTGGTGAATTTGAAATCAATATTAAGAATAGTGCTTCGACTTGGGTTAAGGGGCTTTCGGCTGACGATTTCGAGGTAACAACTAATCCTTCACGTGTTGATATCTTTAGCACCAGCACAGCAGGTACTTACTATGCTGTTGTTCCTGCAGGTGTGCAGCTTTCTATTTACAATGGTAGTATTTATCTTAAATCAACAAAACCTACAGGCTTTGAAGCTGGTAAATATTATACTCTGACGGTGGGAGGAGCTCTTTGGTCTTATTCTCTTTCGGAAGGAACGGATGTAGCCACTAAAATTGTTATAGAGACGGGTGTGAGTCCTACTGCACCAGATGGAAGTTCTCCTTTGAACAGTGATGGAAATTTATGGCAAGTTCTTGATGGCACTACGCTTAGAGTTCAAACTCCAGCCCAACATATTAAGTTTGACAGATCTGCTTATGGTTTCTTTCAAGATTATAAACTTGTTACTGAAATCACAGGTTTTGAAAAAGTAGATATGTCGGAGACAGAAAATATGTCTAGTATGTTCGCTCGTTGTTATGCTTTAACTGACTTGGATTTGTCGAGCGTCAACACTTCGAGTGTGACTAATATGTCTTATATGTTTTCGGAATGCCGTTCTTTGCCTGTACTGGATGTTACTCATTTCAATACAGCGAATGTGATGAGTATGGCTGGCATGTTCAATCAATGCGAAAAATTAGCATCTTTGGATGTTACTCATTTCAATACAGCGAATGTGATGAGTATGAGAGATATGTTCAGTTTCTGTAGTTCGTTGACATCATTGGATGTTACTCATTTCAACACCTCAAATGTGACTAATATGGCTGGCATGTTCAATTACTGCGAGAAATTAACATCTTTGGATGTCACGAATTTCATTACAGCGAATGTGACTAATATGGCTGGCATGTTCCAAGCTTGTCAAGAATTAACATCTCTAGATGTTACGAATTTCAATACAGCGAATGTGGATGATATGCATCAAATGTTCTGCTTATGTAAAAAATTAACATCTCTTGATGTCACCCATTTCAATACAGCCAATGTTTTATTTATGGAAAAGATGTTTGGAAACTGTACGTCTTTGACGGATTTAGATGTAACGCATTTTAATACTGAAAAAGTGATTAATATGAATAATTTGTTCAGATTTTGTGAGTCTTTAACTGCTCTCGACGTCTCTTCATTCAATATTCAAAGTTGTACTCAGTTGAAAGAGTTATTTGAACATTGTTATAACCTTACAAGTTTAGTTCTTTCGGACAATTTTACACTGAACACTATACCTGACCCTGATTTGCTTTTTAATTTATTATATGAGTGTGGTAAAAATAGTGGGTGTGCTATCTCTGGCGTAAGCGACTCGGATATTATAACTTTATTAACGGATCCTTATTACACTGAATGGAACTCTTCCTACCACACCTTGGTTCCTTAATAATTAGTGAGAGCCTGGTGGGCCAAATGACAGGTGCCTAACCCCACAATAAATAATAACGAAGGCTGCAGGCAGCAGGTGATGCTGTTTGCAGCCTTTGCTATAGGGTTGCGCAGAGACTAGTCTCGTCTATTGCATTGCTTAAGGCTGACCATGCTTGGCCAGCTAACCGAGGGCAGTTGGTGGATGAGGCGGCTGTTATGAAAAAATTTTACCTTTGCGCGCTTTAATAAAATTAATAATATGACCATCGAAATTAAGACCCGTATCGTAGCGAAAATAACGAATCTTGAGATGCTGAAGAGATTCAGCCCTGCACAGTTGAAAACATTGACCAATGATTTTGAGGAGCCTGTTGTATGCCAGATACTTAGCTCGCTGCAGATACCTGATAGTGATGATAAGGATACTTTACAGCGCCAAGAAATACAGAAGCAGGAACTTGCCTACATTACGGAAGCCTGGCAGGCGTGTCACTGCGGTCAGAATGGCCCTGAGAATGGTGATGCTGTGATGCCCGAATACCTCTCTGACTATGCCATAGTGCTCATTTCAGGAGAGGAGATTACCTTGTGCGTCCTGGCCAGTGTGGCGCAGGAGATGACCCACTGCCAGCAACTAGAAGCAGAGAACCGCCAGCTCAAAGAGGCTCTGGCTGGCATGACGCGACCTGACGAGCTGGATAAGCACATATTCAAATACCTGCAGCTCACTAAGAAGAAAGACGTGAAGAAGCGCGGCTATATCAAGATGACCATTATGGAGCTGTACAATTCGGCTAACATCCCCCTGAGCGATGAGACACAGCAGCTGCTCGATGTATTTGACGACGATGTGGTGATTCAGGCCAAGGATGCTGCTGACGATTATGAGGCGATACTGGCCTATGCCCGTCTGCATCCGCTGGCTCCGTATGTATACGTGGCCAGCAAAGCCAAGGCGGTGATCACCTGGCTGAAGAATGAGGTCAACACCGAGGCTAAGGCCAAGGAGCAACTGGCACCCATACGCGCCGCTTTCGACTACTCGGTGATCAGGAAGGATGCGCCGTTTGATACGGTCAAGAAAGAACTGGGCCTGACGGTGTCAGAAGAGTCGTTCAAGAACTGGGTCAAGGGCTCCAGACCGAAGGATTTCGTCTATGATGATACTGATCTGAGCGGCTATTATGACCAGATACGCGGGTTTATGCAGAGCTGATTTGTCACCTCGGCCTGATAGCACTTACATAGCACTTACACCCCACTTACACAACTCCGTGTAAGTGGGGTTTTTGCGTCTGAAACGTGATTTTTTGCCATTTTTCCTTTATATCTTTGCAGCACCAAAACAGAAAGGAGATGTCAACACAATGAAACCAACACTACAGAAATGGCTGCGCGTGCTGCTGGGTGTACTCAGAACCGCCATGGGCCTGCATGATGCATGCAAGAAGGAAAAGACGAGTGCCGGAGAGAAGATCAACGGTAACTTAGACAATAACAACTATAAATAATGTGCTAAAGAAATGGAGACATTAAGACTATCAGAACACTTCCTCCTTGGGGAGTTTATCAAGAGCGAGACGGCCGAGAGGCTGGGCATTGACAACCGGCCACCGTCGGACTTCGTGCCACGGCTGGAGAACCTCTGCCGCCAGGTGCTGGAGCCGCTGCGCGAGTGGGCAGGTGAGCCGGTGGTGATCACAAGCGGATACCGCTGCCCTGAGCTCAACCGCCGCGTGGGTGGGGTGCCCAGCAGCCAGCATACCTTAGGGTTGGCTGCCGACATACGCCTGCCGCTGACCGATGCTGCCTGGGGCGACGGCCACCGTCATACCGACATGGTGAAGGGCCGTGAGTGGCTGGACTTCATCGTCAACCACACTGACTTCGACGAGGTGATCATGGAGACCTCTAATCGAAAGGACTTCTGGCTGCACGTGAGCTGTCAGCCTGATCTTGACAAGAACCGCCATAAGGTGATTCGATTTATGCTCAAAAAAAACTTCGCGGTAGTGGCCATCAGAAACTACCAGTTGTGCCGATGATTATATTTAACTATGAGTGTATATAGAATCATTTATCGTGACGGGAAGAAGGTGATGCTTCCCGTCACCACCAGGGAGGAATATCTGGCCCTGCGTAACAGTGAGCAGAACCGCCGTGCTGACAAGATGCACCTGCTGCAATGCAACTACAGCTGCATACCGGGCGAGGATGGGCTGCTGCGCGGCTGCAAGACGCTGTCGGACACCGTGGGCATGGACATTGATGTGCCTATCGACAGGGATCTGGTGCTTCAGAAGAAGGACGAGCTGGGACTAATGATGTTTGAGAACAGTGCCTCGAAACCCGACTGTGGTCATATAGTCTTCCGCCGCCGACCAGAACTTACCCAGGAGGAGAATCTGCGCTGGGCCAGCTCTGTGCTGGGTGTGCCATACGATGAGGGAGCGAAGGATCCTACGCGTGTATTCTTCACGCCTGCTGACAAGCTGGTCTACCTCGATGATGAGATCTTCAAGGCACGGGCGGTGACGGCACCGGTGGAGAGGAAAAAGGAAGAAGTGAAAAATCATGAAGTGATACCGGTTGAGGAATTTACTCCTCACTCCTCACTCCTCATTCCTAACTGTTTCTCCCTCACCGCCTTCGACCTCTGTGTGAAAGAGGCGGGACTATCGGCCGAGAAGATGGATGTGTGGGGTGAGCATAACTGGCACAGCAACCTCATGGCGGTGATGAGCATCGGCCTGCCTAAGCTGATGAGCCGTGAGCAGCTCTGGGCGGTGGTGCAGACACGTCTGCCTAACTATGCGCAGACCGACGACTGCAAGGCGCTGATCAATTATTTCTATGAGAACTACTCGGCCGACAAGGGCTTCATGAGCGTGGCATTGCGTAATATCAATGCGCAGGCGCAAGAGGCGGAGCTAAGGGAAAAGGGAGAAGGGAAAAGTGAAAAATCAGTTATAGAGAGTGCTGAAGAGGAGGAGAATGACCGCCTGCTGGGTTCGATGCAGGAGGGCTGGAATCCGCCACCATTGCCCAAGAAGCTGCCCCGCCTGACGCAGCTGTTGGTGAAGCCATTCCCCGAGCAGTATCACCCTATGCTGGTGGTGACAAGTCTGGTGCTGCAGGGTGCCATTGCCAGCCACTACAGAGCGAACTATCTGGATGGGCGACTGGTGTCAGGCAATCTCTATGCGGCGCTGATTGCCGGTTCGGGCAAGGGCAAGAACTGGGTATCGATGCTCTTTGATATCATGACCCGCCACACGCTGCAGAGCTGGGATGATGCCGAGTGGCGTAAGGTGCGCGAGAATGAGCAGATGCGCGATAAGATGAAGAACAGCAAGGATTGCCCCGCCAAGTATCATCCTAAGTTGCGCATCATGGAGACCATGAGCAAGACTTCGCTGCTGGAGGTGCAGACCAACCTGGGCGAGAATGGCATGATCCTGTGCAAATACTCTGAGAGTGATGAACTGGCCAACTCGTCGAGGTCGGCCTTCTCGAACATATCGGTGATACTGCGCAAGGCATGGGATATGGATATGCACCGCCAGTTCTACATGAGCGAGACGAGTTGCAACACCCAGTGCCGGCTGAACGCTGCCATACTGCTGACGGGTACGCCCAAGAGTGTGCTCTCACGCCTCTTCGCCGATACGGAGAATGGCATGATGCAGCGCTTCATCCCTATGATCATGCCCCGGCTGAAACGTACCTTCCGTCCGCCTGTCTTCACTCCGTTGACCCCTGATGAGGAGGCTGAGCGTGACGCGCTGCTGGTAAATCTCTGGCAGAAAGACCTCTCGCTGGGCGATCAGACCCTGACGCTGGAGATGCCTAAGACGCAACGACTGATAGGTGAGTGGTATGATGCACTGGAAGAGCGATATAATGACGGAGAGGTGACTGAGGCCGAGGCTGACCTCTCGCACCGCATAGGGCAGTTCATGCAGCGTGCCGCCCTCCCCTTTGTGGCACTCTATGGCGAGGAGAGCCGTGAGTTGATGGAGCTGATGCGCTGGCTGGGCGACTTCGCCTACTACAATATCTGCCACATCTTCGGGATGCGTGTGACGGAGGACCTGCGTGCCTCTGACGAGATGCTCTCACAGCGCCTGGATGGCCGAAAGACAGCCGAGCCGCTGCTCTCAAAACTTGCCGAAGTCTTCACCGTGCAGGAGATGCAGCAACAACGCCTGCATGACGGCCAGAGTGCCGATGTGCGTATGCTGCTCTCTCGTTACTGCCGCAACGGTAAGCTGGAGAAGATTGGGCGAGGGGTGTATAGGAAAGTGAGGAGCTAGGAGTGAGGAGTGGGTGTGAGGAGTTGGTATAAACATTGCCACCCTCGTTACAGAAATTGTAGCGAGGGTGGCATTGCTATTTCAGGTTCTTATTCCACCGTCACATTGCTATACCTGACGCTGTAAGGCGTGACGATATTGATATTGACCGTGGCGCGTGATTTCTCGAGTTTCTCGTAGCGCTCGATGATTTTTCTTTCAAGTTTTGAGTCTTTGCCTTTGGCCTTATCTGCCTCATATTCTTTCTTCTGATCTTTCATAAATTCGGCGAAATCGAGGGGGATAGGGTTGGTGACGAAGAGGACGGGGAGGTAGATGCCACCGCCGATGTCGGAGCATTCGAAGCGATGGATGCCGAGTTTCTTGCTGCGGATTTCGAAGCGGAGTACTGACCAGAGATCTTCTATGATATAGACGGTTACGTCACTTTTTATGCTGTCGCCTACGGTGCGGGTCAGTACGTCGATGGTCTTGCCATTCTCTTCGATCACGCCCTTCAGATGCCAGTTTTTCTTGGCGGTTTTCTTCGCATCGAATTTCTTGTCATCGCCATAGAACTGAGCGAAAAGGTCTTCTATCTGGAGCTTGTCCATTTTCTTGCGCACTTTTTTGTCCATTGCGGGGGTGGCGGAGAGGATTTCCATTTCGGAGTTCTTGACTTTCCCGTGATTCCACGTCTGGGTGTATCGGTAGTCGACATGGACTTTCTCGCTCGATGTCAGATAGTTGAAGAGGGTGTTGAAGCCAGCTAGACGTAGTGCGGCGTGAATGGCGGTTTTGAGGATGCCGGGGAGGATGGCCATGATGACGTCAAGGTTCTCCAGGTCGATCTTGCCCGAGCAGACGGCGGTGTAGGTCTTCAGACGCTTGCGGTTGATCTGACCCTGTTCGTGCAGTTTGCGCATGATATAGATGCAAGGATCCTCTCCGTTGGGGGTGAGATAGACCTCGTTGAGCTGGATGGCCTGCTCGGTGAGCCGCTGGTCGTGCGCATAGCGGTGATTGGGTTGCGAGAGGTCGACTTTGACCTGCTCGGTCTTATAGCCGAGGAAGGCGTATTCGAGGGTAACTGACGAGCCGACGGGGATGTTATCGAGCTGATAATGACCCTGTTCGTCGGTGACTGTGCCCATGCCAAATTGTGGCAGATAGAGGGTGGCGTATGCTGCTGGCAGGGTATCGTTGAGCATGACGCGACCTTCAAGATGGGTGGTTTGCTGCGCCTGCAGGGTGAGGGTGCAGAGCATGAGGGTCAGCAGGGTGAGGAGATATCTTAGTAGTTTCATACGATTTAATCTTCAATGTCTGCGCGATATTCCAGCACATCGCCTGGCTGGCAGTCGAGTGCTTTGCAGATAGCTTCGAGGGTGGAGAAGCGGATGGCTTTGGCCTTGCCGGTTTTGAGTACGGAGAGGTTGGCGGGGGTGATGCCAATCTGCTCGGCAAGGTCTTGTGAGGCCATTTTTCGTTTGGCCATCATGACGTCTACGTTAACTATTATTGCCATAATTATTAGTTGTTAACTGTTAGCTGGTCGTTGTTAACTATTAACTGTTAACTGTTCACTTAAATAGTCAGCTCCTGTTCTTCCTTCATCTCTTTGCCCATGAGGATGATCTGCGAGAGGATCATCAGGACGAGGCCCATGATGAGGAACATCTCGTTGGCTGACGATGCGAAAATGATATCGTACTGTGCGATGTGAAGGGTTGAGATGAAGTAGCTATAGAGTAGGTAGCCGCAGAGAAGGTCGAATAAATAGATGACTGCCAGCATGATACCGATCTTTTCGATGCTCTTCGATACCTTGCTTACGAAGACTTCGCCGCGACGGATGCTGAGGACAAGCTTGATAATGATGACGAGCAGCCAGGCATAAAGCAGGAAGGCTCCTGTCCAGATAAAGCCTACGATGTAGGTCACGGTAGAGTCGGCTTTTTCCATCGGAATACTTGCCCTCACCTTCTGCATCTCTATCTTATATACATCTGCTTCGGTTTGTGTAGGATACTTTTTATAGCGCGAAAGAAGCACCTTGTCCTGAGGGAAATGCTGTGCGCGTACATAACAATCAAGATCGTATGTGGGGTAGAATGTGGCGTGCCATCCACCGTCAATGCTGTCAACGGAGCCAAATTCCTTGGGCAGGTCTTCTAACGTGAGTGTGCACTCTTCATCGTCAGCGCGGAAGCTAGTGGTTTTGTTGAAGTGGAATGTGCTTGTGAGCATCAGAGCGATGAGCGACACGATGAGCAGCGAGGTGTAGATTTTGATTTTCTTGTTCATAATACTTAGTTGTTATTGGGTTAATAATGCTTGTTTGCAATAAAAAATTATCGTTTATCGATGTGCAAAAGTATTGCGAATTCTTTTCTTGACCAAATAAAAACATAAAATATTTATCGAAAAACAATAATTTATGCTCGAAATAGGGGAAAATGTAAGGTTGGTGTGACAAAAGTGGGTGAAAATGGGTGAAATAATTCTGTAGCAATAAAGAAATAATTGTGTAATCGGAGTGAAATAGGGATGTAATAATCTGGAGCTATCTTTGCGGCGTCAAACCGATGGATGGTTTGGTAGTGCAATTATTTTATATATGAAAGACAAGACGTTACGTGTTGAAAAGAAGCAAGGAGATAGCTTGCTGAGAAAAATGTCGGTACTCATCAGGGAGTTTTTTACTCCGCGTGAGATCCGGATGATGATGGACGATTACACAGAAGAGATAGGATATGAGGACTATCCGATAGACTTTACTTCGCCTAAATTGATCAGTTCGAAGACATTGCATAGGATGATGAAAAAGACGAATAAGGCGGTGGCGGTGATGGTGTTATGCCTCTGTGCTGCGGAGGTGAGTGCGCAGGATTATGCGCCTAAGATTCACGGCATTCTGCGCGGCAAGTATGAGTATCAGCCGGAGATGGAGGCTTCGCGCTTCGAGGTAAAAAATGCACGACTGAGTGCGGAGGGTTCGCTGCCGATGCGAGCTGCTTATAAGCTGGAGGTGGATCTGTGCGATGAGTCGGCCATGAAGATGAAGGATGCTTGGGTGAGGATGTTGCCTTGGAAGTCGCTGCGACTGACTTTTGGCCAGCAGAGAATGCCGTTCTCGATTGATGCGCATCGCAATCCGTCGGCGCAGTATTTCGCTAATCGCTCGTTTATTGCCAAGCAGGTGGGGGATATGCGCGATGTGGGTTTCCAAATTGGGTATGACTTTTATGCTGCGGGTGATGATAAGCGCAAGGTCGTGAGCGTGGATGTGGGTGTATTCAATGGCTCGAACCTTGATAATCAGAAGACGGCGTGGTTTTCGGGTCCTAGTTATTCGGCTCGTATTCAGTTCTTTCCTGTCAGTGGATGGGTGATTGTGCCAAGCATTCAGCACCAGAAGATTGCGGAGCGTAAGGCGGCTTATACTTCGCTGGATTTCGGTACTTATTTTGAGAAAACTGGCTGGCACATTGAGGCGGAGTATCTGCATAAGAGCTATCGTCATGGGATGTTTGCGGATTGCAATGCAGTGGATGCGATGGTGATTTATAAGCAGGGGTTGAAGGGCAAGAAAGCGTATTTTAATGGGGTGAGCTATCTGCTTCGAT
>JAZUDJ010000087.1:0-9130 GCA_045639585.1 Bacteroidales bacterium
GCTTGCTTTTGTTGTCTTCCTAAGACCGCTTGGCCTCCGACTTCGTATTCGACATCCTTGAGCTCGTCATGAAGGGTCACCCAGTGCTCCTCAACCGTGCTCCTACACTTCACCGTCTCGGTATCCAGGCCTTCCAGCCACGTATGATCGAGGGTAAGGCAATCCAGCTCCATCCACTCGCTTGTACCGCATTCAACGCCGACTTCGGCGGTGACCAGATGGCTGTCCACCTGCCACTTGGCAACGCTGCTATCCTTGAGGCTCAGATCCTGATGCTTGGTTCACACAACATCTTGAACCCTGCTAATGGTGCTCCTATCACCGTTCCTTCTCAGGATATGGTACTTGGTCTGTACTACATCACCAAGATTCGTGAGAACGATAAGGGTGAGGGTCTGACCTTCTACGGTCCTGAAGAGGCAATGATCGCTATGAATGAGGGTCGCTGCTCAATGCAGGCTCGCATCAAGTGTCTCGTTGACGACATCGACACAGAGAATGGTCGCAAGCCAGTCAAGCGTATGGTTGAGACCTCTTGCGGTCGACTCATCTTTAATGAGAAGGTACCAGCTAAGGTAGGTTTTGTCAACAAGGTTATCACCAAGAAGTCCCTCCGTGGCGTCATCACCGACGTTATCAAGTACTGTGGTATCCCACGTACAGCAGACTTCCTTGACGACGTTAAGAACCTCGGTTACTACCAGTCATTCCGCGCAGGTCTGTCATTCAACCTCGGTGATGTGCTCGTACCAGCTGAGAAGCCAGCTATTATCGACAAGGCTCTCAACGAAGTCGATCAGATTACTGACGACTACAACAACGGTTGGATTACCAACACCGAGCGTTATAATAAGGTCATCGACGTTTGGTCTGCTACCAACACCAAGCTCACCAAGACCCTTATGTCTCAGTTCACTGAGGCAGAGCGTGGCTTCAACGCCATCTACATGATGATGGACTCTGGTGCCCGTGGTTCTAAGGATCAGATTGCACAGCTTTCAGGTATGCGTGGTTTGATGGCTAAGCCTCAGAAGGCAGGTGCTGAGGGTGCTCAGATCATTGAGAACCCAATTATCGCAAACTTTAAGGAGGGTATGTCAGCGCTCGAGTACTTTATCTCTACTCACGGTGCTCGTAAGGGTCTTGCTGATACCGCTTTGAAGACTGCCGACGCAGGTTACCTTACCCGTCGTCTTGTCGACGTTGCTCATGACGTCATCATCCGCGAGGAGGACTGTGGCACACTCCGTGGCCTCAAGTGCACCGAGCTCAAGAACAACGATGAGGTTATTGCTACCCTCAAGGAGCGTATCCTCGGTCGTGTATCTGTCCACGATATCATCCACCCAATCACTGGCGAGCTCATCATCGCTGCAGGTGAGGAGATCACCGAGCGTATCGCTGACCAGATTGAGGAGAGCCCAATCGAGCAGGTTGAGATCCGTTCAGTACTCACCTGTGAGTCTAAGCATGGTGTCTGCGCTAAGTGCTATGGCCGTAACCTCTCTACCAACCGCATGGTTCAGAAGGGTGAGGCTGTCGGTGTCATCGCTGCACAGTCAATCGGTGAGCCTGGTACTCAGCTTACCCTCCGTACCTTCCACGCCGGTGGTATTGCATCTAACGCAGTTGCAGTCAACAACCTCAAGGCTGGTTATGACGGTAACCTCATCATCGAGGAGCTCCGTACTATCGACGCTCCACAGGAGGATGGCTCAATCGAGAAGGTAGTCGTAAGCCGTATGACCGAAATGCGTATCGAGGATGCCAACACTGGTATGACCCTTGCTACCGCTACCATCGGTTATGGTTCTAAGCTCTTCCTTGAGAGTGGTACTCAGGTCAAGAAGGGTGACGTCATCGCTGAGTGGGACCCATTTAACGCCGTCATCGTCTGTGAGCAGGCCGGTCACGTACGTTACGAGAACGTTGTCGAGGGCGATACCTTCAAGGTTGAGACCGACGGCGATACAGGTCTCGAGGATAAGATCGTTACTGAGTCTAAGGACCGTACCATCGCTCCAGTCGTTCACATTGTGAATGCTGACGACGAGATCCTTGCCAGCTATACTCTTCCTATCGGTGCCCACATTATGGTCAACGACGACGAGGAGGTTAAACCAGGTGCTATCATCGTAAAGATCAACCGTACCAGCAGCAAGGCCGGCGATATTACCGGTGGTCTTCCACGTGTTACCGAGCTCTTCGAGGCACGTAACCCATCTAACCCAGCAGTCGTTGCTGAGATCGATGGTGAGGTAACCTTCGGTAAGATCAAGCGTGGTAACCGTGAGATCATCATCACTGGTAAGTATGGTGACGAGCGCAAGTATCTCATCCCATTGAACCGTCAGGTACTCGTTCAGGAGCATGACTACGTTCGTGCTGGCAACCCATTGTCAGACGGTGCAGTTACTCCAAGCGACATCCTCAACATCCTCGGTCCAACCGCAGTACAGGAGTACATCGTCAACCAGGTTCAGGACGTTTACCGTCTCCAGGGTGTAGCTATCAACGACAAGCACTTCGAGGTGATCGTACGTCAGATGATGCGTAAGGTCAACGTCAAGTCTGCCGGCGATACCAACTTCCTTGAGAACCAGGTAGTCGATAAACTCGCATTCGCAGCTGAGAACGACCGTATCTGGGGCATGAAGGTCATCACCAAGGCTGGTGATTCACAGACCCTCAAGCCAGGTATGATCGTTACTCCACGCCGTCTCCGCGATGAGAACTCTATGCTCAAGCGTCACGATAAGAAGCTCGCTGATGCACGCGATGCACAACCAGCAACTTGTGAGCAGATGCTTCAGGGTATCACCCGTGCAGCTCTCGGTACTCAGTCATTCATGTCAGCAGCTTCCTTCCAGGAGACCACCAAGGTCCTCAACGAGGCAGCTATCCTTGGCAAGACCGATTACCTTGAGGGCATGAAGGAGAACGTTATCTGTGGTCACCTCATCCCAGCAGGTACTGGTCAGCGTGACTTCGACAACCTCGTTGTCGGCAGCCGTGATGACTTCAACCGCGTATTCAACGCTCCACGTAAGAACCTCGATTTCTAAATCGATTAGAATATAATAATTGGAAGGTATCTCTTCTCTCTCTAATACGGAGAGATAGAAATACCTTCCATTTTTTTACTTTTTTTGTTTTTTCACTTTTTGATTTTTCCCTTTTCCCTAATCCTTGTTCCCTCAAATGACCCTCGATTCCTCCGACTTCATCGCGCAAGGCTCCGACGTCTCGTCTCAGTGGTCACACGAGACAAAGTACTTCCTCCTCACCCGACAGCAGGTGGGAGGCCGTCTGTTGCTTCGCAAGAGCCTCAAGTCACAATATCTCGATGATTCTCATCTTCGGGAAACATTGCGCAAAGAGTATGAGATCGGAACTATCGTCGGAATGAACACCGACTATGTAGTCAGTTATTACCAGATGGTCGATACGGCCGAGGAGTGTTATCTGACGATGGACTTCATCGAAGGAGAGACATTGGCAGAGCTCACCATCTCCGATCCTGATTATCTTGGTCGCACACATCATTTCGAACGTCTTCTGCTTCAGTTGCTCGAAGGTCTTCGGGTCATTCATCACAGTCAGGTCGTCCATCTTGACTTGAAGCCATCTAATATCATGCTCACTCGCGTCAGTCGCGATATCCGCATCATCGATCTGGGACTCTGTTATGCCGACGCTTATCAGACCTCTATGGGTTTGACCGATAGCTTTGCGTCTCCAGAGCAGCTCGATGGTTCCAGTGAGGTAGATGCTCGCTCAGATATTTACTCCATCGGTCGTATCCTTCAGTGGCTCGAAAAAGATCTTCATGCTCAATGTCAATGGGGTAGAAGCAAGACCTACAAACACTTGATCCGTCGTTGTCTTGCTCCTCAGAAGGCAGATCGTTGGCAGAGCGCTGATGAAATGATTCTTTACCTACGCAAGCATGCTGAGTCGAAGCATCGCACTTATGCCATGCTTTCTGCCATAGTGCTATTCGTATTTCTCTCCTTAATATATTATATCTTCCAGCTTCCCGTCACGGGTCACGACTACCACGTGCTCTATGGCAATTTCTCATTGCTTCATGGCACATGTGATGCTGTCGGGAAGATCTCCGACGATGAGAAGGACCCACATTGGCAAGGCAATATCTATGTGTTTTCCGATGTAAAGCACTGGGGTATTACCTTCCAGGTCACGGGTATTGCTGACAAGGCCTATTTAGGCGACACCAGTTTTCACACGATCTCCCTTCCTCCCACTTTGCAACGTATCGGGACGAGTGCTTTTGAGGAAGCCTCAAACCTCATCGCCATTAATATTCCAGAGGGAGTCACTACGATTGGTTCGCGTGCTTTTTTCCTGGCTACAGGTCTTCAGCACGTCCAGCTTCCCTCTACACTTTCTGCCATCCCAGAGACCTGTTTCCATCGTTGCCAGTTCTCCTCGGTCATTATACCAGAAGGTGTTACCTCTATAGGTCTTGACGCCTTTGCTGTGTGCCCAGACCTTCGGGAGGTCACCCTTCCTCAGACCTTGCAGCATATCGGGCGAGGTGTCTTCTGGCGATGTGAATCGTTAGAAACCATCTCACTCCCTTCCAACCTCAAGACTATTGGCGAGTACACATTTATGGAATGCACAAAACTTAGGCAGATCGAAAATCATGCTGCTGATCCTCAATCTGCCACGTCTCTGTTCAATGACTCTATCCCAGATCTTCATCTGCTTGTCCCATCAGAGTCTATCGAAAAATACAAGCAATCTCCCGAGTGGAACCGGCTTATGATTGAGCCTCTTTCTGCTCAATGATATTCCACACAATGCCGCCTTGTCGACCACAGATATAGTCGCAGGGTGGCATTCCTTTTCGATATAATCCCGAGAGAAAGAGCGGTTGCTGATCGATGAATTGCAAGCAATGGAAGATATCGCCCTCTTTCAGCTTGCTATTGACCGACTCCTTCACAATAAACTGATCCTGCCCCTCAAACTGTATTACGATCTTACGTTCTGGCTTCCAGACAATACTAATCATATCTCCTCTATTCAAAGCCGAAGTAAACAGCTTTCGGCAGATGATCTTGTGACTACTATCTCCGATCCCCTCCTCGTCTTCATCATTCTGAACCTTACAGAAATCTTCCCAATCTGCATATCCCACCATGCGAGAGAGTACATTCAACGTATAGCCGCTGATCTCACTGCCAGAAGCCACATATCCCCATACTCGCTTTAAGGTGCTGACCGAGATATGTTCACCCACATATCCTTCAATCTGTTTGCTCAGAAAGTCAAAATCCTTGGGGTGTTCTATCTTGCGTCCTACCACCTTTTCGAGGGTATTTTTCAATCTCGCTATTTGTTCAGTATCGTTCTGCATTGTTTTGTCCTTTTGTAGCGCAAAAATACACCATTTTCTTCATTTTTCCAAATAAAATCAATCAGGAAATGGATTGAACCAATTTGAACTCATGGTCTCATAAGTTTTTTTACTAATTTTGCATCGTTTTAGAGTTATATCCATGAGAGAGTTAAAAGATTATAACGCAATGAAAATTGTTGGCCAATCATTTGGTCAATTCGAAAATTGTGTTATCACTCACCCACTCACTCCTAACTTGTATTTTAGGAAATTATCACGACACCCCTACGGCGCAATGCGCCCGTAGGGGTGTCGTGCATGTCTTTTAATTACCAACATAACAAATAAAAAAAATGAAATCTAGTTTTATTAAAATCGGAGCACTCTCTGTGCTTTTTTGTATTTTGAGTTCCGCATGTAGTTCTGGCTCAAAATCAAATCAGTCAACAGCTTCTTCTGAGGAATCTGCAATGCCAGAAGAATCTGTTAAGGTGGAATATATTCCTGAGGGATGGGAAAGTATATGGAATCATATAGATTTTTATGCAGATACAGAAGAAGGCAAAACTCTTTGTTTTAAGATGACATCTCCTTATACTTGCGATGTGACTTATAAAGATGCAGATAATAATGCAGATTATGCTTTTGGTACGGTCACTATTCCAACACATGTAAAATGGCAAGGTGAGGTGTTTGCTGTAACCGGTATTGGAATGGGCGCGTTTAAAGATTGCAAAAGTTTAGGGAAAATCGTACTGCCAGAAACCATCGAAAAAATTGGAATGGGTGCCTTTTTTAATTGCGCGTATCTCCCAAGTATAATTTTACCAGAATCTGTGAAAGAAATAGGGCAAGCTGCTTTTCGCGACTGTAAAATGCTTAAGTCAATTAATTTACCCAATGGTCTTACTTTATTAAATGGTCTTACCTTTTACGGTTGCAGGTCACTGGAGTCGATAGAATTACCAAATAGTCTATCTAGTATAAGTCTTCGTGTTTTTGAAGGCTGCGAATCACTTGCATCGGTAAAAATTCCTAAGGGTTTAACTAAAATTGGAGAGGCGTCATTCGCAGGCTGTTCTTCTTTAGAAACTATTGATATGGGGGATTCTTTAGAATTTCTTAGTTTACATTATTTTGAAGGTTGTAATGCACTTAAAACTATTGTACTTCCTAAAACCGTAAAATGGATATCTATAACATCAGAAAGCAAAGTCGATGATTATGTAAAAATTCTTTTTAAAGGCACAAGTGCGGATTGGGAAAATCTTATGAGCAATTCTTTGGACGCTAACTATGCGTTGCTGGCGTCAGGCTACTTGCGAATCCCAAAGCCTGAAGTTGAGTATATGGAGAACTAAAGTTGCCCACACCCTTAGAAGCAGCTGAGATGGGGATATAATTTCAAATTTTTATATTGTTGAACCAACACCTATAGGCTTTTATGCTCTTTCTGCTTAAAAAGTGTAACACTTAGGGTGTGGAAACTTCGGTAATATAATATATATGAAGACGAGATTTTTTGTTTTTGTATTGATTGCAACGTTTTTTGTTCCTGTGTTTGGTCAGACCTACCAGGAGTACGAGAAGAATCATGCGCTAGGTGAGACATTTGAGCAGTACGCCATACGTGTAAAACGCGCAGAATATGCTGCCGCTTTCGAAGAAGAATACGCAAAGCGAAAAGCACCATATAAGGTTTATCCTGTTAAAGAGCCTGCTGCGGTAGATTTGGGATTGCCTAGTGGTGTGCTTTGGGGGGCATTCAACTTGGGTGCGACAAAACCCGAAGACGGAGGTAACAGATATGCTTGGGGTGAGACTAAAGCTAAGGGAAAGTTCTTTTTAAGTAACTATCAATATGGGTCTCCACAAAAAGTTACTACAACAGGAGGTGGCAAAGATGCTAATGGTTTTGAAATACCAGTCAAAGAAGTTTATACTCCTGAGACTTGGACAGATCTCGGAGATGATATTGCAGGAACAAAATATGATGCTGCGCGTGAGGCCTTGGGAGATAAATGGAGAATGCCTTCATTTGAGGATTTTAAGGAATTGGCTCTATATTGTAAATTTGAAGAAATCACAAAAAACAATGTAAAGGGTATTAAGGTTACTGGTCGTAATGGCAAATGGATATTCTTGCCTGATGTGGAGTGTCAATATCATGATTTGAAATTTGATACTGGAACGTTATATTGGACATCAACAGCTTTGCGAGAAAAAAGCAACGCCAGTACTTTTGCAGAAATAGATAAAATTGGTTTATATAAAAGTGGCCAAGTTTCAGTAATGTATATGCGCCGCGATGCAGGTTTTGCTATTCGACCGGTCTATGTTGATTTGGCAAAGATTGCTGAAGATAATTTAAAGGAGGAAGAAAACAAGAAGAAGGCCGTGTCTGATCTTATCTCCGATGTGGAGAACCTGATTTCACTGTATGAAGTGGATATTACACGAAAGTACTCTAATCAGTATGACATTTCTGTTGTCAACAAATGCATTGAAAAGATGAAAACGGTTAGTAGCGAGTATTACAGCAAAGATTGGTATGCCCTGAAGGATAGGCTGAATGGACTCTCTTTGGTGTTCGATTATAAATATTTTGACAAGCCACTCACCGTAGATCAGCGTGATAATATCATAATAAAGAGTGCAAAGCAAATCTCTGGTTATGATGGAAAGTCACCAAGTGGAGATCGTAATTTTTTGCAGATTCTGAAGAATTTGAAAAAAATTGCATTAGATAAAAAAGAGATGTCCGAAACTCGATTCTTCCTTTTTAATGCACTTGTGCTTGAGAGCAAGATGAACGGAGTGCCATCAGACTCTTATGTTAATGATCTATTTGAATTATGCAGATATTGTCAGGATCTAAAAAAAGATGCTTTATCTAGCTGGGCTCCTGATCTGCAAGAGCTTGTAGAATGGGCTGAGCCATCAAATACAGCAGTGCAGAATCACGATCTTTATACAATATTGGCTACCTTATACGAGAAAGGCGGTGAAAAGAAAGCCGCAAAAAAGATTAGAAGTGAAAAGCTGGGATTGAAATAGCAAATTTCGCATCAGGTCGTGGGAAACTCGATAAAAAAGTGAGTTTCCGACGACTTATTTGTTTCTCAAAACTGAAAAATTTGCATTTTAGATGTTGTACTGCGGATATTTTGTACTTTTTTCCGCAGTATGCTTGCTAAATTGAGAATTATTGTGTACTTTTGCACCATCATTATATCTCTACAGATTATGCTCACGACCATCAAGCAACAACGACAGGAATGCGAACAGCTCCTATCTTTGCCTTACATCAGCAGGCAGTCGCGTTATGACATTCCACTGCTTTTACAAAATCCGCAGATCAAGCTGATCACTGGCCCTCGGCGAGCCGGCAAGTCCATCTTTGCGCTCATGATGCTGAGAGGCCATAGTTTTGCGTATCTTAACTTTGATGATCCCAAGCTGCTTTCTCTCTGGAATGAAGATCTTGTGATGTCGGCTCTTGACAGTGTGTATCCATCCTATCAGTACCTGTTGCTCGATGAGGTGCAGAATCTTGAAGGCTGGGATTTGTGGGTCGCAAAGCTGTATCGCCGTGGCGTGAATCTGGTCATTACTGGAAGTAATGCCAAGATGCTGAGCAGCGAAATGGCCACGGTGCTGACTGGGCGATATGTAGAGATTGAGATGCTGCCGTTCGGCTTGTCTGAAACACTCAGCTATTCGGGGATTTCCGCTCAGGATATTCTACCGGAGCAGGAG
>JAZUDJ010000088.1:0-76926 GCA_045639585.1 Bacteroidales bacterium
CCTATATACGAAAAAAAGGATGAGCTCTTCATATCGCGCCGCTACAACCTCACGCCCTTGCTGCGGTCAAGCCCTGGGGGATTAGAAGGAGCATGCCGTATGACACTCATCCGACTGCAAAAGTACGAACATTTTTTCAAATCTCAAAATAATTCGGTAAATAAATGTTATTTTTGTCCTAAAATTTTCTATTTTGGGCAAAAAATCGTATCTTTGCAGCGCAAAAATAAAGAGCAATATGAATGTATTAGGCCGTTTGGTCAATAATTATCTGATGAAGATGGCCCTCCCGATGGGCATCTGGTTCATCGTTGAGTACCTCCTGCGCAATGCAGCGGCACGCAACGTCCTTCTCAGCTTCATCACCACTCCCATGATGGTGGTCACTCCTATCGCCCTCTGGTTTATCCTGAGGAAGCTGCGCCGTCAGTACCTCAACGATCGCCTGTCGTGGTTTCAGGGATGGACCTTTGGCACTCAGGTCATGTTCTATGCAGGACTGATCGAAGCGCTCTTTATTTATATATATAATGAGTTCCTTTTCCCAACCAACCTGGCCGAGGTACAGCAGGCCATGATCCAGCAGTACGAAGAGGCTGCCGCCTCGCTCCGCGCGCTTGGATCTCTGCCAAGCCTGCTCCAGCCAATGCAGGATACACTCGATGCGATGAAGGAGATGCCTGTCGCCTCTCCTATCGAGACCGCCATCAGCCAGCTGAGCACCGACATCTTCTACGGCATGATCCTGATGATCCCGATCGCATTCATCGTCCGCAAGAAGGGTGAGGAAAGTAATTTGTAATTCGTAATTTGTAATTGTTCTTATGTCTTTAGATATAAGCGTAATCGTCCCTCTATATAACGAAGCCGAGTCACTGCCAGAGCTGGCAGCATGGATCGACCGAGTCATGCAAGCCAATGGCTTCTCTTACGAAGTCATCTTCTGTAATGATGGCTCGACCGATGAGAGCTGGCAGGTGATCCGCCAGTTGCATGAGAAGTATCCGCAGATGCACGGCATGTCGTTCCGCACCAATCACGGCAAGAGCCCGGCTCTTCATGTCGGTTTCGGCATGGCGCAAGGCAATGTGGTCATCACGATGGATGCAGACCTGCAGGACTCTCCTGACGAGATTCCAGAGCTCTACCGCATGATCACTGAGGATGGGTATGACCTGGTTTCTGGTTGGAAGAAGAAGCGTTTCGACCCGCTGTCGAAGACCATTCCGACCAAGCTTTTTAACGCCACCGTCCGCAAGGTCAGCGGCATCAAGAACCTGCATGACTTCAACTGTGGTCTCAAGGCTTACCGCGGCGAGGTCGTCAAGCACATTGAGCTCTATGGCGATATGCACCGCTATATCCCATATCTGGCCAAGAACGCTGGGTTCGGCAAAATCGGTGAGAAAGTTGTGCAGCACCAAGCGCGTAAGTATGGCAAGACCAAGTTCGGCCTCGACCGTTTCGTCAATGGTTACCTCGACCTGATCACCCTCTGGTTCCTCAACCGCTTCGGCTCGAAGCCGATGCTGATCTTCGGTCTCTGGGGTACCGTGGTCTTCCTGATCGGTTTCGTCGCCGTGCTGAGTATCATCTGCCACAAGATCTATGTGCTCAATACCGTCGGCACCGGCACATTGATCACCAATATGCCAGCCTTCTACATTGCACTCACCTGCATGCTCCTCGGCGGACAGCTGTTCCTGGCAGGCTTCCTCGGCGAACTCATCTCACGCACCGCACAAGAACGTAATAAGTACGATGTTGCAGAAACGATCTAACATACTCATCCTCCTGATCGGCATGGCGCTGGCCGTGCTGGGTGTAGCGTCGTGCGATAATGGCTGCGAACAGATGCGCGAGAGCTTTATGCACATCAGCCTCACCGGTACTACCAGCCGTTCGATCCGCAGCCTCAACATTGATGCTCATGGTCGCAAGCAAGGTATGGTGATGAGCGACAGCACCACGCTGCAGTATACTCTGCCGGTCAGTAAGTTCGACAATATCGAACTGGAACTCAATCCGAATGACTCGCTCGTGACCTTCGTGCTCCGCAGCGAATATCAGGATTATGGAGATAAGTTCCAGGCCAATGATACCGTCCGTATCGTCTACAGCGTCAACGGACGATTCCTCGATATGGATTGTGGCTGCACCGTCGACTATGAGATCAAAAGCGTAAGCCATACCAAGAATCTGCTCGAAGACGTACACATCACCGATCCGAAGATCTTCACTGAGTCTGGTATCAATCTCGAGTTAACCTACTAACGATTAGTTGATAATAATCACTTATTACATGAATAGAATACTTCTGCCTCTCCTCCTCCTGCTGGCCTGCTGCATGCAGACCTTGCCGTCATGGGCTCAGGGCCGAAGTATCCCGAAAGGATCGCAGGCCAAGGCCGAAGAAGCCGCCGCGCTGATCGATGAAGAACTGCCGGAGGGCCAGACCTACCGCTATCCGTTGTTCAATGGCCTTAATGTGAGCATCGACATCTTCGATCCGCTCTACGATCTCTTCTTAAGCGACCATGCCTCCTACGAAGCTCAAGCTATGGTCGATCTGCATCATCGCTTTTTCCCACTCGCAGCCTTCGGTATGGGTTACGCGGATGAGAAATCGAATAATGGTATCGAATTCAGCACCGGGCAGAAGCAGGAGTTTACCTTCAAGTCAGAAATGGCGCCATTCCTCAAACTGGGTATGGCCTACAACCTCCGATACAACAGCACCAAGCCAGACGACCTCTATCTGATCTTTGCCCGCTATGGCATTGCTCAGAATAAGGTTAATCTGACCAATCTCTACTACGCTTCGTCGAAATGGGATGACGTCCATCTGCCCGACATCATCGGCCAGAAGTACACGACCCAATGGATTGAGGCTGGCGTGATGCTCAAGGTGCAGCTTATCAAACACGTCTCACTCGGCTGGGATCTCTATGCGAAGATCAAGCTCAGCCAGAGTGGTACCGAAAACGGCAAGCCAGCCTTCGTCCCTGGCTACGGCGACTGCAGTTCACTCTTTGGATTCAATTTCAGAGTCTACTATGATATTTTCTAAAAACACAGCCAAGATCCTGCTCTACCTGAGCACCGCCATCTGCCTCCTGTGCATCGTCCTTTTCCGACAGCACAAGCAGCAGGGAGAGGTGTCTTCGTCTATTCCATTTACTCGCATTGAGGGTAGCGTCTTCCACACCCTATACCATATCCAATACGCTGATAGCGTTGACTATCACCCACAGATCAAGCAACTGTTTGCCCAGTTCGACGGTTCGCTTTCCATGTTCAACGACACCTCCATCATCTCACGCATGAATCAGAATGATCCGGAGGTCATTGCCAACTGCTACGTCCGCACCGTCTTCGAGAAAGCGCTCGAAGTCAGCAATCGCACCAACGGTGCTTTCGATATCACCGTCGCTCCTCTCGTTAACCTCTGGGGCTTCGGCTTCAAGAATTCTGACAATGTCAATCAGCAGATGATCGACAGCATCCTGCCTTTCGTCGGTTACCAAGGCGTCTGTCTCGACGTCGAAGGCCATCTGCACAAGAACGATCCCCGCACCATCCTCGACGCTTCGAGTATCGCCAAAGGCTATATGTGCGATATCGTGGCCGACTTCCTCCAAAGCAAAGGCGTCAATGACTATATGATCGAGATCGGTGGCGAACTTGCCATCGGCGGGCACAACGCGCAGGACAAGATCTGGAGCGTGGGTATCAACCAGCCAGTCAATGACAGCCTGCAGATCGGCAGCAACGAGCTCCGCGACATCATGCACATCACCGACTGTGGCGTGGCAACCAGCGGCAACTACCGTAACTTCTACTACAAGGACGGTCAGCGTTATGCACATACCATCGACCCTAAGACCGGTTATCCTGTACAGCAGGACATCCTCAGCAGCACCGTAATCGCTCCCGACTGCATGACCGCCGATGCCTATGCCACCGCCTTCATGGTGATGGGTAGCGAGCGTGCACTCCGCGTCCTTGCAGCTGACACCACGCTGATGGCATACTTCATTGTCACCAAGCCTGATAGTGATGAAACAAATGTCATTTATTCTCCAGGATTAAAGAAAATGTTAGGTCAATAGTCTCGCGCAACCGAAACTATCGGCCCCTAGTATCCCTTAATATCCTTTAGATTCCCCTAGATATCCCTTAAATAAAATAATATGGAAAAGAAATTCATTTCCGTTACCGACCTCAGCAAAGACGACATCCTGAGTTTGCTCGAAGATGCCGCTCAGTTTGAGCAGAACCCTAACCAGCGACTTCTGGAGGGTAAGGTCGTGGCTACGCTGTTCTTTGAGCCAAGTACACGTACCCGCCTTAGTTTCGAAACCGCAGCCAACCGCCTCGGTGCTCGTGTCATCGGCTTCAGTGATCCGAATGCCACCTCTACCAGCAAGGGCGAGACGCTGAAAGACACCATCAAGATGGTCAGCAACTACGCTGACGCCATCGTGATGCGCCACTACCTCGAGGGTGCTGCACGCTATGCCAGCGAGGTGACCAACGTGCCTATCATCAATGCAGGCGACGGTGCCAACCAGCATCCATCGCAGACCATGCTCGACCTCTATTCGATCTGGAAGACACAGGGGACACTCGAGAATATCGACATCACTATGGTAGGTGATCTCCGCTACGGCCGCACCGTCCACTCACTGGTACAGGCCCTCTCGTTCTTCAATCCACGCTTCCACTTCATCGCACCAGATCTGCTCCGCATGCCACACGGCTACCGCGACTTCTGCGTACGTCACAACCTCTACTACGATGAGAGCGAGGTATTCGACGAGAATGCCATCAACAATACCGACATCCTCTACATGACCCGTATCCAGAAGGAGCGCTTTACTGATCTCCGCGAATACGAGCAGGTCAAGAATGTCTATACCCTCCATCGCTCGATGCTTGAGAATGCACGTCCAAACCTCCGCGTCCTCCATCCGCTCCCACGCGTCAACGAGATCGCATACGATGTGGACGACAGCGATAAGGCTTATTACTTCCAGCAGGCTCAGAATGGTCTCTACGCCCGTCAGGCCATCATCTGCAAGATGTTAAATATTAAAGTAAGATAATATGAGCGAGAAAACCGAACTCGAAGTCAGCGCCATCAAGAATGGCACCGTCATCGACCATATACCAGCCGACGTAACTTTCAAGATCGTCCAGATCCTGAATCTGTATAACCACCCGGGAGCCATCACCATCGGCACCAACCTGGAGTCAAAGACCCTGGGCAAGAAGGGTATCATCAAGATTGCTGACCGTTTCATCTCAGACGAGGAGATCGGCCGCCTCTCTGTCGTTGCTCCAAATGTCACACTCAACATCATCAAGGATTACCAGATCGTGCAGAAGAAGTACGTCCAGTACCCTAAGCAGATCATCGGCGTTGTGAAGTGCAGCAATCCTAAGTGCGTCACTAACCACCAGCCAATCCCTACCAAGATGGAAGTCTTCGACATGAAATACAAGTCCCTCCGCTGCGTATACTGCGAAAGAGTGATGCAGCATAGTGAGATTGAGCTTCTGTAAGCTCAATCTCTTAAATATCAAATCTCAGGGAGCAAATACATTCCCCCTAACGCAAGTTTCCCCGCCACGATTCTTTCGTAGCGGGGAAACTTGATATTTGTTACCTGATATTTGTTATTTACGACGAGATCAGATCTCGTTATACAGTTTCTTTTCCTTCAGATTTTTAGCACGCTGCTCCTTATCTTTCTTTATCTGCTGCTGAGCCTCTTCCAACGCCTTGGTGCGCTTCTTGAGCTCCTTAGCACGGTTGGCGCGACGCTTCTCGTTCTCCTTTTGAGCTCTCTTCAGCTTTTCTTCACGCTGCTTGGCTACACGCTGGCGATCTTTCTCTGTATAGCTTGGCTCCCAAGCATCATTCTCATCGGTCGTAAGGCTGACACGATTCACATTATTATAACGTGAGCCAGGACGGTTCCATTGACGCTGGTGGAAATGATAAGTGAAACCTGTATGCAGCTTTACGAAACCACTCGTCGCGACACGGCTCTCTACACCGTCATATCGGCCATCAGTAATCGTATAACCGCCTTCGAGCATCCAGTCCCAACTTGGAGATATACGGTAAGTGACAAGCAGACCAGCATGGGCGGCCCAACAGGTCTTGTCCCAGCAATCTACAGGATAGAACTCCCAGTCCTTTACCTTCTCATGATCGAAGTGGAATGACTCAAGACCACCGCCACCGAGGAATGCCACCACATCAAAGGATGGACGATACTTCCTGCGAGGAGTGAACAATGTCGTCAAGTCAATCAACATATCACCGAAACCTGTCAGCACATTGAAATTATAATGTGTGTCGTAAGTCTCAGGATCGCCCTCACGCTGCGCTCTACCTGGACGTCCTTTCTGGGGATTGAGGCCCAAACTCAATCGGAAACCCAATGCACGGTTAACGAAAGTACCTACCTGCAATTCTCCACCAGGATAATTCTTGATGAAGTCATTGCTCGTAGCATTCTCTGCCAAGCTATGCGTCACACCAGCAGATATACCAATCCACCAGTCGTTCTTGCGCATCGAGCGCGCCTTCTCCTGACCGAAGACCGTCAGGCATGACATCCATGCCAAAAGCAGAAATATGATTGATTTTTTCATCATAAACAACAAGTTATTCGCGTGCAAAAATACAGATTATTTTCGACACATGCAAATTTTCATTCGCTTTTTTGCAATATGAGTGCAAATAAATGTCTTGAAGTTTCAAGGGCGGAAAGAATTGACCCTCTTCACTACCTCTTCCACTTCTACATCCGCCAGCACGGGACTCATCGGCAGCGAGAGTTCCTGTGCACAAATCTGTTCTGTGATAAGCAACGACAGATGATGTAATTCCGGGTAACATTCCTGCTGATGAGGAGGTATCGGATAATGAATCTGCGTCTGGATTCCTTGCGAAGACAAATGCTGCTGCAAGGCGTCTCGATGGGTAGAAAGAACCGGGAAAATATGGTAGACAGAAGAGAGCGACATCTGCTCATACTTCTGCGAAGGAACAGCGACGAAGCTTTGCTCCATATTCTCATGATAGTATCGAGCGATTTCCTGACGTCGCTGGTTATCATCATCCAGATGGTGGAGCTTGACAGAAAGTATGGCCGCCTGCAGTTCATCTAATCGGCTATTGCGACCTTTATACTTGAACTCATATTTCTTATGGCTGCCATAGTTGGCCAACGCTCGGATGACCTCAGCCAACTCGGCATCATCCGTTGTTACCGCACCACCATCGCCTAAAGCTCCGAGGTTCTTGCTCGGATAGAAGCTGTGTGCAGCTGCATGGCCTAACGCCCCGGTCTTTCGGCAGCACCTCTCAGCACTCCGCACTCCACACTCCGCACTCCCAAGACCATGCGCCTGTGCATTGTCCTCCAGAACTAGCAGGCCATATTTCTTAGCCAGTTCCCCAATTCTCTCAGTATAGGAGCATGCACCATAGAGATGCACCAACAGGATAGCTCGAGTGCGAGAACAGATGGACTGTTCTATCAGCGAGTCATCTATCTGCAGTGTATCGAGACGAGGCTCCACCAGCACCGGAGTCAATCCATTCTCTGAGATTGCCAGAATTGTCGCAATATACGTATTGGCAGGAACGATCACTTCATCTCCAGGAGCGATCTTTCCCAATTCCATATACGCTCGCAGCATGAGAATCAGTGCATCGAGACCACTAGCACAGGATATACAGTAACGGGTTCCGATGTATCGCGCATACTCCTCCTCGAAGCGTGTGCACTCCTCTCCAAGCAAATACCAACCTCGATCAATCACCCTGCGAGTTGCCTCATGCAGTTCCTCGGCATAGCGTGCATTGATCTTCTGCAAATCCAGGAACTTAACCTCTCTCACTAAGTACTTCTCTATAGAATTCGTAGAGTTTTTCTCTCACAAATCCCTGCTCCCAACGCTCCGATATAATCTGACGAGCTCGCTTACCCATCTGCAGGCGCTCCTCCTCATGCTCCATCATCCAGCACATAGCCTCATAAAGAGCATCAGCATCCTTCGATGGAACCATGACTCCATTCTCGCGGATACTCATTGTCTCCCCTGGCTGCAGATGCTGCGATACGTATTGTGAATCTATCGCTTTAAGAATGATATCCCTGCATCCATTGATATCCGTCACGATCGATGCCAGCTCCATAGCACCAGCTTCGAGCACCGTATTCGGGAAACCTTCACGATAGCTAGGGAATACGAAGCAATCAGCAGCGGCATAATATGCCAGCAGGTCTTCTATTGGTTTTGGACCTACCGCCTCAATCTCTGGCATCGTATCAATAAGGTGGCGTGTCTCTGGAGTAACGGGATCCAGATGATCCTCAATCCATCCGACCAGCACTAGACGACAACTTCTCCCTTCTCCCTTATTCTTTTTACTTTCAATAAGCTTGTTAAATGCAGCAACAAGCTCATTGATACCCTTATCGCCTACGATACGACCTACAAACAGAAACGTGAAGAGCTTTTTTCCATCAGGGGCAATAGCTCCTAACTCCTCACTCCAAACTCCTACCATTTCTGGCTTTTGCCAGAATGAAAGATCTACTCCCTTCACATTACCATAGCCAAGAAGACGCATCGGCTTTTTGGTAATTCCGTAATTCTTCAGATCGTCGAGAACTCCGAGACTCTCAGGAATCACATGGGTGGCACAGGCGCAGGTTATTCTGTCGGTCATCATCAGGATCTTACGCTTGATTCCTGATGTCGTTGGCCATATCAATCCTGTAAATGTATGAATACGATATGGAACTCTTGCCATCCATGCCGCCATCATACACAGCAGACCAGCTTTCGGGGTCATGGAGTGCACCATATCCGGTTTCTCAGCGCGGAAGACACGATACAAAGCCCACAAGGCCTTCATATCCTTGACCAAAGAGATCTTTCTCTCCATCTCCACCCCGATGGTGCGGACATCCTCACGGGCAGCGACCTGCTTCAGATCCTCATCGGGTGAAGACACCGCTACTACCTCATATCCTTGATCCTTCAAATCCTGTAAGATACCTTTACAGAAGATATTCAAGGATAGGCCGATCGTTGCACAACGTATAATTTTCATCCGAGTACGGTTTCAAGAATATACTTTATATCCAAAGACAGAGACTGATGGCGATAATACTCCAGATTGATTTTCACCTTATCCGGATAGATCACATAATCATTATACCACAGCGCAATCTCCTCATCGCTCATCGACGAGAACTCGACAGCAGGGCATTCACTCCTAACTCCTAATTCCTCACTCCTAACTTGATGAAGAAAATCTGCAATCAGATTTTCCTCATCTCTGTACTTCAGCGTTGCCGGCCCCGTAATTCCAGGACGAAGCTCTAGCACCAATCGGTCCTCCCCGACCAACTTATCAGCATAGCCTGGGACATCCGGGCGCGGACCGACAAAACTCATGTCGCCGATAAAGACATTCCACAATTCAGGCAGTTCGTCGAGCTTATATTTGCGAAGCTTTGCGCCCAATGGAGTGATACGCGCCTCTCCAGCCACACTCACGCTGCTACCGCCATGGCTCACAGTCATCGAGCGGAACTTATACATCGTGAACAGATCGCCATGCAGCCCCACTCTCTTCTGCTTGAAAATCGCAGGTCCTCCCGGCATCTTTACCTTTATTAATATAGCTACAACGATCAGCACCGGCCATAACAGCAGTAGCCCGATCAGTGCCATCACTCTATCAAATATCCATTTACTCATAGCCTAAGCGTTATCAGCAAAATTCACTCCTCACTAAGAGGCAGGTCCTCAATGAGCAGATCTCCATGCTCCAGTTCCTGCAATATCACCTGCTTCAGCACCGCCCCTGTCGACCGCATCGAAGCCATATTATTCTTATTAATAGACTCGAACATCCTGACTCCCAGTGTCACAGCCACATCCATCGCAGCCTTGCACATCATCTTGCCGATGCCCTGCCCCTGATGTGCATGATCCACCATCTTGCCAAGATAAGTCTGTCCATGCACAAATGATCGCAAGAAGAAATATCCTACAATCTCCTTTTTATCACTTTCCTCATAAGCCTCCGCCACAAACATCATAAACGACGTCCTTTTCAGCAACACCTTGAGTGATTCGACATCAAATCCATGAGGTCTGAAGAACTCAAAATCCCCCTCCGGCTGTTTCGCAAAAAACTGAGCCAACGCCTCCGCATCCGCCACCACAGCCTCTCGCAGCAGTACCTTCTCCGTACTGTTCTTCGCCAGCACTCCAGCAATCTTCTTCAGTGATTTGCGATACCTGATCCCGAAAGCAGCAGAATTCATCCCCTCCGCCACTTCCCAGAGCCATCCCATGTGGTCGCGCAGTAAATGTGCAAGTTTATATAGCATAATAATCAGCTGTTCAAATACTCATTACCTTGATCTGGAGTCCACGCTTCGCCAAAAAACGATTCGCCCACTTAAACAAGTAATAAGTCAAGTTCTTTTTCCTTGGTTTCTCCAACATTCTAAGGTCGAGACGACCTTGATTGAAAGGCGTCCATGAATGGAAATGGAAATGGATACAAACCACATCATCCATTCCCTCATACTTAGGAGAATCGAAAAATCTGGCAGGATAGACATGGATGTCCTCTCGAAGCACTTCCTCCTTCCCTACCTCCAGAATTGGACCTCGATATCCATAGTTCTCCGAAGCAATCAATGTCTGAATAAATGGCATCGGACGCATATCCATCCGTAACGCCTCAGGAAGCGTTAAGTTCTCCGACCTCACAAAATGACGCTCTCGGTAATAATCGACACATTCTTTGAGGAACGGATGTCCTTTCTCTGCGCCAAAACAATGAGAAGTCAGCAAGTTGGCATGCTGGCAACATCCTTCCAGCAGAAACTCCTCAGCATGTTCCTTTCCGATGAACATACGATGATGAAGGAACGAATCGAACGATTTATAAACCGCCACATCACCATCCAACCAGATTCCTCCCTGAGTGTATACAGCATACACACGTATTGCATCAGCCGCAAATGCCCACTTTCGAGCTGCCGCAGCCTCCTTGGCAAAAAGCAGACCTGAAGCTTCGAGCGCTTCCCGGTCCCAGCATACAAAGGTATAATCCTTCAGATGCTCCTGCCAGGTAGCCATCATCTCCTTAAATGATGCCGGCATCTCTTCTCCAGAAAACCAGCTATAATGAATGATCTTTGGTATCATACGTAGTTATGCATTACGTTTCAATCGAGGCAGAATCCACGGCACAAAGACATGCCGATAGCACCAGCCGCCAAGGGAATACCTGCCATAGCCAGCCATCATCCATCCCATACATTGCCCGACGCGACCTGCTTGGGTCAATGGCAGACCACCTACTTCTTGCATTTTATCTGTAATAGTGCGCCACTCCTGTCGACAATAATTTGCCGATAAAGCGCGACTTAGACAAGGAATCATCTGCTGCTGGATATAGGTCTGCATCTTCTGCTGCAGTTCCAGAAGTCGTGTGCCATACTCTTTCATGCTCGTCATCATCTGCAGATAACTATCGACTATCCGACGCATCTTCTCCGGGTTGCGTGTCGTAGTCATCGAATCTGGCTCCACCACATACCTATATATATTAGCGCGCACGGAGATCATCCTCGGATTCGCCATCATCAGATCCAAACAAAAAGCTGCATCATCACAAAGCGTATAGTTTCGGAATCGCACCTCATGACACATCACAAAGTTCTTTCGGATCAGCAACTGCCACACAAAATACGGCATCATCGTCTGGTAGAATCCATGGCCATCACCCGCATAGTCGATGCTCAGGTCTATCTCCGTAGGTTCTTTCCAATGCTTTCGGGAGTAGTCATCCATCGTACGCGAGGAGAATCGGATCAAATCAATCTCATCACTCCAGTGCTGTCGCAGTATAGCAGCATACGCTCCAGCCACCAGATAGTCATCTGCGTCGCAGAACGTTATGATCTCGCCTCGCGCCTCCTCAATGCCACGGTTCCTAGAGGCCGGACACCCTAAATTCTGAGGATTCTCAATCAGTCTTACCGACGCGCCCGATCTTCCTTCGTAGCTCCTTATGATCTCCTTCGATCCATCCGTCGAACCATCGTCTACGCATACGATCTCCATCTCTTCCTCACTCAAACCCTGATTCAGCAACGATTCAAGGCAACGAGGCAAAAACTTCTCGGCATTATAGACAGGTACAATGACAGACAACAGCATCGGCAATTCTACCTTTTCACTATTAACTGTTAACTTTTATCTTAAGCGCATACCCTGGAATGCTTCTATATTCCTCCGAATGCACAAATCGCCATGCATCCACCAATCCCTGCACAAAATAGATCGGTATCCTCAAATCAAGCAGCAGGACGCCAGCAATAATATTGACCAGCAGCAACCACACACATTTCAGCACGAAAGCTGTAACAAGAGCGGCTTGAGACGAAGAATTTACTCCAAACTCCTCACTCTTCGAGCCCTCAGCTAAAGCTTCGTCTTCTCGCCAAGAGCATAAAAATGCTCTTGCTATTGGCTGCGAGGACCTCACTCCTAACTTAATTCTGTACCATATTATCGCAGACATCAGCGACCTGATATAATACTTCTTATGCGTATGATGATACACCGAGCTTGCCGTCTTCGCATTGAGGTAATTCACTCCTGCATCATAGTTGAGCATGAGCTTACCTCCATTGACGAAGCACTTGAATGATTCCACCAGGTCATCACCGTATGCGAACTCCGAGAGCCGGTCCATCCATAGCTCATCCTCCCAGTGGAGTGATAGGAGCGAAGACCTCTTCCACATCACACACGGGCCATCCAGTTTCTGCGTTGGCAAACATAATCCAGAATCACACTTCTTAGCATCCCGAATCTCTGCAATCTTTCGCTTTGAGAGATAGCTGAACGCTCCCGTGCGAGTCACCTTATACGCCCACTTAACATCATAATGAGGAGCCACCCAGTTGGTCAGGATAGCAAAAGTCTTCAGACCAAGACTCATATCCTGATCCTTGAAACAGTCGGCACCCATCGCATCCACATCATGCGCCACCAAGCTCTTGAGCAATCGCTCTGCCGTATCCGGAGCCAGCTCCACATCGTCATCGAGCAATAGCAGATAAGGCGATGTCAATTCATCGTATGGCAATGCACGCTGTGCCACCATGCCCTTCTTGACATAGCGATACTCCTCACGACCGATTGTTCCGTCCACGAACTTCACGCCACATGTCTCCGCCACATATACGATCACCCTCTCCGGCTGTATCGTCTGGCGAGCAATGGACTCCAGCTCCTGTCTGAACTTTTCTCCTGCCGTACCAAGTGTACGTATCGCTATCGAATATTTAGGTATCAATTCCTCACACCTCATTCCTCGCTCCTAACTATATTGGGCCATCCCCAACATCTCCTGCACTCTGTGCCATACCTGTGTTATCTTGCTTCGATAGTACGCCATCTTCCCGTGAGGAGACTTCGTAAACCAATGGATGCTGAACGTATTCTCCGTCTTCTTCAGCACTCCAGTCAGATCATTATACGGACACATCCAGTCTCGCGGCAGGATCTCCGCCTCCAGCACCTTTTGCCTCTCGCCATTAGTCTTTAGTCCATTGGCAAGCATGGCTTCCGTATTCAACTGCGGGCAACCCATGATCTCCGTCAAGTTCTCATACATTCCCAGCATCGCTTGCACAGCCGGATGATGAGCCGCAGCAGCAAAACCCAGACCCGTATTGATATACTCCTTAGTCTCCCAGCCAAACCAGGCCGACACCTCGTCCGACTCCAGCAGTTCCGTCGGTCTTCGCACCAGCTCTACATCCGTATCGAAGTAGAAACCACCTTCATGCTCCACCACGATCAGTCGTACCACATCGCTCAAATAGGCCCAACGCCTCTGCTCATACGCCATCTTGGCATACGGGTGGCAATTCACATCGAAGTTCTGCTCATTCCACTCCTTGATTTCAAAGTCTGGCAAGTACTTCTTCCAGCTCTCGATGCATTTCTTGGCCGATGCTGGTAACGGATTACCACCGAACCAACAATAATGTATTATCTTCGGAATCATCTGAAACAAATCGTAAATAGGCTCTTGGCGTAGCTATCAGCCAGCAAATAGTAATATCGGACAAGAGACAAGTTGCTCCGGTTCATTCGGATCGCCGTCCTTCCCTGCCTGCGTCTCAATAAATATTTCTCCTTATCATACTTCTCTGGTCTTCGATAGATAATCAGCGGTTCCTGCAGGAATCCGAAAGTCGAAATCTTTCGCGTCCTCGTCCACAGATCCCAGTCCTCGCACCCATCGCACTCACTCCGGTAAGGATGCTCACGGAACCACTCCGTCCGTCCCATCACCGACGGATGGATGAACGTCCATTCTCCTGCTCCCGTGCCACACACATCCACCTCGGGATGCTCCTGCAGATACTTTACCTGTAATGCCAGTCGCTCCGGCAGCATCACATCATCTGCATCCATACGCGCGAAGTACTCTCCCCGCGCCATCGCCACCTGCTGGTTCAGTCGATAAGAAATACCATGATGTTCTCCATCAACCTGCAGAACAATTCGGTCATCCTTCAAATACTCCTTAATGATTTCAACCGAACAGTCAGACGAACCATCATCAGTAATGAAGAGTTCCCAATCCTCATACGTCTGAGCCAGAACAGACTCAATTGCCTCTCCTATCCATTTCTCTGCATTATAAACCGGAAGACCAATTATAATCATCAGAAATCTCTATCGGCAAGAAAAATTACAAAAATCGCTTAAAAGCATTTATTTTTGCCGATACCGGCAAAAATCATAGTCGAATTACTCACACAGCTTATAGATCTTCTCGATCTCCGACTCATTGCCATAATCATGCTCTGACAGATACTCAGTCAATGAGCTCAGCAACTTCTCATCCTTGATTACCTTAATCATCGCCTCAGCACACGCCTCACGCTCCAATGGCACAATCACTCCATCCACACCATCCTGCACCTGCGACGGCGCCGTAGGATAATGCGTCACAATCACCGGCTTGCACAATATCTGCGCCTCCCTCACCGTAATGCTTTTCCCTTCATACCGCGAAGGCTGTACATAGATATCGCACGTACGGATATATGGATAAGGATTCGACTGCTTGCCAAGTAGAATCACGTGCTCCTCCATCCCTTCCTTGCGAATCTCATCCCTCACCTGTTGCTCAATCTCAGGACTTCCGTAGCCGATAATGTACCACTTGACATTCCTACCTCCAAACTCTTCACTCTTACTTATGTCGTCGACCAATCGCCGACATAAGTAAGGAATGTCTTCCATCTTCTTAGCCTTCGAGTATCGTCCTATCGTCAAGAGCTTTAAATAATGATCCTGCTCAAATATAGGGCAAGACTCCTGACTTCTCTGACGAATAAAACGCGGAGATAGAATATTCTCGATATCAATAATCTTATTTTTCAAAGAAGGGAATACCTCCACGAACTTAGCCGATACATCAGGAGAAATAGAAGAGATCACATCCAGACGCTCCCACATGCGCAGCTCCATCTCCCGATTGATGAATACATTCGTATAGTCCGTGTGGATCCATCCAAGCTTCTTCTTCGCACGGACTTTATCCAGTACAATATAATGAGGTGTCAGAAACGAAATTGCCAGATCATATTCCACCTCAGGATTAATCTTCGGCAAACACTTCACAGTCCTATGCTGCTGAAACACAACATGCGCATTACTCTCCAGCCCCTTAACATTACGCTTCAGATATCTCTTATCCTCCCATCTACCCCAAAGTCGAGCAAGAGCCAGTCGCCAGTATCCTTTCTTTATCAGCAACGCTATCGGCTCTTCCAGCATCGCATAAGCCTCCACCTCCGGCAGCAATCTAAATCTAGGGACAATCTGGCATTCCTCACTCCTCACTCCACACTCCTCACTAATATAATGCATCAACTCCCCTCTATGCGCATAAATAAAAACATCCACCTCTGAACGAACAGGATCCACACTCTGCAGCAAGCCGAGAAGTGCCATCTCAGCACCACCCAGCTCCATATAATGCATCGCTATAAGAATCTTCGGCCTCATGGAATATTAGTTTTTCTTCGTTATGGGATTATTTACGAACTCCTCACTCCTAGTTCCTCACTCTTCATTAATTTAGAGTTTTCCAATCAAGAACATAAATAATGTAAATCCCGCATGCAGCAGCAAGAACAATCCAATCTTGCGATCCTGATCATCCCAAATATGCAAACGGATTAAGCCATACGCTAGCACCAATGGATAAAGAAACCAGGAAAGATAAGCAAAACGATTACTGAAATTCACACGAATTACTAAAATCCAAATACTATTAGCCAAAAGATAGGTTACGGCCAAGTAGTCAAAAATACGTTCTCGGATTTTCTTCTTGATATTAACATAGTATATTAGCAATACTGGCATGGCACTATATAACAAAAAGTCCCAGCGGAAGCCAGTACGAGAGAACCCCGCCTCTGTAGTATGACCAACTGCATAATCAGCATATTTTGCTTCACCAGCCATCAAACTTCCTAAGTGGCTCGTAAAGAAGCCTCCTGCCACAAGTGACAGTCCAATAGATGCCACCCAAATCATCAGAGCATATTTTGGATTCTTTATAATATACAAAGCAGTAACAGCGCAAACAATAGGAATAATTGTAGACTTATGAATTGACAAAACCAAATATGCGATAATCGCTGCTAATAAAAGTTGCATTTTATTACCATTAGCCCGTATTGCGATTGTCATTGCCGCCATTACTATAGCGCAGGCTAAACCATTACGAACGCCATTCACTGCAAACACATAAAACTCAAAAGCAGAAAGAATAAATAGCATCGCTATCCATACATTTTCCCATAATAGTTTCCGGCAAGCCCAATATTGCAAATAGATATAGCCAATCGCACAAACTAAAAAAAAGATCTGCTCACTCATCCCCAAATTAATGAGCACTTGTTGAATCCAGGAAAAGACCCATTCTCCCTTGTCCTCAATAGCCGCTCCAGATATTAATCCTGCTCGATACCCACGCGCATAAGTGACCATATCTCCGAACATCCAATGCGTTGGTCGCAATCCCAAATATAAAATAACCAACACACTTAATAAAAGAGCTGGAACAAAAGTATTTTGCTGAAGTAAAAGCTTATTATTAGGAGATGCTGAATATCGTATAAACACAAACCCACATAGGGCAAAAGCTACCCAATAATAAACTTGAGAATAAATAAAAGGAGAAATCCCAAACATAGATAGAATGAATTAATTCGTTTCAGAAATGTACAAGATGGCATATTGCTCTGCCATTTTTCCTATATCAAATTTCTGTGCACGTGCAAAACAGTTAGTACCTACTTCAACAGCATAGTGTTTATCGGTGCAGCATTGACGAATCTTGAATGCTAAAGAATCCGAGTCTTGGTGCGGGAAAAGGATTCCTGCCCCTGAAACGATATCATGAAGTCCCTCGACATCACTAGCGATAAAAGGTTTGCCAGATGCCAACCCCTCTATAGAGGACAAAGATAAACCCTCATAATGAGACGAAAGCACCACAACATCGCTACAAGCAAGTATTTCAGGAATATCACTACGATTGCCCAAGAAGAAAATCCTATCACCAGAAGCGAACTGCTTTGCAAATTTTTCCGTTTCGTTGCGAAGCTCACCTTCTCCGACTAATTGTAAGATATAATCATTAGGCAACAGATCAAAAGCCTTAATCAACGTCTTATGATCTTTCTGTGCTCGAAATGCAGCCACCATAGTAATGACTTTTTTGCCATCAGTTCTTTTCTCTTGAGGGGTATCCATTTGAAATCGCCTCAAATCAATGCCATTATAAATAGTAACTATCTTTTCTGACTCGCCGATGTAGTCCACCAGATTCTTCCGAGCCTGGTCTGAAATGCAGATTATTTTCTTATATTGACAATACATCCACAGATCACCTAGTTTTAGATACCATTTACCACGCCTACGATTCGTTGTATTATGCTCTGTAGTCAATAATGAAACCTTAGGGAGAAACACACCTGCCATAGCCACAAACAGCTGACAAGCAGTATTATGAGTATGCACTACATCATAATTCTTGATAAGCGAGAAAAGCGAAAAGATATTGCGTGGATCATAAACACTTCCTCCAAGACGCAAAGGAATTATCTTTATGCCTTCATTCTCCAGATCTTGATAAAACGCTGTCCTAATACCATCAAACACACAAAGATCCACCTCATGACCCATATCACGAAGCCTTGGCAGAAGATCTACCATCAATTTTTCTGCACCTCCTGTGCGTAGGGAAGTTATAACGTGCAGGATCTTCATTTTTTATAACTATTAAACAACGGAATCTGGCAATATTCTGAAGAATGTACAAATTGCCATGCATCAAGAACTCCTCTTACATATAAATATGGAATTCTAATATTTTTAAATGCAATCGCAGAAATACAATTCACAAAAAATAGCCATATAACTTTAGTACAATATATTATAGCAACTACAGTCTTGCATGATCTTACTTGAAAACAAGTTCTCCACCAAAGTATAAAACTGCTTTTTGACCGAACATAAAACTTCCTTTCATTGCTATGGTATGCCGCACTAGAAGATTTTCCATCTAAATGGTCAATGCCACAATTATAATGAACTAACAGCTTAAAACCATTGACATACACCTTGTGGAATTCCAACAAATCGTCCCCATAAGCAAAGCCTAGACTATCAAGGAACAATTCATCCTCAAGATGCAAATTCAATAATGTATCTTTCCGCCACAAAGAAGCAGGCCCTGCACAAGATTGAGACAGATAATAATCTTTTATTGGATTATTTAGATAGCTGAAACCACAGTGGCTATGCATTTTAAATGCCCAATTCTTGTCAGAATGAGGGTAAATCCAATTTGTCAGCAGTGCAAAAACCTTTGACGTCAAAGCCATATTCTGGTTTTTGAATGTATCTGCACCAACAACATCCGCATTCTCCGTTTTTGCGACTCCCAATAATTTGCTCACACTATCTGGAGCTAATACCACATCATCATCCAGCAATAAAATGTAATCGGACTCAATCTCCGCATAAGGTAAAGCTCGTTGAGCTACCATTCCCTTTTTTACCCAAACATATTCCTCCTTACCAATCTGAAAAGATGGCCGATCATAACCTTCTGCAATATAGATTAAAACCTTATCCGGTTGAATTGTTTGCTTCGATATTGAGTCTAATTCTCGCACAAACTTATCACCAGAGGTTCCTAATGTTCGTATTGCAATAGAATAACTCATATCACTTATCTTCCAATTGTTTTGATATAAAACTATAAACACTAAATGGGAGTATAGTATAAATCATTCGCATCACACGGAGAGGAAAAGATGAATATGCTTTCCGTTTAGGAGCATTCTTCCATTCCGTTTTATTATGATACTCTTCATAAATGTAAAGAAGTGGGTGTTTTGAACTTGATGTCCATGGCCGATCAAACAATCCTGGTGTAAAATGAATTATCTTTGGGTTATTTTTTGCTTGCTCAAACTCTACTTCACTATAAAACGGAACAACATTTTTTGAAGCATACTTATATGGATGCGAATAGAAATTAGATGTAGTATTGTATTGTGGATGAAGCATCAATTTCCGTCCTTTGCATACACCATTTATTATGCCTTGATCATGATGATATACCACGCCATTGTATTTGTTCATAAATTCAGTTATTTTAGATTCGAGGTCATCCTCACGCCAAGCTCTCAAATTGATTAACAATACTCCAGAATTGATATATAATTCCGATTCGGATAAACCAACCATTCGCTTCATTTTACTTCCAGGCCAAATATCCGAAACACCTGCTACATAATACCCCTGCAAATCTATCTCCCATAAAGAAGAAATATCTCCATTAAATACCACATCGGTATCTACATATAATACTCTGTCAATTTCCCTCGGCAAAAGATTTTGAACTAATAATCGAGAATATGCAGCTATTGATATTGTTGTCGGCAGGTTTGTATTGAGTTTCTCTCTGGTGTTTGAAATATCATAAACCAAAAGCTCTCCTCGATCCTGTGGTACATGTTTCCTTAAGACGGCTATTGTCGATTCTTGGATATTATTTGAAAATAAATGAACACAGATATTATGATTCTTATTCGTTTCAAACAAAGAAACTATTACTACAGCTACAAACTCTGCGTAATTTTCATCTGATGATAAAACAATATGAAGAGAATTCTGCATCATCTTTTATTTAGGCGATTACGTTTTGTAACTAGATAAAAATACAACAATAGGCCCAAAGGTGCTGCCAGTAGAACAAGAGTTTTACTATTTGCATTAGTTAGCCAGCTTCCATCTCTTGCAATGAAACTTTCACAAACATAATGAATGGCCGAACGAAACTTATGCTTGAATGAAAAATGGCAAAGTTCCATTTCTTGCAATCTCATCTTTGCAAAGCTCCGAGGACTATTGAAATACTGATTAATAATTCCGGCAGACATTGAATCAGTGCCTATTTGATACTCCACCCAGCACAAATTTTCATTCAAAATTAGCACAGGATATTTATCTCCGACTTTAACTGCAAGATACTGTGGATTAAAATTTTTTTCTCCAGAGAAACCTAATAAAGGGGCAACTTCTTTCATTAAATCCGTTCTAAAAACTAATTTTGAATCTCCTCTATGAATATTTTTTTCATCCATTTCTATAAAGTTGCCCTCATATAAATCTGTCGGCATATAGCCTCCAATAGGAGATTTCTTACAAAGATCAAAATCAAGTCCTAAGATTCCGCAATACTTTTTCTTCTCCTCTTCTCTCACCCCACTCCACTTCTTCACAATCTTCTCCACCGCATCATCCGGCATATAGTCATCCGAATCAATGCAAACACAGAGATCTGTCTGAATGGTCTGATATGCCACATTATAACCCGTATAAAGCCCTCCATTGGGCTTGTACACATACTCAATGCGAACATTAGGAGCTTGAATCATAAAATGATTATCATCCTCGCCACCTTTAACTCGTCCCATCCAGTCAAACCTCTGACCTGAAGAAACAATTTTCTCTCCTAGAGCAGTGATCCACTCGCGCGTTCCATCCGAACTCCCATCATCTATGACGAGCCAATCAAAGTCCGTGCACGTCTGGCGACATAAAGACTCGTATGTGCGTGGCAACGTATGCTTGCGGTTATAAGTTGGAGTAAATACAGTTAGAGTTTTCATGTTTTGCGTAAATTTCTGGATATGCTAAAGAAAATTGGACAAAGATACTTGGGCAATCATCGTCCTACAACCCACATTCCACCTAGTATCTTGCCAACAATCCATACAAACAGGCTTGTAACAAAGCCCGCAGCGGTAATGTATGATGATCCGCTCAGGAACCAAGCAGGCCCCCCCCATACCCGGACGCTGGGAGTGCATAAATACAATCATCACACAGGCGATGATGCGAAGGAGATCAAGATAGAGGATTCGCTGGTTCATGATTGTTCCATCCGGTTTTGAAATTCTCCGTTGCATTCTTTTTATCTGCTATTTCCTTCTCCATTCGCATGATGGCTGTGCGGAAAAAGAATTCTATGAGAGGCTGCGCATCATTGCGGAAAACTTTCATACAGGAAAGATAATCCTCTCGCTGCTCCTGCGTAACGATGAGAATGGGGAGATTGTATCGAAGGAGAATCTTATTACAAAGCAGTCGACCCAACCGACCATTACCATCACGGAACGGATGAAGCCACTCAAAGTGACCATGGAAGATTGCTGCTGCCTCCATGGGATGCCATCTGCCACCAGCCAGCGCCTGCTCTACCTGAGTCAGGAGCTGTGGCACTCTGGCTATAAGTACCTCATGATCGCCGAAGATGGTATCTCCCGCACACATATCATGATCGGTGTATTCACCAGGCAAGGCTCCAGCATGGCGGTATGCGATGGTGTGCTCGGTGAGCAGGAAATGCAGGTGCTTGATATAGTCTTCGGTCAATGGAACCTCAACGGTTCGTACCATCTCCTCGTATGCACGGAAATGGTCAAGCATCTCAAAGGCTTCAACCAAAGGTTTACCCTGGGGGATCATTCCAAGGCCTCTCTCTTTCAGCGTGCGTGTCTCATCTACAGTAAAGGAATTACCTTCTATAGCACAGCTATGAGCAGAGAACAGAATCTCGTTATAATCCCTGAAGTCTTCGTATGAGAATCTGTCAGATATATACTCGCGATACTCTTGAGATAAGGTATCAAATCTTTGGATGAGTTGTTCCATTTTGAAAATATTCAGGTTCCACGGGGTGGAAGGGTGTGTCACTTTTCGAACATTTCGTTCCACCCACCAATAATTCCCGACACCTTGCCTACCCCCTCGGGAATTATTTCTTTTCCGCAGAAAGTTTATGAATCCGATACACCCTTCCACCCTTTTTTGTGAAGAGTGAGGAATTAGGAGTGAGCAGTTATTCGACGCGAACCAAATATCTTTTGATACCATGAAGAATGCGGCATTCAAAACCCTGACGGCCAAGCGCAGCACCTAAGGCTCTGACATTCAGCTTTGCCGACGGATTGTAGTAATTGATTCGCGCTGCAATCTCCGCCGCAGTCATCCACTTGCTGTCGCTCAGCGGTTGGCCATCCTCTCCAAGATTAGGTTGGTGTACATAGACACTGCACAGTTCCACCTCAACGCTCTGCGACACATACTGCTCATTGTGCTTGTCGAGCTGTCGGATGTCCTGCTGGCTCATCACAAACATCCCAGCCTCATGCTGCGCCAGATAGAGAGCTTGCGCGTAAATATGTTCGTAGTCGGGACGACACTCGAAAGGATTGACGGTAAAGCGACGCACCGTAAATGTCAGCCAGCGGCGGTTGCCTGTCGGGTCGGTCAGGAAGTCGGCGCGATTGCCCGTAGCGCAGAACGTAGCGATACGCGGCATGGTACGTGGCGACTTGTCGTATGGCAAACGTTCGCGGATCACATCGAGCGTGACGAGAGACTTGAGTTGATTGACCTCCACCTCGCTCATCGCATCGATCTCCTCCAGGTTAATCAATCCGCACTCGGCCAGCTGGATGCGGTCGTCCTTGTCGAGGTTGCGGAAGCGCATCTGCTCCTTATAATAAGCGCGAAGCTCCGGTGGCATCAGCATACGCATCCACGAGGACTTGCCTATGCCCTGCGCACCGATGAAAGTCAGGATTGTGCCATGGGTGCTCGACATGTGAATCCAGCCGTGCACCATCGCCACCATCCAGCGCTTGAAGAAGTCGTCGAGCAAGGCGCGCGTCTCCTCGCCACCCTCCACCTCCACCGTCTGGATCAGCTCGTGAAGGTAGTCCTTATCACCAGGCTTCCACAATCCTTGCAACGGCTGCAGATACGCTATAATAGGATTGTAGGGCAATGAGCAGGTGTCACTCTGAAGGACATTATACACGTCGGTCGATGTGGTGGTCAATGCAGTTTCCTCAAAGAACAGGCGCATCAAGGTGGCGACATCCGAGTCGTGCAACTCGTAATAGTGTGGAATTAGGAGTGTGGAGTGAGGAGTTTTTCCACTCTCGCACAAAGATCCGACCAAAGCCAATGACGACAGGTTACGCTGAGCGTATTGAGCCATTTGCGAGCCTTCATTCCACTCGACCTCCAGTCGGTGAGAGATCATATTCTTGCGATACGTTCCCTGACTCAGCAAAAACGCCTCGATGTCAGCCGACGTGGCGCGATGCACCTTCTTCTCGCTGTTTTTCTGCTGGTTAGGCAATCGAAGTGTACCGAACTCTGCCTGCTTCGACTCGTAAATGCTCTTCACCACGCTCGTGATACCACGCTCTCCGTCACCATAATAGAAGTAGCGCTCCTTAGCCTCAGCCAGCGCCTCTTCCTGCTCGATGCCATAGCGATTGACCTCATAAATGACGGTGCTAAGGAACTTGTTCAACGTGCCATGCTTCGCCTCAAATCCTTGCGTCTTGGCAAAGGCCTCAGCGGCATCAAAGGCTCTGGACAGCTGCGTCTTGACAGGTCGTCCCACCGGATTGCCCGTCGCCATATGGGCCTTGCTCTGCTCAAAGTCGAGCAAAGCCTGGCTTAAGATAACGGTATAGGGCTGATAGTTATCCTTAAAATACTTAGCCTCAGGATCGTATGCCATAGCACTCGGTCGCGCTGCATCCTTACACTGCGTATCGACACGGAGATCCTTCAGCGTCGGAGCATTCGAGAACCACTCCTCAAACTGGCGGCGCACATCCTCCCAGATGGCATTCCACAGCAGGCGTGAGCGCTGACTCTTCTTCGGATCACGGAAGTCGAGCTCCGCCAAGTCCATCGGCTGCATATCGTGATAGCACACCTGATAGGCCACGATGACGTGCAGGCCCTTGCCGCTCAACGACCGGTGATAGCCAACGACATGCATCAGCATACCGAGGTAAGCGACCATGTATTCCATCTGCTTCTCATCCAGATGGTCATAGTCGAAGTAAAGCAATCCAGTGAGCTGCTTGATATTCTCCGTCTTCCTGCCACCCTCCATGATGGCCGACGGTACGAACACCGGCACGCGCTGCTTTTGCCCCACTCCCTGACGGTGCATCTCTGTCTGCATCCGCAAGTCCTGATCCGTCTTTATTTTCGTAAAGACGTCGCCCAGCGACACTATCTGCGGGGGGGTAGACAGTAGATTATTGAAAGTTGAAACGGTTTCCAAATTATGGAGTTATTTCGAATTAAGACTACGGCGCTTCTTAATCTCCTCGCGCATCATGAGCCACAACTCAGGACCGGCATTGCTCTTCTCCCCTCGTACAGTCAAACCGAGTTTGCGCTGGAATAATCGCCACAAGGTGGAGTCATTCGCATAACCGAAAACCTTGGCGACGTCATCGAGCTTAGCATCCGGATGCACCCCGATATACTCCTCCACCTGATGGATACGGTATTGCTGAATCACATCGATCAACCGCATATCCATTTCGAGCTGAATAGCATAAGCCAACTTGCGAGCATCGACAGCGAGATACTCTGCCAGTTCCTTGCTCTCAATGCACTTCGTATCATAAAGAGCTTCCGCCACCGCATTGACGAGGCGCGACGCTGTGTATGTCTCCGGCTGACCAGGGATATAATCGAAAACTTGCTGTAAAGTGACAGCAGGAAGATAAGGTTTAGTTTCTTTCATAATAGATTTTGACATTAGGGACGTGATGTTAGAATAATTGTCTTGTGAGTCTAACACTGCGGACGTAGTGTTGGTATCTGAGAGCTGCGAGTCTAACACTACGTCCCTAGTGTTAAGTCTCACGGCCTGCGAATCTAACACTACGTCCGCAGTGTTAGATCCATTCGTGCAAGATATTAACAACGCGAACGTAGTGTTAACACATAAGCTTCGCTAAGGTCTCCCACGAATCTTTTCGCGACAAACCCCGCTCAGTTATTGTATAAATAATATATTGCACGCGACAAAGATAATAATAATTATAATACGTTGGTAAAAAAGGGATAAAAAAAGTGAGATTGACACGGGAAAAGTCGTGTCAACCTCACTTTTAATAACGATTTATTATTATTTCGTATATCAAAATATAGAATTCTTCCTATCTGCAAGGGCTTAATGAAGCAATCTTGATTGCTATTTTCTGATAAAGATTAGGAAAAAAACTAATAATGATGAGACTCATTTTCTTAAAGAGAGGGAAAGATGAAATAAGCAGATCTCTCCTGTATGAACTAAGGTATGCTTTTGAGTGTTCCTTTGCATAACTATAAAGCTCTGTATTTCGAGACTCACACAAGATATTCAAAATTGTTTTAATGCACTTCTGTAAACAGACATTACTCAGCTCAGATCGTTCTGGCTTCAAGATTTTATAACACCTATCATATACATCGATTTGATCTATATACTTTTTTGTAATACCTTGATGAATAATCGATCCAGTACGTTGCACATAATAATAGAGTGGAGCATTCACCAGGATTGCCAGATTCATACGCAATGATACTTCTGTATTAAAAATCAAATCTTCAGAAATTGGACACTCTGCGAATTTAATGGGTTGGATAAAATTCCTTCGATACAACTTATTCCATGCTACAATATAAAAAACGCCATTATCCTTCCATGTTCCAAACATTCGACTGACCATCTGATCCTTTGAAATCTCTTGTTTAGAGACATCTGAATATTGGAAATGCTGTTGAGTCAAAGTATCCCCATCATGAAAAGTGGAAAACAAACAGAATGAGAAATTGGCACTAGGATTCTCGGCTAATGCACGATAAAGAAACTCGTACATCAGTGGATGAATGAAGTCATCACCATCAACGAATGCAATGTATTCTCCTGTCGCTTGTTCCAGCCCAAAATTCCTTGCTGCAGACAATCCTCCATTCTGTGTATGAAAGGCCTTACATCGAGCATCTACAAGGGCAAAATTATCACATATCTGACCACAATCATCAGTTGAGCCATCATCTACTAAGATAATCTCCAGATCCTTAAACGTTGAATCCAAAATACTTTGAATACAATCATGCAGATAACTAGACACATTATAAACTGGTACAATGACGCTTATCATATATCAACACTAATTTCTTGATAAGTGTGGTAAAATGAGCTTCACAAAAATGTTCTTATAAAAGAATCCAGATATACGGAACAGATAAAAATTCTTTATAGAAAAGTTAATAAATTCCCCCCACAAGCCTAACCCTTTCGCTGGAATCAGTCCATTCTTGGCTAAAAAATGTCGGAGTTTCAGAAAATCATTTCTAGACAATTTAGCACAAAGGGCTCTACTAATAAATGGAAGCAGTAGTCCTTGGAGTCTGTTTTTCAACGTTTCGCTAAGATCCGTGTATTGGTGGGAGTATTCTATGTACTTATCAAACGACTGAAGGTAACCATTGACAGACTCGCGCATGGACTTTTTTTCCCTAACTCGCGTCAGCTGTGTTTTAGACGTAGTATAGAAATACGCGCAAGTATCGACTTCTCGAACTTTTGGATTTTTCACATAAACCTCCAGATTGAATAAATCATCCTCTCCAATAACAATAGACGCAAACTGAATGTTATTTCTTTCGAGAAGCTCTCGTCTATAGAATGTAGTCCATATAAAAGATGGGAGCCTATTCAATAAGATTGCATCCTGACCATATCCTTCAAAAAGAATGTTGCCAGACAATGGCATCTCTTGCCATTTTCTAAGCATTTTCTTATCCAAAGTGACAGACCAAAATTTTAAGATATCTATCCCTTCTTCCCAAAAATGTGTAAAAAGATAATAATATGATCCTTTGGCTAAATAATCATCGGCATCACAAAAGGCGATGATTGCACCTTGTGCTAATGCCAAACCTGCATTGCGAGCGGCAGAATGTCCTTGGTTCTCCTGATGATGAAGTTTTATGCGAGAAGGGAATCTAATCTGGTATTCTGAAAGAATTTGAGCAGAGCTATCTGTAGATCCATCATTTATACATATAATCTCGTATCTGGAATCTTCTTCAGGCCATTGGCATAACAAAGAATCCAGACAACGCGAAATGAAATGTTCCGCGTTATAAACTGGAACAATGACAGATAGAATGATTTCTTGCATTATTACATGAAACCTATAATATCTTACTTACATCAATTCTTGAGATGTATTCTGGCATAAACGCCTGATAATACTCCCGTATAGTTTTCTCATTCTCCATCAGCCATTGGAACGCATTTGTCAGCTCGTCTGGTTGCGTCATTGACTGCACCGGCAAGACATAATTCTCTTCTGTACCAAAGATGTCTCGGGCAATTCCCCTTGCTTTGACACTATAACCCACTACTAAAGTCGGTACCTGCGTGGAATATGCGGCAATCGAAGCATGTGTACGAGCAGCGACCAAGAAGCGACACTTTGAGATAATGTATTTCAATTCCTCTGCATTCAGTTTTGCCTCAGCATCGATCATAATGACACGACCTGTATCCTTGAACTGCTCATGCAATGCAAGCAAAGGCTTACGGTCATCATTATGGCTCCACACGACATGCGGGATCAATGCTATCTGCATGTCGGTATGCTTAATAATATATTGGATGAGATTTATGTAATTCTCAAGTGTCATACCTGCAGCCTTCTCATAGCCGATAATCATCGGGCTCACGTTGATGCCGACAGTGTTACCCTCGGCGAAGCCAGAAGGTAAGAGGACATCCCTTCGAGAAAGTGTAAATGCCGGATCGGGCATCAAGACAACGTTATTAGCCCCCAACGCGATCAAAGATTTATAGGTCAATGACTCTCTTGTCCAAATGACTTTGTATTTCTTAAGATCCTGGAGTATAGTATCACTCAATCTGGATGCATCGACAGAACATCCAACCAAAATCGTATCAATCTTTTTTTTTGCGAATATCTGCCGCATAGCAGTCATCTCTGTCATCATCCCGGAATAACAATAGTTATCTCCTCCAATTGACAGGGCGACATCTCCTATCTGCGCTGTATCTGAAATCCGACTATATAATTTTTTATAATAGAATAAATCTTTGTCTTTATGAAATTTACAGCAGATCTGATATAACAATCCAGTATTGACTGCTGTTTGAGATTTCTTAATAGTCAATAAATTATCTATACCATAGAGTATATCCTCCTCTGGATGATTGGAAATCAATAAATTATTCGTATTATCGCCAATCAGCGCAGATAAACTTCTGACAATAGCTTCACACCCGTGGTTCTTGCTACCACCATGAGCGTACAAAATCTTTCTTACCATTATTGCAATGGATTTTTATCACTTTTATACCATGAGATAAACTGACGGATGCCATCATGTAGCGTCCAATGTGGGTGATACCCGATCTCGGTTTCCAATCTTGTCGTATCTGCATTGGTCTGATAGACATCCCCAGGCTGCATCGGCATATATACCTTCTCAGCCTCTTTGCCCATTGCCGCTTCAATCTCACTAATAAAGTCCATCAATTTCACAGGATGACTACAACCAATATTGTAAATACGATAAGCTACATGATTCGGGCAATCCTCTGCTTTTGGCATAGAATCGACGACTTTAATCGTACCTTCTACAATATCATCGATGTAAGTAAAGTCTCGAATCATATCGCCATGATTAAATACCTTTATAGGCTTATTATCTCGTATTGCATTGGCAAAAAGGAATGGAGACATATCTGGTCTTCCCCAAGGGCCATAGACCGTAAAGAATCGCAAACCGGTAACAGCTATGCCATAAAGCTTGCTATAGCAATGAGCCATCAGTTCATTGCTTTTCTTGCTTGCTGCATAAAGACTCACGGGAGTGTCGACCTTATCATCCTCACAATATGGCACTTTTTCATTTAGTCCATAAACAGAAGAGGATGAAGCAAAAATCAGATGCTTCACGCCACGATGTCGACAAGCTTCAAGTATATTCAAAAAACCGACAAGGTTGCTCTGCATGTAACTATATGGATTTGTGATGCTATAACGGACACCTGCCTGTGCTGCCAAATTAACAACCTTATCAAATTTCTCATTTTCAAAAAGATAATCAAGCAATTCTTTCTCTTCTATGCTCATGCGGACAAAACGCAAATTAGGGAAGGACTTGCTAATATAGTTTTTGCAAGAAATAAACTCTCCATCAGTAGTTATTCCATTTTCTGCTAAACGTCCATATTTGAGACGTACATCATAATAATCATTCAGATTGTCTACACCAACGACGTCATCTCCCCGTTCTGCCAGACAACGAGAAAGTTTAGATCCAATAAAGCCTGCTGCTCCTGTTACTAATATTTTCATTATAAATTTATTTTTGAGTAAGCAATTTCAAAATTGTACGTACATACCATCTTAACCGATCTATAGCGACATTCATATAGTGATAAATCATAAAAAGAATATATGATTCTTCCTCAATTGCTTTCCAATTAGTGAGTTCATAACGTCCTGTGGGGACAAGATCATGACTACGCATATAATCCATACAAGAGCGAGTATCTGATTCCTGCATGATCTGTAGTATCTTTGCTTTCCTTTCTGATTTATTTAATCCTGAATTCGGATGGAAAGTATTAAAATTCAATACAGTCAGAATATTTGAATAAAAACGCTTATAGACATAACTCAGCATACGATCGTCTTCAAGCCCCCAATATGAATATAAAGACAGAAATTCGTCTTTGATAGTGCTATATAATTCATAACGGTTAGGAATATATTTCGATCGGTTATTGCCTGTATTATATGTATAATAATGATAGAGCACATCTGGGATCAACTCGACTCGCTCGGCATGACGATATGCCTTCAAATTGAACAGTTCATCCTGCTGGATGCGGAAAGCATCTCCAAACCGGATATTGTTCTGCTCAATGAAACTACGCTTGTATATCTTATTCCACATGAATCCATTCTGATACTGAAGTCCAAGAAGGTAATCGACATAATTATCGGCAATCTTACGGTTTGAAGACATTGACTTGCGCTCATATTCAACTTTGGTCAAAGAATTATACTTCACATCATAATCATCATAGCCAAAAATAGTAATATCATTATCATTGATTGTGGCATTATGCATTGCAGTTTCAAGAAGCGTCGTTTCACACTCATCATCCACATCATAGAACCAAAGATAATCTCCTGTGGCAACTGCTAAGCCAGCATTCCTTGCACTACCTAACCCACCATTCTCTTTGTTAATAATAATAATTCTCTGGTCTTTGACCCTTAACTCTTCACAGAGAGCAGGAGTTTCATCCGTAGAGCCATCATTGACCAAAATAATCTCCAAATTTCGATAAGACTGGTTAAGAATGCACGAAAGGTGCTTGTCTCGCAAGTATTTGGCTACATTGTAGAGTCCGATAATAATACTAACCTTCCACTTCTCCATATCTTACGACTGATATTTCTTTCCAAAAAGATAGTTAAACCTACGATTACCCCAATATATTATAGGGAGTTCAAATAATAAAACAATCAATGTTAACATTATTGCGCCACCAAATCCCATCATTTTAATTCTGTCATCAAACAACTTATAATCAATTAGACGAATTATCTCAATAAGAATATTATGAGTACAGAGTACGATAATAGAGTTCATCCCCCAGAATGAAATCTTTTGTAATATATTATGCCACCTATCGCTATTTGAAAGAGATTTCAGTACGGACAAAAAACCGACATTAATCAAAGCAAAACTGATTGTATAAAAAGCGACATTATTTAATTGGAGCGTACACATATCCACTTGATTATTAAGAAGACCAAGTATCGATCCGATTATTATCAACAATATCCCATATAAAATTTTTAAATCACAAAGGCGATATTTTCCAATTATGAGACCGACATAAGCTATCATGAAGCCCAAAAGCCCCCTTGCAAATACATTGAATCCATAGGCTTTCATTTCCTCGTAAGAGAATAATGAATAGATAGCAGCAAACACTCCTAAACCTAGTATTACCAGCAAGTGTTTTGTTTTTATGCTGAGCAATAATAAAAGTTCAGAAATAAAGAAACATGGCAAGAACCATAGTGCTCCAATTCCTCGCAATAGCAATGATTGCTTCAAAAGATCTTGCCAATCACAAGTCTCATTGGCAGCAAAAGCGAGAAGAAAATAAAACAAAATTTTGATTAAACAAAAGGAAAGATACGGTACTCCTAACTGAAAAAGTCGTTTCTTAAACACTACTATTAACGATACATCCTCCACATTGCCTTTTACTGACCATAGAACACCACAAACAATAAAAAACAAAGGCATGTGAAAGGCATAAATCCAATGGGTCAATAAATTCTGGGAAAGATCCAGATGACCAAATACCATTAGAATAATACCAATGCCCTTTAAGCAATCAAGGTAAAGCAATCGCTCTTTCATCAGTGTTGTCTAAACGATAAATACAGTCGCCAAAAGGTAAGATATGCTTTAGTGAGATACTTATTTTTTGATACGACTAAAAACTTGAGTACTCTATACGGAGTTTTTATTCTAGAAAGAGCTCCAGTCGCTTCTGTGCTTGAAGACAAGAAATCAAACAATTCTTCAATCTTGGCAGTACTTACTGGATTCATTTCCAAAAAACCTGAAATAAGCAGATTCGCGCAAGTATTCTCTAATCTTTCAATACTAGACAATGGCACTCCATTATCTTTGGCGATACTCTGGCACTTACTAGCAATGCCATATAATTGGATATAATTTACATTTCCTGATTTACGCTGGCATTGTGGAGCAACGTCTATGATATAATGGTAGCCACAAGCACCGAAACAAAAAAAAGATTCAGCATGACGATAACATTCGAGGAAAAAGTCATAGTCTTCCTGAAGTTTTAACTGAGGATTAAACTTAATTCCATTTTTTATGATCAAATCCCTACGGATTGCTTTATTGCAGATATATCCATAAAGACCTTCGTTGCTGCCATATTGTTCTTCAACCATATTACTCATGAAATCTTGCCGACAATAAACTCCATCCATAACTGGTATTTGAACTTTTGATCTATCTGAATAATCTTTTGTGAGTCCCCAAATGTAGATATCAGCAGACTTCTGGAAAATCGCATTATTAATCTTCTCTAAATAATCAGCCTCAATCCAATCATCTGCATCAATGAACAAAACAAATTCCCCTTGCGCTAACTCAATTCCTCGGTTACGAGCAATAGAAACTCCGGCATTATCAAATCGCTTATATACGATTCTAGAATCATGTGCCGCCAGTTCCTCTACAATAATTGAAGATCCATCAGTTGATCCATCGTCGATAACAATAATCTCAAAATCCTTGAAAGTCTGAGAAATTATTGATCGAAGACCCCGATCTATATAATCTTTTTTGTTATATAGTGGAATAATAATACTAAATAAGCAAGAGGTCATTTCTTAAGCATAGCATATAATGTATTACAGCCCTTATATGTTTTTTCTCCAATCGAAGCTGATAGCATCAAAAATTTCAAACCGTAAGGAAGTGCTTTTGATGATAAAATTCGAGCCCTATGCTGTCGCAGGAAAGAGAGTTCATGCTTGTAAGCTGTGAAAAAAGATTGAGACTGTTCTTTCTGATATCTAGTAGTAAACGCACTTATATTTCCCATTAAAATATTGAAAGCATAACTTGCACTATCAGGGTATTTTTCATCAATAAACGAAGAAACCAAATGAGCATTTACCACAGCATCATGAAGATTCTTGAGTTTTGGAGCAGTAGAAATACTTCCTTCTCTTTTACAATAGTTATATAATTTATTATAATTTACTGCTATCGTATCGCTCTTATCATATACCATCAGCATAATGGCAAAATCTTCATTTGTTCTTCCTTCTGGGAAATGAACGACATCCTTTAATGTACGATGATATAATTTAGTACAGGCGCTGAACCAGATAACATCCTTCAAACATATATTAATTAATTCTTTCTTTGTAAATAATTCAGTTCTTTCACAGGGCTGATTATAAGATATTTTACCATAATAGCACATATTGGGCTGACAGAATGCCAAATTGGTCCCGTATGTTTTTATATCATTGTACAAAAGCTCATACATTTGCGGATGAATGCAATCATCACTATCCACAAAGCCGAAGTATTCTCCTCTGGCAATGGATAATCCTGCATTACGCGCAGAAGATAAACCACCATTTTCTTTGTGAATTACTTTAATTCGAGCATCTACTGTGGCAAGGTTATCACAAATCTGACCACAATTATCTGGAGATCCGTCATCAACAAGAATAATCTCAATATTCTTATATGTCTGATTCTGGATACTCTTAACGCAATTCTCCAGGTATTGTTCGACTTTAAATATAGGTACAATAATTGATATAAGAGGTTTGTTAACGATTTCCATACAAAAATTATCCACGAATCTTCTTGATTAACTTAAATAACCTATAAACGACATTGATTGGCCAAACTCTTTGAACAAATAAGAACTCATCCTCAATGGAAAGAAGGCGATCTATATCTTTTGATACTTGATCTGAGTATAGTTCTTTTTTGATTGCCGAGAATTGTCTTCGCCTCTCTTCTATTGTTTTAGGCGAAGAGCCAATTCCTTCAGTATCAAAGAATACTATTGGGAGAGGAAGATATTCAAATTTACACTCTTTTTTATACAACTCTAAATAAAATGCTCTATCTGCAGAAATAGTATACTTCTCCCGATAAGGATTATCTTTGATGCACCGAGTACGGAAAAATGACGCCTGATGACCCAGTGGAGCCTTAAATAAATAAGAAAGATTCATTACCTCAGGATATGTCCTTTTCTCTATGACAATACCATCTTTCACACACCACTGTTGGCCATAATAAACATCCGAATCGGATAGCAATGGGATAACAGAAGACAATACATGATTATCAATAAAAGAATCTCCCGAATTAAGGAACTGACAGAATTCTCCAGTTACGTTCTGAATTCCTTTATTCATAGCATTGTAAATGCCATTATCTTTTTCTGAGACCCAATAACTAATCCTATGCTCGTTTTCTTTTATTAATTCAATGGATCCATCTGTACTACCGCCATCAATAATTACCCATTCGAAATCTTGATAGTCTTGTTCAGTTACGCTCTTAATCGTTTTACGAAGACCATCAGCATTGTTGTAATTAATGGTTATAATCGATAATTTTTTCATAAACTTTTATTTCAAAACTTTATGTTTTATGGTAGACAATAATCGTTTCCTATTATGATAGTAGATTTTGAGAACACTATTGACAGACCTTCCATTTCCTTTAGTTATCTCCATCATAGAAGCCCTATTTCCTTGCATCAAACCAATGCTTGTCTTGCTTTCATCAAAAGCGCTAAAATATAGTTTATATCCAGAACAATCCTTAATTAATGAGCTTCTATATAATCCATCAGAATAGAATGACCCATAAACCAAAGAAGGGCTTAATATCTCCTTAATATACTCAAAAGAAATACCATCTTTACTTCCCCAAAGAGTAAGATTCCAAAGATCATATATAGTCAAATAATAAATATCATCTATTTTTGAAACGTCAATATGCCATGGTTTAATCTCTTTTCCTGACAAAACACAGGTTTTTCGGTTTTGCCATGTGCGTCCATCTGGACTCTCTGAATAGCATATATTGCGAAGACCGACATTCCTTTTATTGTCAACATACCACATTCTATATTTACCACTATTATATAAGACCGCCTGGCTACGAACCATATCGCCCAATGTGGAGGCTATAAACGGATCTTCAGGATTAGCCAATATTTCTCTTTCGCTCCAACTGATACCATCTAAAGTTTTCTTGCGAATTAATATTGTATTAGCATCATCCTGTGTCTTCTTTGTAATTCTATACCAACACTCTAGCTGTCCATCCTTAACAACCAAATGAGGATCAGAGAAGAAATTCTTGGCTTTTATATCTTCTGTAGATAAATCGTCAATAGGATTAACTAAACCCGATGGTGATTCCCATTTGATGCCATCATTTGAAGCATAAATACAAGGACATTCCCATCGGTCTTTATATTCGACATGCATGGGATATGGAGTCACAACCATCCAATATTTATATCCATTCCAACCATTCTAAAAAAAAAGAACTGACGGATGATATGGCTGATTGCTCCTTCAGAGGTTTTAATATCTAATGGAGATTGAGCATATATATAGAATAGCAGATGAAATCTAGAATGGCAAGAACTATAATAAAGAAAGAAACATATATTACAAACATAGCATCAATTATAAACAATTTATGACCTCATCATAGTTTATAGTCCCTCTAAGCAATCTAGGACGTTTATCATTATAAAAAGGACTAAGGATATCATTCTTGGGATTATATGATTCTGTTGTAATACCTCCAAGAGATAATAATAAATGTGGTATATTATCAGTCATATAAGCGTTATCTTTCACCTCTTTAATCCGCTCCCATATAGAAGGATTTGCCCTAATGAATTCTGACGATCCCCAAATCCAGAATGGTATTTCAAATTGTTGCTTGATTGAATTAGGTTCTTCTGAATAAGAACGGCCAAACATTTTGTTACCATCAAAACATTGTTCTCCATGATCTGGACAATAAACTACGATAGCATTTTTATCTTTATATAAAGTCAAAATATCACACAGGATTTTGTCATTATACAATGTGGCATTATCATAGTCTGCCAATATCTCTATTTGATCAGGGGTAAGTTCATTCCTGTCATACACATCTGGAGTAAACAATCTTTCATGCTCTGGATAACGCTGTCGATAATCAACATGCTGACCATAAAGGTGGAATATCGTGAGATTATTATCAGTTTCAAATACTTTCAAAGAATCATAATCACAAATAAGACCATCATCATACTTATGAGATCCTGTATTGCGACAATCAAACTGAGCTGAAGAAAGCTTTGGAGTGTTGAATATAATCCCAGCACTATAATCCCATCGATTCTCGGCGATTGTTTTTACGAATTGGTTTGTAATAAAAGTAACATGATAACCTGATTTCTTAAATAACGATGGAAATAAAGGATAATCATACCAGTCTCCTTCATCGCCTATGCTATAGGTCGAAAACATTCTAGTGAATGACTCGTATGTATAATTCCATGATGACACGACATTTGTAAATGGAATCAAGGATCCTTCTGTTTTATATCTGACTTGATTGGGAGTTGTATGCAGTTTATACCCGTACAACTCGGAATGTTGTTTATTATACGATTCTCCAATAATAAAAACGATATGAGGTAATCCCCTCCCCATTATTTTTGAAGAAGCTTCTAGTGTCGACGTTTCTAGTCTTTCGATATTTTCATTTGCCAATTGAACCGCTTTTATAGAATACATCAATTTGTATTCAGGAGAATAAAAACCAGTTACAAGTATATCATTGGACAGGTGTTGAAATTCACTAGAATTTGCACTCAGAAATCGATAAATTCCTTCTTTGTTTCTTAAGCTACAGAAAAAAGAGATTATTAATAAGGGGCCAATAGAAAAACAAAAAAATGAGTTCCACTTTCTTCTATATACATATTCCTGAATAGACTGCTTACACTTTCTATAGATAACAAAATGAGATACGGCAATAACAAATACCCACCATATATTATTAATGACATCGCAAATTGGGAAATACGTTTGGAATGCTTCTGTTGCCTCTTGCGTATTAGTTTGTATAAACAATTGCAACAAAGACGGACTTATTCCCTGGCCTGTTATTCTCAAACTTTCTAACTCAACTATAACCAGGAGATATGCAATGAATGAAAACAAACAAGATAAAATATAGCGAAAAGAATCTGGGATTAGAGAGAGTATAAATGACATCATATAGACGTCAAGAATAATTTCCATAATCAGTCGGAAAAAGATTGTCCCTTCTATCGTAGATAAAGCAATTTGAAGAATGCACATCATTACAAAAAAAGTAGCATTCTTCAAGATAGGATTTATTATTAACCGAAAGACGCACTTCATTACTATTTTCTTGTCTGTTACCGATGCAGCTTGTCTATAACCCATCCTTTAATTGCCAATTTAGTATCTTTTGTAAATCCTAAATTGTAAGCGAAGAAAGAAACAGATAATATGGAGGATATAGTTACGGCACATAATCGAATAAAACCCTCTTCCATCACATTATGAATATAAAATGGCAATACAAATGAAAGTAATGAAACTGAAATATTCCGTCCGTATACATTGAAAAAGTAGTCACAGATGGAGTAATCCAAAGATCTACGCAGTACGAAACATGCACACAATTCAGCAATGACTGTCATTACGATCGTTACCCAAAACACAGATGTTGGAGAATAACCGAAATATAAAAAAAGATATGCTACAGGCAATGTGGCACAAAGAATAACGCCAACAGTAAGATTAGATAACTTAATATGACCCGTTGCATGCTGCATGGTAACTCTTTGTGTTTTAATACTCCATATTAAGCTGTTTCCAATTATTAATATGGTAAAAATCTCTGTATATGCAGGAAATTCGACTAACCATAATGTAAGCACGTAGTGAATCTCTAAACACAATGGCAACGCAAAGATATATAATAGGAAATAAGAAAGTGTACTAGTATTATAGACCAACCTAAGCATATCCTGTATTTGTCCTTGGGCATAAAGTTTTATAATTTGTGGTTTAGATGCAACAACGAAATTACCAGAGAACTGGGCAACGGCACCCTGTACGGTCATTGCTATTCCTCTTGCGGAGTTGATTGCAGGACCGAAAAACATGTTTAATAAAACATTCAGACCTTGTCCTTGTGCCAAAGAAGACAAACTGCCCAAAAAATCCCAAAAAGAATAGGAGAACATTTTCTGATAATAGGTGCGCTCCTTGTGAAAAGAAAACGCAGTTTCTTCAAATGCCCGATGGCAATAGATTCTATAAAAAAAGAAACTGATGAAAGAGCTTGCTAATCCTGCAACTGCCCAATATTTCAATTTGTCGAATGAAATGTATTGTAATGCAATAACTAATACGAACTTCAATGCTACATCAAGAATAGAAAGATATGCATATACACCCATCTTCTCATGTGCAATTATTAGCGAGTTATAAGGTACAAGTGTGATAGAAATGACTGCACTAATAATAGCACACTGATATATCCATAAAGCTGCATCTATTCTGGGTGCCGGAATAACCATTTTATTATATAGGAACCATAGCCCTATAGTTTCTGACAAAAGTATAATAACAAAAGCCAAAAACCAATGGTTCACTACTGCTGCAGAAAATGTTTTTCGCATTCTATCAAGATTTCCTAAACCTAATTCAAAAGTTAAGAATCTTGAAGTTGCGCCACTTAATGCCCCATTCAAAAAAGTAAACATAGAAAGTATGCCACCTACAACACTATATAGGCCATAATCGACCTCTCCTAATTGCTGTAATACGATTCTTGATGTGTACAATGAAACTAACATTGTCACACCCATACGTATGTACAACATAATAGTATTCTTTGCTATACGCTTGTTCCCTGACGATTCTGACATAATAATATGCTTATTTCCCTATACCAATCTATACGGTATCCATAAAGTTGCGCTCGGTATGAGAAAAGACAATGACGCTTAGGAAGAGGCCGACAAACATGAAGATGGTGCTGTAGAGGAGTCCTCCCCAATCAAGAGTGCCACATCCGAGGCTGGAGTATTTGAAAGCCTCGAAAATAGGAGTCAAAGGATTTAGGGCAATGATTTCGCGATACTTCTCTGGAGCGGCGCTCAGTGGATAGATGACTGGGGTGGCATACATGAATAGCTGGATGCCAAACTGAATGAGAAACTTGAGGTCGCGATACTTTGTGGTCAGCGAGGAGATGATCAGACCCCAGCTCATAGAATGGAGAGCGAGCAATACCACTAAAAGTGGGAGAATGAGGAGTGAGGAATGAGGAGTAAGGAATTGACCTGCTTGGGTAAAGAACTTGAAATAGAGATATACCATTATGAAGAGGACGAGCTGAATGAGCATCTTCAGCAGGTTGCTCGTAGCAATGCTGAGGGGCACCACCAAACGTGGGAAATAGACCTTACCAAACACGTTGGCATTAGCAGAGAAGATATCAGAGCAAAGGGTGAAGGTCTCACTGAAATAATTCCAGAGCAAGATGCCAGCCATGTAAAAAAGTGGTTGAGGTGCCCCATCGGTACTGATGCCGGCTAGTCCACCAAACACAAACATGTACATAATGGTGGTAAAGACGGGCTGGATGACATACCATAACGGTCCAAGGATAGTCTGCTTGTACTTGGTGACGATATCACGCTTGACATACATGACATAAAGGTCGCGATAGCGCCATAAACCTTTGATATCAATATCCAATAGGCCTCGACGTGGGGTGATTACATGTTCCTGCATAATAAAAGCTTCGCTAGAGCCACATCCATAATGGATATGGTTCTACCGTATGTCTAAAATATCTTGTGCAAATATAATAATATTTAATGATATTGGTAATTTATTGGATAAAAAAAAGCAAAAATCAATTGATTTTCGAACGTTTTAAATGAATAATATGTTTTATAACATAAAAAACGCAGCCACTTATGTGACTGCGCGATTTATATCTTAAAATAGCTCATTGCTTTCTCTATCACCGGAGCCATATCATAATATCGATATTCTGCCAACCGGCCACCAAAGATGACGTCCGTCTCTTGTTCGACTAGCCGTCGATAGGCAGCTGCTAATTCATTATTGCGATTATCATTGACTGGATAATAAGGCTCCATCCCTAGCGAATACTCCTCTGAATATTCCTCACTGATTACGGTCTTTGGACAATTATACAATTCCTGCCCGAACATCTCGAAGTGCTTATGCTCTATGACGCGGGTATATGGGATCTCATGGCTGGTGAAGTTGATGACTGCATTGTTCTGATAATTCGGAGTATCCTCTACTCGTGTTCTGAAAGATACTGTACGCCAATCCAAACGACCTAAACTGTAACCAAAATATTCATCAATGGGTCCTGTATAAATTAATTGAGAGGCCATGTCCTGCCAATGGTCTTTGAAACGATCGAAGAAATCACATTCTGTAACACACTCAATGCCGCAAAGAAGACCTTCGATAAGCTTATTATAACCTCCGATTGGGATGCCTTGATACTTATCGTTGAAATAGTTATTGTCAAATGTCATGCGTACCGGGAGCCGGCGAATGATGAAGGCGGGCAGCTCTTTGCATTTACGCCCCCATTGCTTCTCTGTATATTCTTTAATCAGTTTCTCAAAGATATCTTTACCGACCATACAAAGCGCCTGTTCCTCCAGGTTCTGCGGGCCACGCCCATTCAATGCTGCTATAGCGTTAGCCTTTTGTTCCTCGATTCGCTTCTGGGCCTCTTCTGGGGAATGTACGTCTGGCCACATCTGGATGAATGTATTCATATTGAATGGCAGATTGAACAATTCTCCCTTGTAATTCGCTAATGGGCAATTGATAAAACTATTAAATTCGACGATGGAATTGACGAAGTCCCAAACTTGCTTGTTAGAGGTATGGAAGATGTGAGGACCATATTTATGGACGTGGATGCCCTCGATATTCTCACAATAGACATTGCCGCCAAGATGAGAGCGCTTGTCGATGACCAGACATTTCTTCCCCTCTTTATTTGCTAGATGGGCAAAGGTGGCGCCAAAAAGGCCAGAACCGACAATGAGGTAGTCGTATCTTTGAGGCATATTTACTTCAGTTTCTGGAAGAATTCGTCATGACAATAAAGCATCTGTTCCTTGCGGAATCGTCGGATGCTATCCTGCGATCGTTGTGCATAATGCTGAAGAAGGCCAGAGGTGGTGAGCATTTGGCTCAAACCGTCATAAAGGCCCTGTTCTGAGTTATCGACAACCAACCCATATTCGTTCGCCTTGCCTAACAGTTCCTCTGCACCGCTGCATCGCGTACTCACGACGGGGGTACCGAGTAGCAATGACTCGATAACGGTGGTGGAAAGGCCTTCGTTATGCGAAGAGCAGACATATAGATCGGCCTGCGCCATATAGGGATAAGGATTGTTCCGAAAACCGAGGAGATGTACAGTGTCTTGTAATTGTAATTCTCTCACTAGCGGCTTCAGTTCGGACTCTTGAGGCCCTGTCCCGATGAGATACAGATGGTGTAAAATGCCCGAATCCAAGAGTTGTCGATGAACACGAATCAATCGATCATAACCTTTGACTGGAGCTAAGCAGCCGACACTGATAACATTACAGGAGGTGGGAAAAGGAAGATCCGCCATCGACGATTGTGATAAACGGAGTACTCGTTCGCTATCGATGATATTATAAAGCAAATCACACTTTCTGTCTAAAAGCTTCTCTATATGCTGACGGATAGTATCAGAGACGGCCACTACCCTATCAAATTTGGCATAACAGCTGATGGTCTCCTGCTCGCTGCGAAAACAATAAGAAAGTGACGACATGTCTGGTTGGTCGATATGTATCCAAGCCACTTTCTTTGAGTCAGGATAGGGGCAACCAGAGATAATACGTGTAGTGGAGCCTTCCAGATAAGCAACCGCCACATCATATTTTTTTTTGACAATGAGACGATAGAGCCACTGCGGAGAGAAAAACTTCATCAACTGTACATAGCCGCGAAGGAGGAACGGCAGGCCGGGACGATACTCTACCTTAGAACTGAGGTCTTTCCGCAACTCTCCCACATCAAACAATGTCTGCACTGTGATGCGATACTCGTTCTTGTCAAGGCCATTAACCAGGTTGACAAGGACTCGCTCTGCACCACGAGTAGCAAGGGAAGGAATGAGGAAGAGAAGGGACTTCATGAAGGGAAAAAGGAGAAGGATGAAGGGAAAAATGATAGACAAGAAGGCTACAGAAGAAGCCAAGAAGGTGCGTAAAGGGCGACGGGGGTGCTATCGTTCATCCAGCGACGTGGAGCAATGACAAGTTGGTCATTACTATGGGCAAGGTACTGCATCCACCAAGAGAAGGAACTATTGGATAGAATATGATGACGGCAAAGAGTACCAAGATAAAGGGACTGTTGATCGGTGAATGACGATGGGACGATGGTAATCTGGTGATCAGGAACCAGATGATTGTGTATTATCTGGATGGCCAGCTCGGGGTCATCGGAGAAGAGGAAGAAATGGGCATCAGGATGATATTGAAGCATCTGACTGATGGCTTGCTGATAGTATTCTGCATCACAGACATGATGGCGAAGAGAGGACAGATAATCTCCAAGACGGACATGAAGGCAGACGGCATTGCAAGACTGAATCTGTGAAGCAAGAGACTCACAAGAACAGACTATATCTTTTGAGAAAGAAAAGTCCTGACGAATCTGGTCTTGATAGTCCTCAAAGTATTGCTCCGACTGGAAGTACCCGCTGCAATAGAGTTTCTGTCCACGGAGTCTTTTTTCTCGAAATGGCAGGTAGCCATCGAGGCAGAAAAATACTCCACAAAAGTTAATTAGCGGCTGAACGAATCGCTCGGCCTTATATAATGATACGGGATGGTTGGCTAATAGTTTTGCCAGTTTGCCCATAAATCTGGCAGCGAATTTTGTCAGAAAAGGCAGATCATCAAAACTATCTTTGTATTGTATGCTTTCTGCTAAAGCAAAACAGTCCAAGCGAGATTCCTCCTGTCCGACCAAATAACATTGAGTGATATTCATCCGCAACATTACAGTTCGGGCAAAGGCATACTGAAACATTTGGTTCCCGAGGCGGTTGTTGTGACGAACGAACAAGATACGCGAGGTCATAAAACACGTTTGTATAGAGAGAGATTATGACGATGCTCAGAATGAGTACATGCCACAGACTGATAATGCTGTAATAGGAAATGAGTCTCAGCTTTCTGCGGATCTAAATCATTTTCATCCACAATCACCCAAAGAGGTTGTTGATCAACGAATGATGGCTGCGGATATGTGTCAACAGTAAGACTAGGACGGTCGACACGATTGACGGGGAACAAACGATGACAATAAGCGACATCTACAAAATGATAGATCATCGCATTCAAATTCCAGAGCTGATTACGTTTTGCAGGAGAGAGCATATCAATAACCTGTGCGAACTCCTGCTGAAATTCAGTGTTTATAGAATTCTCCTGATAATACTTCCACTCATTGCCGACAACATATTTACACATGTAAATACTTGTCAATAGCAATACCGATAATGCAAGATGCAGATGATTCTTGGACAAAAGGCAAAATGACACCAAGAAGGTAGGCATCAAGATCATCTGATAATGTGCATACCACGATTGTCCGATAGTCAGATAGGTCAATAGAAAGGTCAAGACTAAAGATAATACAAGTCGAGACTGAGATGGCCTGTGGTATTTATACAAACACAAGCAGATAAAGATAACGTGGAAGAAAACTGCAGGAAGAATTTTCCACAATGGGATCTCTGATGGAGTTGTGGCCTGATACTTAAAGAAATCAAAATTTACAATAATTGTAGCATAAATCCATTCGTAGATACCATATAGTCCTGCTTTCTGATAGAACCATAATGCTGCGGCAACAACAGGCAACAGGAATCCGATGGAAGCAAAGGCAATAAAGCGAGCAAGTGACACAAATTGCTTACGTTGGATTAAATCAATCAGCCACAATAACAATATCGCTAGCAACGGAACTGCGTTATTCAATCGAAGTAAAGAAAGAAATCCGATGCACAAGCCATAAAAAAAAGAATGAGATGGATGGATATCTGTTCTATCTCCCTGATATAAAGGGATGATATAAAACAATGGAATGATCAGCAGCAACAGACTCCACTCTTCGGTCAAACCACCATCGCCCAGATACCGAACAATAAATGTAACAAGTAATGGAAGAACCCAAGAATAGAAATGACATGAATGAAGCAACAGATGCAAACGAAAGCAGAGGTAGAAAAAAATACTTAAGTGCAACCACTGTAACCCCAGGATTCCGTATTCTTCATCAAGTAAAAAAGCAATATAGTTGATAAAATAGAGAAAGGGACCTTTATTATCAAAAACATCGACATAAGGAATCCTACCCTCTGCAATAGCCATACCGACGTACTGAAAGACACGTCCATCGGAATATGCCAGATTATAAATAGGTGATGTGGTAGCAGAAAAAAACAGAAGAACAATCGCTGAGACTACCACGCTAATAAGGAAAGGATAAATATGCTCTCTCCTGACCCGTGAATCAAACATATCGAGCCTTAATGCCATAACGAATAAATGCCAATCTCACCAAAAGAAGATACAAACGATAATGGCGATGGACAATGGCCCACTTCAAGGATCTGGTGAATTTTGTCCAAGGCCGATAATTCAGAGCATATTCATCGAGGAATTTGCATTCAATCTCTGCAATATTCTGTTTTTGATATTTTTTGTTTATGGGATGAGTCAGTCCAGAAAATACTAAACGATGCAAGTATGGTCCATAAAAAGAACCAAAGGAAGCCTGGAGTGCAGGACAAGGGTTAGTGGAGAATAAACGATCCCATACTTTTCTTAATTCGAAGAAACTCTGTCGCTCCGTCTCATAATCCCAATAACGAGTAGACATGCTTTCTCCATGGGCAATGTAATGGTAGTTATTTGCTGAGGAGAGCAATAAGTTTCGACAAAATGAGATATAGGATACAACAAAATACATATCCTCACACATGTAAACATGAGGAGAAAACAAAAGATGATGATCCTGAATGATGCTTCTACGATAAAGTTTTGCGAAAACATTACTTAAACTGGAAACATCGAAAGAAGAAAAAGCTGCCTGTGCGGACTCAATCAAATCGAAAAATCCAGGAGTGTATACAGACATCACTTCCTGACGGTCTTTCCTAATACGGGTAAAGCCTTGCACAACCAAATCTGCATCTGTCTGCTGAATATCTGTGTAAAGACCAGACAGATAATCCGGAAGTAATTCATCATCGGCATCGAGAAAGCAGATATACTCACCTCGTGCTTCTGCCAACGCCTTATTTCGAGCATGAAACAAGCCTTTCTGCTCATTCTGTATCAAACGAAAACGTTCGTCTCCGTGTGTAAGTTGTTCTGCTAAGGCATAGGATCCATCGGTCGAAAGGTCATTGACAAGCAGCACCTCATAATCAGCAAAGGCCTGTTGCTGTATGGAGCGGATGCTACGAGATAGATGTTGCTCCTCGTTATAAAAAGGGACGATGAGGGTAATCAGCATGACTTACGAGCGATTGACAAAAGAGAGCGCATAGGCCAAATGATGTGATAGGATCCGAGCAGATAGCAGAAACGGTAAGCAAAACTCAAGTGATGATTCTTCCAAATAAGAGGCCAAGTTTCGGGATAATTACGACTCCATGCTTCATAATCTGGATGTTCTCCTTCGAGATATAGGTCTCTTGCAGCTCGTTTCAGCAAGTTTAGTGCAGTTAAATGCTGCGGTGCATAAGTCTGGAAATAGGAAGTGAGATGACCGATTACTCTCTGGCACTGAATAAAACCTTTAGTTCCTTTATTTTGATGGACAGTTGATTGTTCATGTGTCCTATCATAATGATATAAAGGTACTGATAGATATGCAACGGTCTTAACATGAACAAATACACGCATCAAAAGATCCAGATCTTCCCAAAAAGTGATTTCCTCGAAAGGATAAATATTATATTGCTCTATCAAAGAGCGTCGTACAGCATGTGTGCAGAGACTCCACCAACGCTGGTCGCCAAGACATGCTGCTGGAGGCAATTCCCGATAGGCCTCAACATATTGATAGGCTGAAAACTCATGGATGAAAGAGCAGATTACGACATCGGCCTGTGTTTCAGATATCTTTTCACAAAAAGACTGATAGGCAGTCGGTTCCACCCAATCATCCGCATCACAATGAATCAGATAGTCTCCGGAAGCTTCCTCCATGCCTCGCTTTCTAGCTCTTCCTATCCCTTCATGCCCCTGCAAAGTGATCATCTTGATCTGATCGTGACGCTCTGGGTATTCGCCGAGAGTCTGCTGAAGAATCTGCTCAGAATCATCATTGGATCCGTCATTTACAAAGATATATTCCAATCCTTCTCTCTGTATCTGCGCCATCAAACTTCTAGCACATCGTTCAATGTATGTTGACACATTATAATAAGGAATGATGACTGAAAGCTGGATCATGAAAAGAATCGATACAGATTGTAGTGATCAAACAAGGCTTTGAGCTGAATGTCGTTGCCTCCACAATCGACATTCTCTTTACTAAGTGCGATATCCTGAACAGACTCATCGCGGTAGATATCATACCATAAATCAGTTGAGTTATGCAGGCGAAGAATAGGAATCCCAGCCAAGAGACTCATGGCTTTGAACCAAAGATCATCGGCAGTTGGGGACAGGCGCATAAACAGGTCTTCATTGAAGACCTCCTCTGGCAAAGAATGAGGGGGATAAAGCACTCCATTAAAGCCTTCAGGAAGATAGCTATTAGAGATAGAATCTTCATAGGATGGAATCCCATAGCTGAATGTACTAAAAGGCTGTAACTGATGATCTGGAGTAAAAGATAGTGTTAATGAGGTGCGGCAGCAGATTGCTTCAGGATGTGACTGATGCCCCTTGACAAGTTGCTCCACCAAGTAGGGAGGATACAACAAATCATCATCGACCGTAATGATACAGGCTTCAGGATATTCTTTGAGTGCGGGCAACAACTTAGTATAGGAACGCTGATCCTTAACAAATCGAATAGTCAAGCCCCGTTCTGTCTGCTTCTGCAAGACAGACGGAAGTTGATCTATGGACTGGTATTCTTCCTCTCCTATATATAATATAATATGATTAGGACGAAGTGTCTGCAGGAGCAATGACTCAATTGTTAAGTAGACAGTATCAATCCTCTTGCCATGGGTAGTCAATGATACGACAATAGGCTTATCAGATACGAGGCCTTCTGTCACACCATATTGAGTAGAATGAAGAGCAGACTTCTGGAGCCTTTCTTTTAGCTCTTTATACTCTTTCTGACGCTGACACTTCTTGCGATAAGCATCAGGGAATCTCAAATACCAAAGGAATGTCCGAAGACTATGGTACAACGATCGAAAAGATATCATACTTATTGACGTCTATCAGGATGTATATGGACCAACTTATAGTCAAACTTTTCGAGAATCTTATTGATAAAAGCGACAATTCTCCACCCTATCTTATAAGTAATTGTATATGGTTTACGGGTATGGCTCTTCCAGTATTCAGGTTCACGCCAACTACCTTGGCCTAGATGTTCTGCATAATGAAGTGTTTCTTCCCCAAATTTTTCCTTTTTCCAACTAAAGAAATGAGGAGGATATATAGTTATTCCATCTACTAGAGCCTGAGTTTTTGTGATTAATGGAGCAGGATCATAGCCTATACTCTCTGCTAATTTACTTTGAATATATGGCATCATAAGCATATCATATCGCAGGGATTTTGGAACTTCAAGAGAAGAACAAGTCTGAAAATGCCTATCCTGATAATAAGAAAGATTCAATTTCAAGAATGGATGACCTTCTTCTGCACCAAAACAATGAGACGTAAGAAATACTTGTTCACCATCATCAAATGTATGATATGGTGTGTCTTCTCGTCCAATAAAAAAACGGTCTTTCAGAAATGGGTCAAATGGTTGGAAAACCAAGACATCACTATCAAGATATACACCACCCTCATGATATACGGCCCATAGACGAATATAATCGGCTGCAAATGCCCATTTTCGGGCAGCAATACACTCTTTCAGCCAAATTGAATCAATATCTTTGATTCTTTCATAGTCCCAAAGAATGAATTCCCAGTCCGGCATGACCAGTTTCCATGAAGCAATGCATCGCTTAACGAGCTCTGGATAAGGTTCATTGCTAAACCAACAATAATGAATTCTTTTCGGAATCATGATCGCCTTACAGTTCTATATTGTCCGTAGAAACTAACCCAATGATTCCATCCCTATCGCATATTAATGGCTGTCCAAATTGAGCTACTCCACCATCGACATGGATGACAGCACAATGAGGTGCATGCATATAATGACAAACATTGGGTTGGTGTAAGAAAATATCTATCAAATAATCACCACTACTAAGAAAACGCGGCAACTTGATCGTTTTTTTTATTGTAAATACTTTTGTAGTAATTGTCTTTGTGATGCCTCTATAATGTCCTTCGGCAAGGATAGCCATCGGTATTCCTTGCATATTCCGAAATTCAATGCGGACGTCCAGATCTGGAATAATTTCTGTCGTAATACCCTCCAAGAAAAACTCTAGAGTGGTCTGATTAGAAGTGATTATGCTTTCGGAAAATGGAGTACCATTCAGCTCTATTCGTGAAATTTTCAGAAAAGAACTCGTCCAGGCAATTCCATCTATGATTTTTGGAGACGTGGGGGAAACTAACCCACTCATATATTTGAGGATTAGACTATCTACATCACCATCAAAGACTAAATGTCCATTGTCTAATAACAGTCCTCGTGTACAGAGATTTTTTACAGCAGCCATATTGTGACTGACAAAAAGGACTGTTCGGCCCTCGCCTTTAGCCACATCCTGCATCTTGCCGAGAGCCTTTTTCTGAAACTCGGCATCACCAACTGCCAGGACCTCATCAACGACAAGAATCTCTGGTTCAAGGAATGCAGCAACGGCAAAACCGAGACGGACAGTCATGCCAGAAGAGTAGCGCTTAACTGGGGTATCGAGATAGCGCTCTATACCAGCAAAATCAACAATAGCATCAAGTTTTCGGCTAATCTCATGACGGGTCATTCCCATGATCGATCCGTTCATAAAGATATTTTCACGGCCGGTCATCTCGGGATGAAAACCCGTACCGACTTCGAGAAGGCTGGCTACGCGCCCCTGATAGCGGATGCGTCCCGTGGTGGGACTGGTAATGTTAGAAAGCAGTTTGAGCAAGGTGCTCTTGCCTGCACCATTTTTACCAATGATGCCAACAACTTCACCCTGCTCAACCTGAAAGGAGATATCCTTGAGTGCCCAAACGTAGTCAGAAGAACCTCGTACAGAACGATCGTTGACCTCTCCAATCTTTAGATAAGGATCTTCACGATGCAGAATACGAGTCTGCCACCAACGATTCAGGTCATGACTTAAAGTACCTGTACCGACTCGGCCGAGTCGGTACATTTTTCCTACATTATTAAATTCTATAGAACTCACTTTTTCTTCTTAGAAGTCTCCTTCTCGTCATCATCCTCGCCATATCCGTATGAAGAATACTGACTACCAGATCCGTATGCATAACCATAACGTGCACCATAACGGTGGTTGCCATAGCGAGAGAAGGCGTCGGTAGTACCATTGAGAAGGACTGTCATCTTTGGCAAGCGCTTCTCGTCATAGTACTTCTGTACATCAGGCAACGCGGTACGCTGGAGAGCCTCTGCTCGGATAACAAAGAGGGTCATTGTAGCCAATCGTGCACAGATAGTTGCATCAGCAACGATCTCGAGTGGAGGACAGTCGATAAAGATATAATCGTACTCCTTCTTCAACTCATTGATCATCGTATCGAGACGCTCCTCAAACAACAACTCGGTCGGGTTTGGTGGAATCTTACCGGCTGGAAGGACATCCAGATGATCGTTTAATCCGCTTGGCTTAATCAATGAGTGGAAATCATCGACATGACCAGCGAGATAGTTAGAAAGACCGATACTACGCTTTCCGACCATGGCCGAGAGGGAACGCTTGCGCATATCGATATCAACCACAAGAACACGCTTATTCTTTAATGCCAAAGCCATAGAGAGGTTGGTCACAACGAAAGTCTTACCAGAGTTCGGATTGAATGAGGTAAGCATAATGACTTGACCCTCTTCTGTGCGACCAGCCACGAATTCGAGGTTAGTACGAACCACTCGGAAAGCCTCATTCATGACATCGGTCTTTCCATCTCGGACCATAATATGCAATGTCTTGTCCTCCTTAGGCTGCTTACCGAAATGGAATCGCATACGAAGATTACGGAAGAAACGGACAAAAGCACCATCCGGATTGGTCATTGGAATCTCACCAAGGAATGGAATAGAGAGCACATCCAGATCCTTACGGCCACGAACAGAAGTGTTGACCATTTCACTTAGGATAATGATAACACATGGCAACAGGAAGCCGATCAAAAGACAGAGGATATAGACATTCTTTGCGACTGGGAAGGTAGGCCAATTGCTACCTGACGGAGGAGTCACAACGCGGCTATTATAAGCGGTGAAGGCCTGCGAAAGCTCATTCTCCTCACGCTTCTGAAGCAGGAAAAGATAAAGCGACTCCTTGACCTTCTGCTGACGCTCTACAGATAGCAAATATCGACTCTGTCCTGGAGCAGAAGCCACGCGGCTATTACTGATAGCTTGTACACTCTGAGAACTACGAACCAAAAGGGAGACCTCACTGATGTAGCTGTCAATAGAACTGAGCATAGACGAGCGGAGACCCGCCAACTGCATATCCATATCCTGGACCAAAGGGTTCTGAAGGGAGGATGCAGAAACCAAGTTGTTACGGCGAAGAAGCATCTCATTGTAAGCAGAGACCTGACCACCTACCGATCCACCAAGACCCTCACTGGTAGGAATCAATTGATTATGGCTGGACTCATTGGTCAGATAGCTACGAATAGTACGGGCCATATACAACTGGTTGTTGAGCTTGACCTGCTCCTCACTGGCACTCTGGGCCTTACCCATATAGGCGCCTGCAGTTGCCTCAGCATCACCAATGATCAAGTGCTCAGACTTGTAGCTGGAAATATCACCTTCGACATTTCCCAACTCATTCTCAATAATCTTAAGTCGTTCACTGATGAAGTTATTGGTGCTGATGCTGACTTGGTTCTTCTCCTTCATCCACTGCTCATTGTAGATGTTAATGACATTATAAAGAATGTCTTCGGCCTTCTGGGGATTAAAGTCATTTACCACGAGGTTGATGACAGATGAACCATTCTCAGGAGAAACAATCAACTCATTGACATAGAACGCCAAGGTGCTCTGCAAACTATGCTGTTCGACTACAATCGGACGATCGGTCTGATAATAGAAATCAGTAGCATAGATCTTTACTTTGCCGACAGGGGTCTCAATCGTAGTACCCAATCGACCTTTCAAAGATTTATCGCTCCATTCCTGATCGTTAAGATAGATGTTATGCAGAAGGAAGGCTGAATCTGGCAGTAACTCAAGGTTAAAACCGGCAGCCTTATTATCTGGAACATCAAGGAATTCAACCTTGACAGGGAGCGAGCTTCCATAAAGTGTACTGCGATAGAATCGACCTTGCACGAAATACTCCATCTGAAGACCTAAACGCTTGATAGCCTCAGTCATAATGACAGGTGACTTGAGCGTAAAGATCTCATTGTTCATATCGACATTGCTCTGGAACAGTTTATCATCAGACAAGACACCCAAATCCTGACTCTTTGCCACATCCTTGATCATAATAGAGGATGTACGAGTATAAATAGGACGAGTATACTGAAGGTACAACTCGGCAGCTCCCCATCCCAGCAAAAGGCAAAGGATAATCCAAGGCCAATGGGAAACCAGAAGAAGAAGAATGTCGAGAGGACGCAAAGAAGGTCCTGCAGGCACCTGTGTCTGTTGAGCCGGCTGAGTTGCCTGAGTCTGTGTGGTTTGTGATTCTGGTAACATATAAGGATAATTACGAATTACAAAACTCTGGTTACAAATTATTTGAAGATTGCGATGACAGTAAGAGCGCTGGTGAGAAGACCGACCCAGAAGGTATAATTAACCATGCTGCTACCATACTCTGTAGTGGTACGCTTCACCTTATCACTTGGCTCTACATAAACGATGTCATTCTGCTGGAGATAATAAGCAGGAGAATTATAAAGTTCCTCTGCGGAACAGAGATTTACCTCGTATGCAATACGCTGATTGGCACCGCTCTCACGGATAACTCGCACATTCTCACGCTGGCCAGTGATATCCAAGTCTCCTGCCTGAGTGATGGCATCAAGAATAGTGAACTGGTCGCGATCGATAGGAATACGACGTACACCAGTTGCACCCATCATCAAAACGTTAAGATTAACAAATTCAACAGTAATGATAGGATCTTTCACCAAATTCTGAGCAATCAGCTCTTCCTTGATATATTCCTGTAGTTCTTCACGCGTCTTATTAAGGACATTCAAACGGCCCAAAATAGGGAAATTAATGTAGCCATCCGATCCTACTGTATACTCAGAAGGTTGAGTACCAGTATTTGTTGTCATAGCATTACCAGCACTATTGATAGAATAATTACTGTGCAAGCTGAACAACTGCGACAATGATGCATCACGGGTACTAACAAGGATACTCACCTTATCTGCTGGGTGCAGGCGAATGCTCTGTGGCTTAACGATAGGGACTCGCTTCTCAAGTGGCATATCCTGGAAATAAGCCACGTTGTAAGGTGTAGAGCAAGATGATAGCGCTACAAGTAAGAGCATCAGTGAGAACAAGAATGACCGATGAGAGGTCATGTGACTGAATGAGTTACTAAGAATTTTCATATCAGGAGTTATTTTATATTTGGCAAAAAAGATTTGGCAAAGGTATACATTTCTAGAGAGACATGCCTACGGCGGTGGTCACCACACGGAGCGTACGGCAATCACACTATACGTCGCGCAAATATATAAATAAATAATGACTCCTCAAAATCTCAGCGAAAAAAAATGAGATTTTGAGGAGTTTTCGTGGGTTTATTGCACAAAAAAGCAAAAATAAACGATTTTTTGATGTTGTTTTATGTTTATTTATCAGTTTTCTCTATGACTATGATAATATGTTGTAATTACTGACGAATCCACTTAAGAATATCTTTCCAGCTGAACTTCTTGCCATACATCAGGATACCCGTGCGATAGATACGAGCAGCAAGCCAAAGGATAAGAAAGGCTGTAACATAGAGAATGAGCAGCGAGAGGGCAATCTCATATACGGGGACGTCGAACGGGAGACGGACCATCATGGTGATGGGCGAAGTGAAAGGAACCATGCTGCACCACCAGGCCAGAGGGCCATCAGGATTCTGCATGCTGAACATACCCGCATACAGAGCAAAGACCATAAAGAACATGATCGGTGCCATGAACTGTGATGTATCCTGCTGCTGATCGACAGCCGAACCGAAGGCGGCAAAGAGACTAGCATAAAGCAGATAACCTCCGACGAAATAGAGCAAGAAACAAGTGAGAATAAGTGGATAGTTGACACTCATGATCATCTGGAAAATCTCTCCAGCCTGACTAGGAGCCATTGCAGCAGCCTCCACAAGAGCAGCATCGGCAGAGAGTGAAGAAGGATCAGGGACACTACCTAAACCGAATGTCACAGTGGCAATAATACCGGAAACGCCCAATAGTACTCCCCACACTGCAAATTGTGTGAGTCCGACGAGTGCCACGCCGATGATTTTGCCGAGCATCAGTTCGATCGGTTTGCAAGAAGAGATGATGACCTCGACGATACGGTTGGTCTTCTCCTCCACTACTCCACTCATGATCATGGCACCATAAGTCAGCACGAACATATAGGTCAGGAAGGCAAGACAGAGGCCGACAATCTCAGACACCATGGCCGACGAGACGGTCTCCTTGCCATCCTCTCCCCATTTGATGGTGCGGACGTCGAGGTTAACGTCACAGTCCTGCAGGATCTCTTCAAGGCCCTCGATGTCATGTGCTGCGATCTTAAGACTGCGCATAGGACGATACAGGATGCTTCGGATATCCGATTCGAGACTTCCGCTCAGGGACTGTTCACTAAGAATAGACAACTGCTGAGTAGATACAATATCCTGCGGAATAATCACGATAGCATAAAGCGCATCATTCTGCTTATAAAAGTCATAATAGGAATCATCGGACGCAGACTGTAAGTCAGATGAAGTGCAAGTAACGAATTGATACTCATCAGTAGCCGAAAACAATGGCAGGAATTGCTCGCCGTCTGTCTGATCGACCACTGCCACGACCTTTTTTTCGTCGCTCTTGACATTTGACAACATGATTGGCAGCACGCCACAGAGCAGGATGCTGAGGATAGGTACAAGAATGGTGGTGACGATAAAGGACTTCTTGGCCACCATCTGCAGGTACTCACGCTGAATGATCAGACCTAACTTATTCATAGACTTCATTCGAATTTACGGTCTCTACGAAGATCTCGTGCATGGATGGCAAGATCTCGCGGAAACCGGTGAGTGAGTACTTGTCGTTGAGTGATGCGATGGCATCGTGCATAGTCTGACCATGGTCGAGGCGGTAGTCGAAGCGCTGTCCGTCAGCTGTAGTGACTTCGAGGATATTCTTCTTAAAACGCTGGCGCACCTCCTCAACTTTGCCTTGCAGCACGGCCTTACTATGGTTGATGAGGGTGATCTCCTGGCACACCTCCTCGACCGACGACATGTTGTGTGTAGAGAAGAGAATGGCTGCACCTTCGTCACGAAGGCGCAGGATCTCACGCTTCAGCTGGTCGGCATTGACGGGATCGAAGCCGGAGAAAGGTTCATCGAAGATCAGAAGCGGTGGTCGATGGATGACGGTGGTGATGAACTGCACCTTCTGCGCCATGCCCTTGCTGAGCTGCTCGACCTTCTTCTTGCGCCACTCTGTGAGGTCGAAGCGCTCGAGCCATTCGGTCATGGCATGCAATGCATCCGAGCGCGACATGCCACGAAGGCGGGCGAGATAGACGATTTCGTCCTCGACGGTCATCTTCTTATACAAGCCACGCTCCTCAGGGAGGTAGCCGATGTGGTGCACGTCCTCATCGGTCATCGGACGACCATGAAGCAGAACTTCGCCACTATCGGCATGCGTAATACGATTGATGATACGTATTAAAGAAGTCTTGCCGGCTCCGTTAGGACCCAGCAAGCCATAGATTGAACCGTCAGGAACATTGAGACTCACGTGGCTCAGAGCCACGTGGTCTCCGTATTGTTTGCTGACGTCTTTTACTTCGATGAACATAATTTTATGCTTTCCTCTTCAGCTGCTCGATAGAAGCCGCGATCTTCTCCAACTGCTGTGGGATGCGGATGTTCTGAGGGCAGTGAGGTGAACACTGGTTACAGTTGATACAGTGATCGGCCTGACGGAGCGTAGGGATGGCGCGATTGTAGCTGATGAGATAGTTACGACGGAGCTCACTGTAGTTAGCATCCTCCTCGCCACCAGGGAGCACACCTTCATTGACACATTTATTATAATGTACGAAGATACCCGGGATGTCGAGGCCGTAAGGACATGGCATGCAGTACTTACAGTCGTTACATGGGATGAGCGGATATTTGATCAGCTGCTTGGCTGCACCCTCGAGGTAATCGAGCTCCTCCTGTGTCAGTGGCACGAGAGGAGAGAAGCTGCGGAGGTTGTCCTGCAGGTGCTCCATGTAGGTCATACCCGACAGGGCGCTGAGTACGCGTGGATAGGTACCGCAGAAACGGAAGGCCCATGAAGCAGCACTCATCTCTGGCAGACGCGCCTTGAGGTGAGCGATGACGTGGTTTGGCAGGTTGCTGAGTCGGCCGCCGAGCAATGGTTCCATGATGACAACAGGGATCTCGCGCTTGTCGAGTTCATCGTAGAGCCATTCGGCATTGATGCTTCGGCCCTCCTGCTTATCACCGTTGTTCCAGTCAAGGTAGTTCATCTGGATCTGCACGAAGTCCCAGTGATACTTACCCTCATCGTGCCACTTAAGCATGGTCTCAAAGACTTCAGCCTCGCCATGGAAAGAGAAGCCGAGGTTGCGGATGACGCCTTTCTGCTTCTGCTCGACGAGCCAGTCGAGGATGCCATTGTCCATGTAGCGACGGTTGAAGTTGGCCATACCGCCACCGCCGATGCTGTGCAGAAGGAGGTAGTCGATATAGTCGGTCTGCAGGTACTTGAGCGAATTGCGCAACATCTCCTGCGAAGCCTCACGGGTCTGCTGCTGGACAGCGAAGTTTGAGAGCTTGGTTGCAATATAATATGACTCACGTGGACGGCCGGTAGCCTTCAAGGCGATACCGACAGAACGCTCAGAGAAGCCCTTGAGGTAAGCAGGGCTCGTATCGTAATAGTTAACACCATGATCCATGGCGTATTTGATCAGTTCGTTGATCTTCTCCTGGTCGAGGTCATTGCCATCAGGGCCTTTCTGGCCATCGGTACGCTGAGGAAAGCGCATACAGCCATAGCCGAGGATACTTACCTTATCACCATTGGCAGGATTGACACGGTAGGTCATCTCACCCAACTGGTCTTCGCTGAATGGTCCACCCTTAGGATTGAAGTCGCCCTCCTCTGATGGTTTAGGGGCAGAGATGCACGATGGCAAAGTGGCAGCGGCAGCAACGGCAGCCGAACCCATGCCAAGGCGCTGTAGGAACTCGCGACGATTGATTATCTTTTTCATTGTTTTTCTAAGAGAATTTAAGAGATCACAAAGGACTCTAAAAGACACTAAGGGTTAAATCTCACGCTGGGTATCGACACCCTCTACATAGATAGCAGAGAATGGACGCGATGGACAGAGATTCTCACAGGCACCACAACCGATGCACTTCTCCTCGTCGACCACAGGAATCTTGGCAGACTTAGGATCCTCAGCATCGACTGGAACCATCTGGATGGCGTTCTGAGGACAGCGACGAGCACAGAGACCACAGTTGACGCCATCATTGAGAACGACACAATTGTCCTTGATCCAGTGAGCGGTACCAATCTTGGTGCTGGCCTTGACAGCCTGACGCTCCTCGGCATCGCCCTTGAACTTGATGATCGCACCAGCTGGACAGACATCCGAGCAGCGGGTACACTCTGGACGACAATAGCCATGCTCATAGCTGACCTCTGGCACCATCATGTGCAACAAGTCGCTGCTAGGACGAAGCACACCATTAGGACACTCGCTGACACAGAGCTGGCAACCCGTACAATGCTGCTGGAGATGCTTGAGGCTGATAGCGCCTGGAGGGCAGATGGTGTTCTTGCGCTCTGGAACCTGCTTGTCGAGGATGGTAGCAAAGCCGCCATCGGTAGTCTTCTCCTGCGCCTTGATAGCGGTAGCGCCAAGGACAGCTGCGGTGGCGGTCAGGAAGGCGCGGCGAGAAGGCTCCTTGCTCTCTGAGTTAGGAGTCTGGAGTGGGGAGTTAGGAGTATTTGTCTTCTTGGCGATTGAGTAAGTCAATGCACCATGATTACAGGTATCGAGACAGTCGAAGCAATCGACACAGCGTGAACCATCGACGGTGTGATTCTTGAAGTCGATAGCTGCACCCTTACACTTACGAGCGCAGAGACCACAGTTCTTACACTTATCAGCATCGATCTGCACACGGAAGAGGCTGCGACGTGAGAGAAAACCGAGCAAGGTACCTACTGGACAGATGTTATTGCAATAAGCACGACCTCCTACCCAAGCCATGATAGCCACGATAAGGAAGGTGCAGCCAGCCAGGATGGTGAGAGGCAGTGAGCGTTGCCATATGTCGATCGTATAATACTGGAACGATCCAACCGATTCAGCCTTAGCAGCCAGGACGTTATTGCCCATCTCATAGAGTGGCTTGAGCAGCATGGTGACCATACGACCGAATGAGCTGTAAGGAGCAAGCAGCTGTACGAAGAAGCCGAAGCCTGCGAGCAATGAGACGACAAAGAGGGCAAAGACAACGATACGTGCCAGCTGATGCCACTTGGTGTCATCGTAAGAGAAGCGTCCGAACTTGCGCTTGTTCTTGTTGAGATTCAACTTGCCAGCAATCCACGAGATGGCATCCTGCAAGATACCCAATGGACAGATGACGGAGCAATAGATGCGGCCGAAGAGCCAGGTGATGACCAATAAGGCCACGACCACCACCCAGTTGAGCGCCAGGATCGATGGCAAGAGCTGTAACTTAGCCATCCAGCCTAACATGGACTGTGCTGTACCCGTGAAGTCAAGGAACAGCCAGGTGAGACCCAACAAAAAGATGAGGGCCACGATGCGGCGTGTCAGTTTTAACATAGATTAGGGGTATTAAAATGAATTGATTATTCTGTTTATGAGAAGAGGTTCTTGACCTGCTCCTTGAAGCGGGCAAAGGCCGATGCAGGAGCCTCGAAGGCCTTGGTCTCTCGCATCTGCTCGACGAGACTGCGCTGAGAATCAGTGAGACGCTCTGGTACATAGACTCCGATGTTGACCACCAGATCGCCACGGTGCGAAGAGACGCGGCCATAATGATCGACCACTGGCAGACCCTCGCCATGGATACGCATCTGGGTATCTGGCTGTGTACCTGGCTTGATAGTGATGGTCTTCTTACCCTGCACGAGCGGAATCTCCACTTCGCCACCGAGAGCGGCGGTCGGGAAGTCGATGAGCAGGTTGTAGATGAGGGTATCCTCCTGACGGATGAAGTCTGGATGTGGCTCCTCCTCGATCACGACGTAGAGATCGCCGGCAGGACCACCCATCTTGCCAGCATGACCATAACCGCTCATATTGAGCTGCATGCCGTCGGCCACACCTGCAGGGATCTTGATATCTACGACCTGTTCGCCGAGGATGACACCCTCGCCGTGGCAATGTGTACACTTGTTCTTGATCTTCTTGCCAGTACCGTGGCAATCCGGACAGACGGTCTCGGTCTGCATGCGGCCGAAGAGGCTGTTGACCACCTGTACTACGCGGCCACGACCCTTACACTTCGGACAGGTATCGAAGTCCTTACCATCCTTGGCACCCGTGCCATGACAATGCTGGCACTCGACATATTTCTTAATTTTGATATGCTTCTCAACACCATAGACGACGTCGGCCAAGCTGACCTTGACACGGACACGGATATTCGATCCGCGTTGACCAGCAGGTTCGTCATCGCCACTGAAGAAAGAGCTAAAGCCGCCTCCGCTGCTACCACCTCCGAAGAAGCTGTTGAAGATATCGAATGGATTGAAACCTGCTCCTCCGCCGAAGCCACCCATGCCAGGATCGTTGAAACCGAACTGGTCATAACGCTGGCGTTTCTGTGGGTCGCTGAGTACCTCATAGGCCTCAGCACATTGCTTGAATTTCTCCTCGGCGGTCTTGTCGCCAGGATTCTTATCTGGATGATATTTGATGGCGAGCTTACGATAGGCTCGCTTGATTTCGTCGTCTGAAGCGTCTTTCTTGACGCCTAATACCTCGTAGTAATCTTGCTTTTCCATTGTTTACGTTAAAAATCGGGCGCAAAGATACTCAATTGTAGGCATAAAAGCAAATAAATGGCCGAAAAGTTGGCTATATTTTATAAGGTTCGCGTAGAAAACTCCGATTTTCGCCTATTTTTATACATAAAACTGAGTACAGAGAGCTTCGAAACGCTCAATACTATCTGCTCCGAATTTCTGCATGGATCGACGGACACGATCAATATCTTTTTCCTTCGACGGATTGCCTGATTTGCTATAAAACTTGTCGGCCAGACAAACCAGTTGTTCCTCCGGAGTCTCAGGCAAAAGGTCTCGGACAGGAGAGATTGGCAACCGTTGATCGAGGATGTTTTGAGCGGTCAGACCAGCTCCTGTATGACGTTCACAGATACGAGCGCAAGCTTCGAAGTCAACTCCCGAAGAATCTTTCCCTTCAAGCTCTAATTCAGCACGATACTCTCGTAGCATCTGCGCACCGATGGTACCGTGACAGATGTAAGGTTCAGTTCCTTCACAAAGGATACCACGAGCATCGCAGCGACAGATACCGATGTCATGCAGCATGGCTCCATCAACAACGAGTTGATGGTCGACACGGAGCGGAGTCACACCTTTAGGAAGGGACTCCTCATAATGATGCAGAATAGCCATGACCTTGTCGGCTACACACTTACTGTGAAGAAACAATAACTGTCGCAAAGGAGTGTCCTCTGGATAGAAATGATAGATGATATCGAGTGCAGTCATTTTTTCAAAGAAAAAAGAGTCCGAAATTTGGACTTTTAGAGAATTATAATTATATTTGCCGCGCAAAATTAAATATTTTTTCTTGCAACTCCAACAATGAAGCGCATTTTCTTGCTATTATTGGTCTTAATCGCCACTTTTTCCTCCTCAAAATACAATCTTTGCGTAGCCAAAGTCCTTACAGGCGCCGAAAGTATGTCGGCTTACCTACCATTGCTCGAAGGCAAGCGAGTGGGTCTCGTCGTCAACCAGACGGCCGTGGTCACCCGGCCTTCTGACGGCGCGTTGATTCCCTTACCAGATACACTGATGGCTCGTGGCGTCAATGTGCGATGCATCATGGCTCCAGAACACGGTTACAAAGGGACGGCCGAAGCCGGTGCACACATCACCAATGGCAAGGACGAAACTACAGGTCTGAACATCTACAGTCTTTACGGCAACAACAAGAAGCCAAAACCGGAATGGTTGAAAGAGGTGGACGTCTTGGTGTTTGACATTCAGGATGTCGGCTGCCGCTTCTATACCTACCTATCGACGCTTTATTATGTCATGCAGGCCTGCAGTGAGCAGCACGTCGACCTGATCATCCTGGATCGTCCGAACCCGAAGGACGAGGTCGATGGACCGACGCTCGACATAAAATTCTCTTCCTTTGTCGGTATCATCCCTATCCCATTGCTACATGGCTGCACACTCGGCGAACTGGCTCGCATCATGGTAGAACAAGACTGGTTGAAGGAACAGCAGCAGCCAGGTCAAGCCGCGCCATCGCTCAACTATACAGTCATTCCTTGCACTGGCTGGAAGCATGGACAACCATACTCTTTGCCGATAGGTCCGTCGAAGAATCTGCAGAACGACCATGCCATCGCGCTTTACCCAAGCCTCTGTCTGTTTGAGGGAAGCGAGGTCAGCGTGGGTCGTGGCACCGATCATCCATTTGAGATGTTCGGCAAACATGACCTGCGTCAGACCGAGGCGCCTAAGGGGTTCAGCCTGCGCTTCTACCTGCAGCACCAGAAAGAAAAAGGATGGGGATGGATCACCCGTCGGCAATTCTTCAATCAATTAGCAGGATCGGACAAACTTTATAACCAACTCAAAGCCGGCATGACCGAAGAACAGATCCGCGCCACCTGGCAGGACGACCTGAAACGGTTCCGTGCCATTCGAGCCAAATACGCCATCTATCCCATAGAATAAGTCTTGAAACGATTATCGACCATCATACGACGCAGTCTGCACACCATCGTCTATTCGGTGGTGCTGCTGATTGTGGCCTTATATCTGGCCACCCGCTTCAACCTGGTGGGGCTGACGGTCGATAAATCTTTGACGACAATTCTTAGCGACAAATTAGGGACACGTGTGGAGATTGATGGAGACGTAGAAGTAGATTGGCGCAACCAGGTCGTACTGAACCGATTGACCATTTATGACCAGCAAGACGACACTCTCCTCTATGCCCGTCGCGTGATGATGGCCTATGATGTCTGGCCTCTGCTAAGTCATCATCTGGTACTCAATACCTGCCAGCTTATTGACTTCGATCTCAGAGGAAAGAAACAAGAAGGTGACAGCGTGGCAAACTTCCAGTTTGTCATCGATGCTCTCCGGAACTCGGATGATGATAGTCCTTCATTCATCCAGCAGCTCGACCTCAACGCAATCCTCCTACGACAAGGACATATTTCTTATAATCAATATGCTGTAACCGATCTCAGTGCCAACCTGCATCTACACGACAATCACCTGCAGATTAAGAAGATGCACTTCGAGAGTATGGATGCACTGGTTAAAGCAAACCGTTGTGACCTATTCGTCGATCGCCTGCAGTATCTCCGAAAGAAACCACAGGAAGTCCAGGACATCTTCGAACTAAAAGGCTTACAGATTGAACATAAGGACCTTCTCTGTAAAGCAATCGCCAAAGGTTCATCGGAAGGGATCGCAGTGGAATTGCAACAGCTGCAGTTACCTCATGGACACAGCAAGATCCGAGGCTTGCGTAGTGCACAGATACAGTCCTCGCTTTTCGTTTCTCGTCTCAATGCACCGCTGGACAGTTTGCTGGTCAGCATGGATATCCATGAGAGCTCTTTCCGCACCGATACACTCGGAGACCTCAGCATCAAAGCGCATCTGGAGGGCATGCCGTGTGATGCCGACTTCCAAGGTGCAATCTCTACCAGCCTTGGCAACGTCACATTGGAGGGTCATGCGATCTCGAACCTCCAGCAACGCGCCTTCCAGTTCGCAGGCCATTGTCTGACTTCTGGATTCCAACTGGCGACGCTCCTACCAGCCTCAGCGCAGGTCGGCACAATAGCGGCAAATACCGATTTTGAGATCCGATATGCACAGGACTCAACTCTTTTCTTGGCGATGGATGGCAAGATCGACCGACTGGATTTCCGACAGCATACCTATCATGATATCCAGATCAAAGGCGAAGGATCGAAAAAGGATGGACTGAAGGGAAGCATAGCCCTGAATGATTCCTTGGGCAATATTGACCTGAACTTTGACCTGAACATGGCCAATGTTCAAAAGAGATATAAGATAGATGGCATGCTGCATCAGCTGCAGCCCAACGCGTTACACCTGACCGACTATGAACTGACCGACAGTCTGACCATCTCTGCCAAAATTCATGCCGACCTTTTAGCCAGCAGTTGGCAGGACACAGAGGGAGAAGTCCAGCTCACGAATCTTAAGCTGCAACGTAATGAGAAGCAACTGGAGATGGAGCCGATCTATTTCGAAGGAACAGCTGATCGTGGCCAGTTGAGCAGTCAGATGCTACAGATGCAGTATCGACGAAACAGAAAACAGAAATCATATAATATCCAAGGACGTATCCCTGTCCAAAACGATCTGGCGAACTTATTGAATCGTCCGGAGCGAATGACCAACGAGGCTCATTTCGCACTGGATGTCGACTCTTTACAGCAGCTCAGAAGCCTGACACTTGACCTTCCTACCGTCTTCTTTGATGCCAAGACTCGTTTGTCGCTTTATGCGGAGATGGAGAAAGACAAGCATGGCACGCTGCTGCCAATCCTCGACTTCAGCGCTGGCAATGGTTCTCATGGTCTTAGCGGCACCTTGAAAGGAGAGGTTGATCTCGATCCATTGGAGATCACGCTCTACCCTACCACCTTATTATATAATAATGAGGACGAGCTGACCCTGCATGGTGGCCATCTGGCACAGACTGACGACGGCAGCTTTGCCCTCCAGAACTTCAGCTTGGAAGGTGCAGATCAATCCGTGTCCGCCTCAGGTATCTTAGGAAAGAATGGAGACAAGGACTTTATCGTCCAGCTCGATCGCTTCGAGCTCGGACAAGTATTCCGCAACTTCGACAAAGGCTATCTCCAGTTCACCGGCAAAGCCAGCGGCGACCTGGTGTTCTCAAGTGAACCAGAGAATAAACTCCACACTGAAGGCCTGAAGATTGAGAACTTTGCCTATATTGACACTCTTTTAGGCGACGCAGACATCAATCTCGACTTTGTATTTGACAAAAAGAAGATCGATGTCGAGGCCAATTTCCTGTCCGACCATCGCTATCATACCCATGCTTATGGTGATATCAGACTCGGCAAGCGAGACTCCCTCGATCTCTATTTCGATACCGATCACCTGCCATTAGGCTTCATCAACTATTGGACGGGCAACATTCTTCAGAAGTTCACTGGCACTATCACTGGTCCAGCGCGCCTCTTTGGCGACGCCAAGCGACTGGAACTGGCAGGCCATCCCGTGGTCGATGGCCGCTTCACCCACAAGCTGCTCGACGCTCATTTCCATCTGAACGACACGGTTCATCTGGAACATAACTTACTATATCTTACTGACGTGACCGTTGACGACTGCCATGGACATACTATGCAGTTGGATGCGCAGATCAAGCATGATCACTTGTCTCAATTCGATTATGATGTCAACATCCTGATGCCAGAGGCCAATCAGGGATTCCTGGTGCTAGACCGACAGCCGGCACCTGGCCGTATCTATTGGGGACAGCTCTATGCTTCCGGACAGGCTCACCTGCGTGGCGGACATGGTCAGCATCGCATCAACCTGAATGTCGAGCCGACCGAGAGATCCTGGTTCTATCTCTCTCCTCGTGAAAAAAGCTTCGATCAGGAGGAGAACGCTTATTCTTTCCTCTCGTTCCGAGATAAGGACTCATTAGGCAATCACCAGGACACAAACTCAAGTTCTCATCTATTACAACCATTGTCATACGAGGAACTGGCGGCAACGACACACAAGCAGCAAGAAGCGCCAACAGACCTTCAGGTAGACATGCAGATCAATGCGACCGAAAAATGTCTTGTGTATGTCCAGATGGATCCTCTGGCAGAAGACAAGCTAACCTGCCGTGGCAATGGCGACCTGGCCTTACATTATGATCCACGACGAGACATCACCTTGTCTGGCACCTACAGCATCAACAGCGGTTCATACAGCATGAGCATGCGTGGAGACCTCATGAACAAGGTCTTCCAGCTGCAGAATACCTCAACCGTCCGTTTCAGTGGCGTGCCAAGCGAGGCTGAGCTATCACTCGATGCACACTACAACATTCCATCAGTCAACCTCCGCGACCTTGACGAGGGTATCACGACGCTCGGTTCGCTGAGCCGCAGTTCGGTTCCTGTCGACTGCAAGTTGGCCGTTACCGGACAGCTCTCTTCTCCACAAGTCAGCTTCGACCTGGAGGTTAAGAGCGTGAGCGATGAGATTCAGGCCTATGTGCACAATGTCATCGGCACACAGGAAATGCTCAATCAGGAGGTGCTCTACCTGCTGCTCTTCAATAAGTTCTATACTCCTCAGTATGTGCAGGCTGCGCAGAGCCGTAACGGATCGGAGCTGACCTCTTTCGCCAGTGCCAGCATTACGTCGCAGCTCAATCAGTTGCTGAGTCACGTCAGCAACAACTTCACCATGGGTACAAACTTCCGTTCAGACAAGGGAGACTTCACCGACATGGAGATGGATCTCAGCCTCAGCACCCGCCTCCTCGATGACCGTCTCCTGCTCAATGGCAATGTAGGTTATCGAGACCCGGCCAATCATCTTGGCGCCACGGGAAGAAGCAACTCTTTCATTGGCGACTTCGATCTGGAGTTCCTGGTAAATCAGAAAGGTACGGTGCGCGTCAAAGCATACAGCCACTATAACGAACGAGACTATTCTATCAACAACGCGCTGACGACTCAGGGCATCGGCTTCATTCTCCGCAAGGATTTCAAGAATTTCTACGATCTCTTCCTTAGGCGCAATGACAAAAAGGTAAAAGCAAATACCAAATAAAAACGTAGAGTCACATTTGCATTTATTGCCAGGAATGACGCTTTTTATTCAAAGGAAAGACATTTTTTGAAAAAAAGTGTCAAAAAATTTGGACAATCCAAATTAATATAATATCTTTGCAGCGCATATAGCAAATTTCCCTTATTTTTACTGACACAACGCGATTCCTAAACAATCTATTAGGAAGGTTTCCCAATTTTCTTTCTAATCTTCTTGGCAAGAGAATGGACTATGTGCATTTCCCAGATTTCAATCTCCCAATTTAATAACTATGCATTCAGCAAAAGAACTGGACGTAATGGAGCCAGGCGAACTCGTACTTTTGACGCGAGAACTCAACATCGAAAATCCAGATTTCAATGACAAAGAAGCCTTGATCAAGCAGATCAGGAAGGCTGAGCGTGCCGTAGAAAAAGCGTCGAAAGACAGCGAACCTACTGTGGCAGCGGAACCTGCTGCACCTAAAAAACGCGGTCGTAAACCCAAAGCCGTAGAAGCTGAAACGGTAGAGGAACCAGCGGTTAAGGCCAAACGCTCAAGCAAAAAGACAAAAGAAGCAGAGATTACTGAAACAGACGTTCCTGAAGACCTTTCTCAGGAGCCTTTGGTTCAAGAGGAAGAATATGCTCCTATGGCAGACGAACCTCTGTATACGGATGGTTCGGACTATGGTTCGGAAGGAGAAGGATACGTTCCAGAAGAACAGGCTTATATTCCTGAAGAACAAGGCTATAATTCAGAGGATGCAGGATTCGCTGGAGAAGACGCCTATGGTGAGAACTATCCAGCAGATGCTATGGATTACAATCAGGGAGAGGACTTCTTCGCTGAGAATAACCCTATCAGCAACGAGTCAGAAGATGCTACACTTCAGTTGATCGAGAAGAATAAGAACGCCTTCTCTGATATGTTCGGCTTCGGTCGTCCATCGCGCAACAAGAACAATAACATCAAGCGTGACGATCGCAAGAAGAGAAAGCAGCGCGAGCCAGAGCCTCAGCGCTATCAGCAGGAGATTGTTCCTAAGCCTCAGAAAGAAGAGAAGCCTTATCGTGATGAATATAAGGAGAAAGAAACGGTTCCAGCAGAGCCAGAAGTAAAAGCCGTCACACGTGATGAGTTTGACGGGGTACTGACCGGCTGTGGCGTCCTTGAGATCATGCCTGACGGATTCGGCTTCCTCCGCTCCAGCGACTACAACTATTTCGCCTCTCCTGACGATATCTTCGTCAGCCAGCAGCAGATCAAGCAGAACAACCTCAAGCAAGGTGACGTGGTGGAAGGCCCGATCCGTCCTCCTCGCGAAGGCGAACACAACTACCCGCTGGTCCGCGTCTCTGAGATCAACGGCAAGAGCGTCGAATTTGTCCGCGACCGTGTTCCTTTTGAGCACCTTACACCTCTCTTCCCGAATGAGAAGTTCAAGCTGACCAAGGGCAATAACGATACTGATTCCTGCCGTATCATCGACATGTTCGCACCTATCGGCAAGGGCCAGCGCGCCATGATCGTGGCACCTCCTAAGGCCGGTAAGACCGTACTGCTCAAGCAGATTGCCACGGCCATCAGCGAGAACAATCCGGAGGCTTACATGATTGTCCTGCTCATCGACGAGCGTCCTGAGGAGGTCACCGACATGCAGCGTAGCGTCAATGCAGAAGTCATCGCCTCAACTTTCGACGAACCAGCCGACCGTCACGTGAAGGTAGCCGACATGGTCATCGAGAAGGCCAAGCGTCTCACTGAGTGTGGCCATGACGTCGTGATTCTGCTCGACTCGATCACCCGCTTGGCCCGTGCATATAATACCGTCTCTCCATCGAGCGGCAAGGTACTTTCTGGTGGTGTCGAAGCCAATGCATTACAGAAACCAAAGCGTTTCTTCGGTGCTGCACGAAACATCGAGAACGGAGGTTCGCTCACCATCATTGCTACCGCATTGATCGAGACGGGAAGCAAGATGGATGAAGTCATCTTTGAGGAGTTCAAGGGTACCGGCAATATGGAACTCGTCCTCGATCGCAAGATTGCCAACAAGCGCATCTTCCCAGCCGTCGATCTCCTGGCATCCAGCACCCGTCGAGACGATCTGTTGCTCGACCAGGCGACCTCAAACCGCATCTGGATCCTGCGTCGCTTCCTGGCCGACCACACTCCTATCGAGGCCATGGAGATGCTGCAGAAACAGCTTAAGAATACGCGCAGCAACGAAGAACTGCTCATGAATGCGATGTCTCGTTAATAAATAGACAGAGGGGCTGTGCCAGATAATGGTATCAGCTCCTATTATAAATATATGGTATCAATAGAAAACCTAAGTGTCGAGTTCGGCGTCAAGCCTCTCTTCACCGATGTAAACTACGTCATAAACCGACATGAGCGTATCGCTCTGGTCGGCAAGAATGGTGCAGGCAAGAGCACCATGCTCAAGATCATCGCTGGCATCCAGCAGCCTACCCATGGCCGTGTGAGCAAGCCCAAAGGTATGACCATCGGCTACTTGCCTCAGGTCATGATCCTCAGTGACTCGATGACGGTCCGTCAGGAGACCGAGAAGGCCTTTGCCTCGACCATTGCCCTGGAAGAGCGACTGGCCGAGATGAACAAGGAGCTGGAGATCCGCACCGACTACGAAAGCCAGTCATACGCCGACCTGATCGACAGCATGACCGAGCTCAACGAACAGCTGACCGTCATCCAGAGCCAGAACCGCGATGCAGAGATCGAGCGCACCCTGATGGGTCTCGGCTTCGAGCGTTCTGACCTCGACCGTCCTACCAGCGAGTTCTCCGGAGGTTGGCGCATGCGTATCGAGCTGGCTAAGATCCTCTTGCAGCATCCAGACTTACTCTTGCTCGACGAGCCGACCAACCACCTCGACATCGAGAGTATCCAGTGGCTTGAGAAGTTCCTCGTGCAGAACAGCACCACCCTGCTGCTCATCAGCCACGACCGCGCCTTCCTCGACAATGTCACGACACGCACCATCGAGATCACCTGTGGCACGATCCATGACTATAACGTCAACTATAGTAAATATGTAGTCCTCCATGCTGAGCGTATCGAACAGCAGCGTCGCGCCTATGAGAATCAACAGAAGATGATTCAGGAAACCAAGGACTTCATCGAGCGCTTCCGTTATCAGGCCACCAAGGCCATCCAGGTACAGAGCCGTATCAAGCAGCTGGAGAAAGTCGTCCCGATCGAGATTGACGAAGTGGACAACAGCCGACTGAATCTCAAGTTTCCACCCGCTCCTCGCAGTGGTGACTATCCGGTCATCTGTCAGGATGTTCGCAAGATCTATCCTAAGACACATGTCTCGGACAAACCTCACGACGGTGATGAGAACGGACATCTGGTATTCGATCACGTCGAGCTCACCATCAACCGTGGCGAGAAAGTAGCCTTCGTTGGTCGCAATGGTGAAGGCAAATCTACGCTTGTCAAGTGTATCATGGATCAGATTCCATACGACGGCACCCTCAAGATCGGCCATGGTGTCAAGATCGGCTACTTCGCACAGAATCAGGCGCAGCTGCTTGACGAAGACATCTCGGTGTTCGATACTATTGACCGTGTCGCAGTAGGAGATATCCGCACCAAGATTCGCGATATTCTCGGCGCCTTCATGTTTGGCGGAGAGTCCATCGACAAGCCTGTCAAAGTTCTGTCTGGTGGTGAGCGTAGTCGTCTGGCAATGATCCGTCTCCTCCTGGAACCAGTCAACCTGCTCATCCTCGACGAGCCGACCAACCATCTCGACATCTCTTCTAAGCAGGTACTCAAAGATGCGATCAACGCGTTTGAGGGAACGGTCATCGTGGTCAGTCACGACCGAGACTTCCTTGACGGACTGGTCAGCAAGGTCTACGAATTCGGACAGGGACGCGTCAGAGAGCATATCGGTGGCATCTACGACTATTTGCAGAAAAAGAATATCGACAGCCTGCAGGAGCTGGAGAAGAAAAAGACCAACGGACCTGCCCCAGCCCTCCCCCGCAAAGAGGGAGAAAATAAAGTCACTTCTCCAAACAAAAATACAGTAGACCCGAAAGTAGCGGCTCAGTCCTTAGCTACACAAATGTCTACAGCCACACTTACTACTGGACCTACTTTGACCTACGAGCAGCAGAAAGCCCTCAAAGCGCAAGTCTCCAAGCTCGAGAAGCAGATCAAGGCCATCGAAGACAAGATGGAGAAAGTTCAGCAGAAGATCGACGCGTTGGAAGAGCAGATGGCTACCCCTGAGGGATGCCAGAACCAGCAGCTCTACATCGATCATGGAGCCTTGAAAAAAGAACTGGACGACCTCTCTTTTGAATGGTTGGAAGCCTCAGAAGAGCTGGAGAATCTCCAAAAATAAGAAGAATCCGCAGTTTCACGCTGAAATTGCGGATTTTTTTTGTAAAATAAGAAAAATCTTATTAAAAAATTTGGTTTTGTCGAAATCCATACATATATTTGCGCTAGATTTATTACTGTATGGACAAAACTCTACAACAAAATCTGAAACTACATTTCGGATTTGACAATTTCAAGGGCAACCAAGAAGAGATTATCTGCAATCTGATGGAGGGCAACGATACGTTCGTGCTTATGCCAACAGGTGGCGGCAAGTCACTTTGCTATCAGTTGCCTTCTTTATTAATGGATGGTACAGCTATTGTCATCTCGCCATTGATCGCCTTGATGAAAAATCAGGTCGATGCGATGCGCAACTTCAGCGAGGAGGACAATGTTGCTCATTTTATCAATTCTTCCCTAACCAAGACAGCCATCGACCAGGTCAAGCAGGACATCCTCGATGGCAAGTGCAAGTTGCTTTATGTTGCACCAGAGTCATTGACCAAGCAAGAGAATATTGATTTCCTTCGCTCAGTGAAGATCTCTTTCTTTGCCGTCGATGAAGCCCATTGTATTTCCGAGTGGGGTCATGACTTCCGTCCGGAATATCGTCGCATCCGTCCGATTATCAATGAGATCGGCACCCGACCACTTATTGCCCTGACCGCTACGGCCACACCTAAGGTTCAGCATGACATCATGAAGAACTTGGGTATTCTCAAGGGCAAGGTATTCAAGTCTTCGTTCAATCGTCCGAACCTTTATTACGAAGTACGTCCGAAGACCGACAACATCGATCGCGACATTATTAAATATATCAAGCAGAAGCCTGGCAAGAGCGGTATCATCTACTGTCTCAGCCGCAAGAAGGTCGAGGAACTCACCGAAGTCCTCAAGGCCAATAATATCAAGTCGCTTCCTTATCACGCTGGCATGGACAGCAATGTCCGCAGCGAGAATCAGGACGCCTTCCTCAAAGAGGACGTAGATGTGATCGTAGCTACCATCGCATTCGGTATGGGTATCGACAAGCCGGATGTCCGCTACGTGATCCATTATGATATGCCAAAGAGCCTCGAAGGCTACTATCAGGAGACGGGTCGCGCCGGTCGTGATGGTGGCGAAGGCGAGTGTATCGCGTTCTACAGCGAGAAGGATCTCCTGAAGCTTGAGAAATTCATGCAGGGCAAGCCGATTGCCGAGCAGGAGATCGGTCGTCTGCTCCTCAAGGAGACCCAGGCGTACGCCGAGACCTCCATGTGCCGTCGTAAGGCGCTGCTCCATTATTTCGGTGAGGACTACAAGGACGATGAGTGTGGCAACTGCGACAACTGCCGTAAGCCAAAGAAGCGTATTGAGGCCAAGGAACTCCTCTGCGCAGTCATCGAGACCGTCCAGGCGCTCAAGGAGAAATTCAAGCAGGAATATGTGGTTACCATCCTCGAAGGTATCCGTACCGACGAAGTGGCAGGCTATCAGCACGACCAGCTCGAATGCTTCGGATCAGGCAATGATGAAACCCCGGCCATCTGGAACGCCGTCATCCGTCAGGCCTTGGTCGACAAGTACTTGAGCAAGGATATCGAATCTTACGGACTCCTCAAGGTCACTGCATCAGGCAAGCGTTTCCTCAACTCTCCAAAGGCCTTCTCTATCGTTGTCGAGTGCGACGATGACGATGAAATCGAAGAGACAGAAGTTAAGGGTGCTGGTGCCAGCGCTGCAGCTGACGAGGCCCTTTACAACATGCTCAAGGACCTGCGCAAGAAGGTGGCCAAGCGTCTGGAGCTCCCTCCATACGTCATCTTCCAGGACCCATCGCTCGAGGCGATGGCTACCACCTACCCTATCACCATCGAGGAGCTTCAGAATGTTCCTGGTGTCGGTGCAGGCAAGGCAAAGCGTTATGGAGAGGAGTTCTGTGCATTGATCAAGCGTCACTGCGAAGAGAACGAGATCGTCCGTCCTGAGGACCTCCGTTTCCGCACCGTAGCCAACAAGTCGAAGAAGAAGCTGGACATAATCAAGGCCATCGACCGCAAGATCGCGCTCGACGAACTCGCACAGGGTCAGCACATTGAGTTCAACGAATTGCTCGACGATCTCGAAGCCATCATCTACAGCGGTACGCGCATCAATATCGACTACTTCCTCCATGAAGTCATGGATCCAGAAGACATTGACGAGCTCTATCAGTACTTCAAGGACTCTCCGAAGGACGATCTCGAAGCTGCCATTCAGGAATATGGTGATGTCTTCACCGAAGAAGAGATCCGACTGGTACGAATCAAGTTCATCGCTGAAGTAGCAAACTAAAAACATAAAAGCCACCCTCACGAGAAAGACGTGAGGGTGGCTTAATACTTATCCATTAATAATGTTTCTTCCTTTCAGAATCGCTACGATTTAGAATGGCAGATCGTCACCGGCAGCAGGTGCAGCAGCAGGACCAGCAGGGAACTGTGGTACAGCTGGCTGTGGAGCCTGGAACTGTGGTGCAGGAGCAGCCTGAGGAGCTGCGAAGCCATCCACTGGAGCGCCAAAGCCTGGAGCTGGCATCTGAGCGTCAGCCTTCTCAGCCTTCCAGCCACGAACGTCGGTAGACCAACGCTCTACGCCATCACGGCCGACGAAGCTGCGGCTGTCAAGGTCGAAGCTGAGAATGATGTCCTCACCGACCTGAAGTGGATACTGATCAATAGTATTATTGAAGAAGTTAAAAATTACCTTACGTGGGTACTGGTCGAAAGTTTCCAGGATATACTCCTGCTTACGCCAGCTATTGCCAGCCTTACTTACACCTGATGCCAACGGCAGGACCTGAATGATACGTCCTCTGATTTCCATGTTTTCTTTATATTATATAATGTATATTTTTTGCGCTTTCTTACCATAAGGGGTTCAAAATTGCGACGCAAATATACCATTTTTTTCCTTGACTCGCAAGAAAAGGGACAAAAAACTGTACGATTATCCACTTTTTTATTTTTTTAAGAGAGTTTATCGAGAATTATTAGTATCTTTGCGCGCAATTTTTATATAATGAAAGATCAATTAATAGAGAAAATCGTCGAAGGTCTGCAGGACTGTAAGGCAAAGAACATACAGATCATTGATATGCGCAAGCTGGAGGAAGCTGCGTTCCAGTATTTCGTCATCTGCGAAGGAACGTCTTCCGTCCACGTCTATGGTATCGCCAACGGACTGACCGATTATATCCGCGACCACATGGGTGAGCGCCATCAGGGACAGGTCGGCATGCAGAACCGTCAGTGGGTGGCCATCGACTATGGCTACGCTCTTGTCCATGTCTTCCAGCCAGAGACCCGCGACTTCTATCGCTTGGAGTCACTTTGGGAGGATGCCGTCATCACCCAGATCCCGGATCTCGATTGATCTCAGATTTTCATTTTTCCCTTTTACTTTCTCACTTTTACTTTATTTTAGCAAGTGGCATACGAAAAAGATATAAACAAGCCGATCGAAAAGAAAGAGGCTAAGCCTACCAGCAATCCTTTCGGCTCAGCACAAAGAAATGGCAATGGTGGCGGATTCAATTTCTATTGGATCTACCTCATCATCGGTGCCGTCCTGTTTGGCGTATATTTCTTCTCAGCCAATGAGATGACTCGCGAGATCGGTTATACCGACTTTGAGCGCATGGCTCAGGAAGGCGACTTCTCTACGCTGGTAGTCAATACTAAGACCAATTCCGTGACCGCCAAGCTCAGTAAGGCTCCAGAGCTGGAGAACATGAAAGGTCTGAAGGCCGCCTACGAGCAGGCCAAGCAGGAAGGCAAGCAGATCAGCATCGAGACCAGCATCCCATCAGCCGACAAGTTTGCCGACAACGTAGACAAGTGGCGCAACGCCGAGAACAGCCAGTTCACGGCCGACGTCCGCTATGAGAAGGCCAGCGGTCCTTGGGACATCATCCTGAGCCTCGCCTCTCCACTGCTGATGCTCTTCTTCCTCTGGTTCATCTTCTTCCGTGGCATGGGCCGTGGAGGCGCTGGTGGAGGCGGCGGCATCGGAGGTATCTTCAGCGTAGGTCGCAGCAAGGCGCAGGTCTATGAGAAGGACAACAAGATGAAGGTCACCTTCGAAGACGTTGCCGGCCTCAGCGAAGCCAAGCAGGAGGTACAGGAGATCGTCGAATTCCTCAAGAACCCTGATAAGTTCACCAATCTCGGCGGCAAGATTCCTAAGGGAGCGCTCCTCGTAGGCCCTCCAGGTACGGGTAAGACCCTGTTGGCCAAGGCCGTTGCTGGCGAGGCCGACGTCCCATTCTTCTCGATGTCTGGTTCTGACTTTGTAGAGATGTTCGTGGGTGTAGGTGCCAGCCGTGTACGCGACCTCTTCCGTCAGGCCAAGGAGAAAGCGCCATGTATCATCTTCATAGACGAGATCGATGCCGTAGGTAGAGCGCGTAGCAACCGTGGCGGCATGCCAAGCAACGACGAGCGTGAGTCGACACTCAATCAGCTCCTCACCGAGATGGATGGCTTCGGCACCAACTCAGGCGTCATCATCCTGGCAGCCACCAACCGTGCAGACATCCTCGACAAGGCGCTCCTCCGTGCAGGACGCTTTGACCGACAGATCCACGTCGACCTGCCTGAGCTGCAGGACCGAGTAGAGATCTTCCAGGTTCACCTCAAGCCGCTCAAGCTCAATGAGGAACTCGACGTTAAGAAGCTCGCTCGCCAGACCCCTGGCTTCAGCGGTGCAGATATTGCCAACGTTTGTAACGAAGCAGCCTTGATCGCTGCTCGCAATGGCAAGGAGACGGTCGACGAACAGGACTTCAACGACGCTGTAGACCGTATCATCGGTGGTCTGGAGAAGAAGTCGAAGGTCATGACGACCGAAGAGAAGCACTCTATTGCGATTCACGAAGCCGGTCACGCTACCATCAGCTGGCATCTCAAATATGGCAATCCACTGGTCAAAGTGACCATCGTGCCACGTGGCAACGCGCTCGGCGCAGCGTGGTACATGCCAGAAGAAAGACAGATCGTCACTTATCAGGCCATGTGCGATGAGCTCTGCGGACTCTTAGGCGGCCGCGCAGCTGAGGAACTCTTCATCGGAACCATCAGCAGCGGTGCAGCCAATGACCTGGAGCGTGTCACCAAGCAGGCATACGCCATGGTAGCCTACTACGGCATGAGCGAAAGCCTGCCAAACGTCTGCTACTACGATTCAAGCGGTCAGGAATATGGCTTCACGAAGCCTTTCAGTGAGGAACGCGCCAAGTCTATCGATGCAGAGATCAGCAAGATCATTGCCGAACAGTATCAGCGCGCTAAGCAGATCCTGATAGAATATAAGGAAGGCCACCAGCAACTGGCAGCCACCCTCGAAGAACGTGAGGTAATCTTTACCGAAGACGTCGAAAAGATCTTTGGTCCACGCCAGTGGGCATCCCGCTCAGATGAGCTCCTTCAGCAAGAACAAGAAAAAAAGAACGACGAAACATTATGAAACTCCGATCATTCCTACTCCGCACAGCCACAGCCTTAGTGCTGGTAGCTGTCATGCTGGCAGCGATCCTTTGGGGTCCATATTCATTTGCCGCCTTCTTCCTTCTACTGACGATTGGCATTCTCTGGGAGTATTACCACCTGGCCAATGGCATGGCTGAGATCAACATCTACCGCCCGCTTCACTGCTTCGGCGGTGCACTGATCTTCTTCTGTGCATTCTGCGTCTCATCACATCTGACCGACACCTGGATCCTGCAGCTCTACGTCATCTACCTGATGGCCATGTTCATCAGTCGTCTCTATTCCAAGCAGAAGAATCCGATGCGAGAGCTGGCTTATATCCTCATGGGACAGATCTATATCGCCTACCCTATTGCCATGCTTTCAAGCCTGGCATTCCATACGCTGGCCTTCCCATTAGGAGAAGTGCTCAAGGACTACAGCCCGCTGTTCGTCCTCTCGCTCTTCTTCTTCATCTGGATCAACGACACTGGCGCCTATCTCACCGGCATGACCTTTGGCAAGCATCGTCTCTTCCCTCGCATCTCTCCTAAGAAGAGCTGGGAAGGTTTCTGGGGTGGACTTGTATTTGCCATGCTTCTCGGCTGGGGACTTTCGTACGAGACCGTCTGGAACTTCTTAGGTATCAACCTGCATGATGGTCTTCGTCTCACCACACTTGAGTGGATCCTGATGGGCCTGATCGTCAGTGTAGCCTCTACGTTCGGCGACCTGATCGAGTCGCTGGTCAAGCGTGCAGTTGGCGTAAAGGACTCTGGCAACATCCTTCCAGGCCACGGAGGCTTGTGGGATCGCTTCGATTCGCTTGTCATGGCAGCTCCTGCCATGCTTGCCTACCTGGTTTTTGTTACTTTATTACATCAATAATCCCAATAGGGAAAACTTTAAAAATCGTCCAAAATCGACGATATTTCCCCATTTTTGGTCGATTTTCTACAATTTATATGTAAATGTAACGCATTTTTCGCCAGATGTTACAGACCGATAGAGTTATGTAACAATAAAATTTGGCAAAATGAAATAAAACCCGTACCTTTGCAGCAGAAAAAACAAAGAGTAAATAAGGATATGATA
>JAZUDJ010000089.1:0-4019 GCA_045639585.1 Bacteroidales bacterium
GAAGGTCAGGAGTCTTAATCAGCAAATTCAAAAAATATGGACAAGATAATTGAAAAGAAGACTGGCTGGCAAACAGCCTTTACAAAGAAAGCATTGCCTTGGTGGATAGGTTCTGTATTGGCATTACTGATAATCTACCTGATCATCAAGCCCAATCAAAGTACGCTACGTATCAATGGTGACACGGTGACGATCAGCACGGTGAAACAAGGCGAATTCAATGATTATATCCGTCTTAGTGGTACTGTTCAACCTCTGGTTACCATTCAGATCAGCCCTGTCGAAGGGGGTATCGTACAGGAAATCCTCATTGAAGAGGGGTCAACGGTCAAGAAGGGTGACGAGATCCTCCGTCTGTCTAATGATAATCTCGATCTCCAGATTCTCAACTCTGAAGCCGAATTGGCCGAGAAAGAGAACATCCTGCGCAACACGCAGATACAGATGGAGCAGGATCGACTCAACGTGAAGCAGCAAAAAGCCGAATACCAGCTCAATGTGAAACGCCTCCGTCGCACCTACGAGCAGCAGAAGTCGCTCTACGAGGATAAGCTTATTGCCCGTGAAGAATTTCTCAAAGCTAAAGAAGACTACGATCTGGCACTGGAAAAGCTACAATTAATCGCCGAAAAGGAAATACAGGACAGTCTTTTGCGTTTTACTCAGGTAGAAAGGATGCGTGAAAGCCTCGAAAACATGCAGCTCAACATGCAGATGATTCGCCGCCGCAAGGACAACCTCACCATCAAGGCCCCTATCGATGGCCTGCTCGGTATCCTCGATGCTGTGCTCGGCGAGAGCATCGGAGCCGGCACAAAGATTGGGCAGATCAGCGATATGAGTTCGTATAAGAGCGAGGCGCAGATTGATGAGCATTACATCGACCGTGTGGTCCCTGGCTTGAATGCAACCTTTGAGCGTCAGGAAACGCTTTATAATGCAGCGCTCCGCAAGGTCTATCCTGAGGTTCGCGATGGCAAGTTCAAGGCTGATTTTAAGTTCGAAGGTGACACACCTGACAATATCCGTAGTGGTCAGACCTACTATCTCAACCTTCAGCTTGGTTCGCCCGAAGCCGCCTTGCTCATTCCTCGTGGCTCGTTTTTCCAGAAGACGGGTGGCAAATGGATCTACGTAGTCAATGGTGACGGCACGCGAGCTGTAAAACGCGAAATCCGCATCGGACGCCAGAATCCGCAGTATTATGAGGTGCTTGAAGGCCTTACCGCTGGCGAGCAAGTCATCACCTCGGGTTACGATAATTATGGCGATAATGACGTGTTAATACTAAAATAAGGGAGCAATGAATATATTTACCAAAACCAAAGCATCGTCCATCCTGAATGTGCTGGGCATGACCATCGCCTTCGCGGCATTTTATGTGATTATGTCGCAGGTGATGTATGACGTAACATACAACAGCAGCATTAAGGATGCGGACAAGAAGTACATGGTCTGCACGTTGTTCCAGGACGGATGGATATCCCGTTCTCCAATACAGGCGAGCATCAAGGCCGCAGATGCCGTTCCTGGAGCAAAGATCGGTTGTTTCAACTTGTTGGAACAGGGAAATAAGGTTTATGGCGGCAAGGGTGGTACAGACCTGTACCATTTCAGCTACCATTATTTCACCCATCAGGCAGCAGAGATATTAGGCTTAGAGTTTACTGCGGGTAAGTATCCAGAGGCTGATGGCGATGTGGCTATCTCTGACAAGGTTGCTGAAACCATGTCGGTGGCTCCTGGGGACATGATCTATGTCTACGATGATTATGAGCAGAGGAAGGTAGCGCTGACCATTACCGGTGTATTCAAGTCTTATCCTGCAAACTCTGACCTTGAAGAGTGTGATGTGCTTATAAATGAGGAGGAAGAGATTCATTCAACAACCGATAATAATTTCAACTATAATAGCGTTGTTTCTCTTGCGAATGCCGATGATGCGGAGAAGTTTCTGGATATCCTGCGCAAGAATGTGTATGAGTCTTTGAAGACCAGGGTTGCACAATACAATAAGCAGTTTGGCACCAGTTATGGCGAGGATTTCATTCAGGAGCATATGCAGGAATTCAAGCTGGTTCCATTGTCTGACTTACATTTCTCAGATGTCCGGGATGATGTGAAGACTCGCGCTTCCCGTTCCACCGTATTGGAGATGATAGGCATTGCACTTTTGATCGTCATTATCGCCTTCATCAACTTTGTCAATTTCTTTGTGGCGCTTGTGCCTGAGAAGATGCGTTCGGTGAATATCCGCAAGGTGTTTGGAGCTTCACGCGCTTCACTTATCTGGGAATTTATCAAGGAGGCACTCATCTATGTGGGGGTGGCCATTGTGCTTGCATGTATTCTCATCCTGGCAATATCAAAGAGTTCAATCAATGGCCTGACTGATGGAAGTATCAACTTTGATGAGAATCTGCTGACGTTCGGTGTATTGATCTTTGTGTCGGTATTGTTTGCCGTTCTTTCGGCATTGTTCCCGGCATTGTATGTCACCCGAGTTGATGCGGCCATGGGTGTGAAGAGTGGTTTCTCTCGCAGCCGTGCGGGAATGATGTTGCGCAAAGTGCTTATCACCTTGCAGTTGGCTGCAGCAGTGGCAATGATGATTATCTCGGCAGTCTTCTTCATGCAATATAGGCACATGACCTCACAGCAGCTTGGTTTTGACAAAGACGGCCTATATGTGGCTGACATTCCATATTATAGGTCGGATATCAAGTCAAGGGTGGAAAGCATGTCAGGAGTGAAATCGGTTACGGCATCCAGCAGTCCGGCTACTGGCAATGCGGGAATGACTCATGCCGTTGCTCAAGATGGTATTTCGCTTACGCTCAAGGTCCGTAAGGTGTTGCCAAACTATCTGGATGTTGTGGGTATCCCATTCATTGATGGTGAAGGATTTACGGATACTAATGTTTGGGCGCTGATAGTAGAAGAGGCGATGAAGGATTTTGGTGATGATGAGAAGCTGCAGAAACTCATATCTACAACCAATAATTACAAACTGGCAGGGTTCTGCACAAATACTAACAGTAAACCTGCCACGGACAAGACCGAGAATGGCATTGAGGCATACACCAATGTAGGCAATGACTATCAATATCTGTGGTATCTGATTGTCCGCACAGAGCCAAATGTGGACTCAAAGGCGTTAATTGCTCAGCTGAAGCAAACTATTGTGAACGTATATGATTTGGACGAAGAGATGGACGCCTGGACGGTTGATACTGAAATAGAGAATAGATATGCCCGTTTCATGCGCCAGTCGATGATCTTCGGACTTTTCTCGCTCGTAGCAATCATCATTGCCCTGATGGGAGTCTTCGGCATTGTCCTCTTTGAAACCGAGCATCGCCGCCACGAGACTGCTGTGCGTAAGGTACTTGGCGCAGAAGGTAATGACATCGTAGGCCTTTTCTGCAAGCAGTATGTAGCAACTGTAATCATCGCTTGCCTCATTGCCTCGCCTGTAGCTATTTACGTCACACGCGAGTGGCTGGAGCAGTTCACGACGCAGGTAGAAGTTTCTCCGTGGCTCTATTTTGCTGCCTTCGCGATTGTAGCTCTGTTAACCCTTGGCATCATTGTCGTCAGAACGATTTCGGCGGCAAAGGAAAATCCGGTGAATAATCTAAAGTCAGAATAATAATAATAATAATTAAAACTATACAATTATGATTAAAGTATCTAACCTCAGCAAGATCTTCCGTACAGAGGAGATCGAGACAACAGCGCTCAATGGCGTATCGTTCGAAATCAAGGATGGCGAATTTGTAGCCATCATGGGTCCTTCGGGATGTGGTAAGTCCACCTTATTAAATATATTAGGCTTGCTCGACAATCCTACCGAGGGCAGCTATCTCTTTGGGGATACCGAAGTGGCAAAGCTCAAGGAGAAGGAGCGCACCCGTTTCCGCAAGGGCAACATCGGCTTTATCTTCCAAAGCTTCAACCTCATTGACGAGCTGAATGTGTATGACAACATCGAGCTGCCCCTCCGTTACCTCGACATC
>JAZUDJ010000090.1:0-11802 GCA_045639585.1 Bacteroidales bacterium
TTCTGGGGTTACTGGGTTGGCAGCAAGAGCCGAAACCGGAGCTGTCAGGAGCATGAGAGCTGAGACAGCGAAAATTGATTTGTTTTGCATAAATAATTATCGTTTGATTTGATAGATTATATTTCCTTCGTAATTGATTAAGCTGAGGGTCAGCGATTTCTTGCTGACAGAGAGGATGGCAAAGCCTTCGTCAGAGGAGCAGAACTGCGTACCTTCGATAGGCTTTACATTGCGAGACAAAGACGCAGAGGAATTGACGATGTAATCAATATTATCGTCTTTCGTCCTGATATGCTGGAAGTTGTGTATGTGTCCGCAGACATACATGTCCACGTGGTGCTGCCGTAAAATCTCACCTAACGTCTGTCGCAGATCGGTCTGTTCCTCCTGAGGTTTATCCGTTTGCGCATAAAGTGGATGATGACCGATGACTACCACCCACTGCTCTTTGGCTACGTTGAGCGTGCTGTCGAGCCATGCTAACTGCTTGTCTGCATCCTCCTTATAGGCGTCGGGATAGGTGATCGGATCTTTTCGATAACGAGTGATCATTGGGGTAGTATCGAGCCAGATGATGCGGATGGACGTGCCTTTTTTCTCGAACGTGCGGGTGTAGTATTTCTCTTTCATCTGCCAGCGGCGACTTATGTCGGAGTAGTTAAGCACGGCTTGCGTATTGCCCCGGTACTCATGATTACCGCAGATAGGAAGCCATGGGATCATCAGTTCGGGATGAGAATAGACCTGTTCGTAGTTGGTCAGCCAGAGCGGGTCATAGATGCTCTCAACGCCTGAGAAGTGATGGATATCGCCCGCTGCGATGATGCACTCAGGGCCTACCGTTTCGGCCATCTCGCCCATCAGTTCGGCTATCTTTTTCTGCTGATAGTAGCCGTTTCTACCCAAATCATTGGCGATAAAGAAGGTGAGCGGAGCTTTCAGATCCTGTATTGTCTGAGCTGAAAGAAGTTGCGTGAAGAGGGAAAACACGAGTGTGAAAAGCGTAAATTTGCGTCGCATATATATTATATAATGTGTAGAATGAAATCTTACAAGCACAAAAAAGCAGCGCCAAAAGTCTTTTATCTGACTTTTGACGCCGCAAAGATAAGGGCTTTATGTTACAAGGTGATTACAAGCCGGTTACGTGATTGTAATATAAATGCTACAGTAATATTTCTTATCGCTTCAAAGGCTTGTCCTCATAGTCATTATTCTTGGTCAAACCGGCCTGATCAACATTCATCAGGTAGTCACCCAACTTCTCGCACTCGGAGATGAAATCCATGTAATAGACACCGAGCTGGTAGTTGTAGGTGCCGGAATCAACGTCGCTGAAGTTGCGGCCTTTGAGCTGCTTGCGGTAGTTGTTGATCTCAGCTTCGAGGGTCTGAGCCTTGGTAAGGCTGATAGCTGAATCTTCATTCTGCGAGACGAGGTGGATCATCTCGTTCATAGCCTGATCATTGAGGCTGAGCATGGTGAGGATGTGCTGGTGCTGCTCAGGGGTGTATGGCTCGGCTTGGTGCTTGAGCTTGCGGTTGAGAGTTCGACCGAGGTTGTAGCAGGAATCGCCAACTGATTCGAGCTCGCTGATCTGGGTCAGCATCTTCTGGATCTGAGCTTTAGAGGCTGCCGAGAGGCGGCCTTCGCTGACTTTATGGAGGTAGTCGGCAATCTCGACTTCCATGCTGTCGGTGATAGATTCGTAGCGCTCGATGCGGCTAAAGACCTTGATAAACTCACTCTCGCGGGCAGAGCTGTCGTTGCGGTCGGTGCCTTCGAGAGCGTGGATTTCAAGCAGTTCGCGAACCATACCTAACATACGCTGGCACACTTCGGCCATGTGGCGCACCTCTTTCTGAGCTTCGAGGATAGAGAGCTCGGCGGTAGAGAGAAGACCAGCAGAGATGAAGCGGAGGCGATGCTCCTCGCTCTGCTCTTCGCGCAAAGGAAGAACCCAGCAGACGAGTTGCTCAATCTGACGGACGAAGCCGATGAGTAACAGGGTGTTGACGATATTAAATGCGGTGTGGAAAGCAGAGAGCTTGAAGAGGTCGTTGCCCGTAGAACCAAGCACGTCGGTGACGAACCAGCTGACAGTATTGCACGCAGGATAGAACATCAGGAGCACAACAACTACACCAAAAACATTGAAGAACATGTGTGCAAGTGCAGCACGACGAGCTTGTGTATTGGCCGTGAGTGAAGCCATGAAGGCGGTGATGGTGGTACCGATATTCTGACCCATGGCAAGTGCGGCGGCTTGCTCGAAACCGAAGCCGGGGATCTGCATGTCGAAGAGCATCAAGGTGATGGCCATGGTGGCAGCCGAGGCTTGCACGATCATGGTGACGATGGCTCCGACGAGGACGAAGAGGAGGATGACCCAGAAGCTATCGGACGAGATGGTGGCGAGCATCGAGGCAACCATATTGCCGATATTAAGGTCATTAGCAGCGGTTTGCAGGAAACTCAATCCCATGAAGAGGAAGGAGAAACCGAAGATAAATTCGCCCACGCTCTTGCGGTTCGACTTGCCCGAGAAAATGAGTGGCATACCGATGGCCAGCATTGGGATGGCGAAGGCGGCGATATTGACCTTGAAGCCTACTGCCGAGATGATCCAGGCGGTGACGGTGGTTCCGATGTTGGCACCCATGATGACACCGATGGCCTGCACAAGGTTCATCAAGCCGGCATTGACGAAGCTCACAACCATGACGGTGGTGGCTGAAGATGACTGGATGAGAGCGGTGACCAGGATACCGGTGAGCACGCCCATCAGTCGGTTGCGCGTCATGGCGGCGAGGATGGCGCGGAGTTTGTTACCAGCGAATTTTTCGAGACCCTCGCTCATGATCTTCATACCGTAGAGGAAGAGGGCCAAGGCTCCGAGGAGGGATAAAAGATTGAGAATCATAATTGATAATGGATAATTGATAATTATTATCGCTGCAAAGTTATGACAAAAATATTACGATGAGATTACAGAAATGTTACAATAATGTTACATTCGGAGAATTTAATAAAAATGAAATGGGAAATTGAAAGGAAATCATTATCTTTGCCGCAGAAACTCGTAATTTGTAATTAGTAATTTGTAATAATTCAGATGTCAAGAATACTTGTAGTCGATGACGAGCAGGATTTGTGTGAGATTCTGCAATTTAACCTCTCTCGACAGGGGCATGATGTGGATGTGGCTTATTCGGCCGAGGAAGCTTTGTCGAAGTTACAGTCACAGGGTTTTGATCTGCTCTTGCTCGATGTGATGATGGAGGGGATGAGCGGTTTCGAAATGGCTGAGCGACTGAAGGCCGATGAGAAGCTCTGTGCTATACCTATTATATTTTGTACGGCTAAGGACACCGAGAGCGACACGCTGCGAGGATTCGGATTGGGTGCGGATGACTACATTGCAAAGCCATTCAGGATCTCGGAGGTGGTGGCGCGCGTATCAGCTGTATTGCGAAGAAGCACGAAATCACATTTAACAATTAACATTAAGGAAAATAGTGCCAAAAAGGAGCTGACGTGTCAGGAACTAAGGGTCGACACGACAGAGAAGCGCGTATATATTGCTGATACAGAGATTACTCTGACGCGCAAGGAATATGATATTCTGGTGCTACTGATGAGCACGCCTGGACATATCTTCAGCCGTGATGATATCCTGGCTAAGGTGTGGCCGGATGATGTTCTGGTGCTGGATAGAAGCGTGGATGTGAGCATTGCTCGACTTCGCAAAAAGCTGGGTTCGGAGTATGCGCGATGCATTGTATCTCGCTCGGGATATGGGTATGTTTTCCAGGCATAAATGAGGTTTTATTGCAATGGGAATCAATTACAAGAATACGCTCGTTCGGAATCTCGTCCTTTGCGTGATCTGCCTGTTCATGCTGTTTGCCGCCTCGATGACTGTGTATCTGATGCATCGCGACGAGGCGCATCATGTGGATCTGCTGCATGTGCGCTTACAAGCCATAAACCATTGCTATGCAATGGATAAATTACTAATTACTAATTACAAATTACCCGCTGACTCGACTGAAGAATTAAGAATCACGGATTATGAATCTCATTATGAAGACGTGCGACTCACAGTGCTTGATCTTTCGGGTAATGTATTGTTTGAATCGACGGACAGCATAGCCGGACAGTCGCATAAGAATCACCTCAACCGCGAGGAGGTGCAGCAAGCCTTGCTCGATGGGGATGGATTTGCGGTGATCCGATCGTCGGAAACTACGGGTATTGACTATTTCTATTCGGCTACTCGTTTCGGGGATTATATCGTCCGAAGTGCGCTGCCGTATGATACTCAGTTGCGTAAAAGCCTGGCTTCGGATCGTCATTATCTCTATGCGGCCATCCTTATCACGTTTGTGCTTTTAGGACTTTTCCTTTATATGACGCGCCGACTCAGCCACACGGAGAATGACAATCAGCAGCTACAGACACGACTGCAACTGGAGCAGGAATATAACCAGTATAAGCGTGAGTTGAGCAACAACATTGCGCATGAACTCAAGACACCGGTATCGTCTATCCAAGGTTATCTTGAAACCATACTGGATGCACGTGCGGGAGGTTCGATCAGCGATGAACAGCTCTCGCGATTCCTAGAAAGAAGCTATAGCCAGTCGCAGCGACTCAACGCGCTGGTGCAGGACATCGTGACACTCAACCGTATGGATGCGGGACAATCGACCAGCCAGGCGCACCCGATGGAGAAAGAACCGGTAGATGTGGCTGAGCTGGTACGTGATATTCTGAGCGAAGTGTCTCTGAAGCTGGAACTTCAGGAGATGAAGGTGATCAATACATTGCCACATTCGCTCGGGCTGCAAAGCAATCCTTCAATGGTGTATAGTATCTTCAGAAACCTGATTGACAATGCTATAGCTTACGCGGGGAAAGGCTCTATCATAAACATAGAATGTACAGAATCAGCGGAGCACAAGGATAAGCGGTTGTGTCATTTCCGCTTTGCTGATAATGGACCTGGCGTGCCGGAGGAGCACCTGTCGCGCATCTTCGAGCGTTTCTATCGCGTGGATAAGGGACGTAGCCGCCGACTGGGTGGCACAGGATTGGGCCTTGCCATCGTAAAAAATGCCGTGATCATGCACGGTGGCACAATCACGGCGTGTACTCGTCAAGGGGGTGGGCTGCAGTTTGACTTCACCCTCTTGGGATAAATATTTAATTCTCTTGGAATAAACTATTTAGTTCTCTTTGAGGAAATCAACCAGTGCACGGATGGCCTTGCCTCGGTGGCTGATCTGGTTCTTTTCCTCAAGGCTCATCTCAGCAAAGGTCTGCTCGTAGCCGGCTGGCTGGAAGATCGGGTCATAACCGAAACCTTCACGATTGGAATGCTCCTCGGTGGTGATGGCGCCACGACAAACTCCCTCAAATTCATAGGTGGCACTGCCCACCAGAAGAACGACTACCGTACGGAACTGTGCGGTACGATCCTTCACGCGCTTCATGTTGCGAAGGAGCTTCTGATTGTTAGCGTCGGCATCATGGTCGAAGCCTTCGTCAGCCGCATAACGTGCAGACATCACACCCGGCTCCATACCCAAGGCGCGAACCTCCAAGCCAGAGTCGTCGGCAAAGCAGTCGTAGCCATAGCGTACCTTGACGTACTCAGCCTTCTGCAAAGCGTTGCCATAGAAGGACTGCGAGGTCTCAGGAATGTCGGCCATGCAACCGATATCGGCCAAAGACAATATCTCGTAGCGCTCTGCTACTTCCTGGCCACAGGCCTCGAGCAGGGCGGTTACTTCTTTAATCTTATGTGCATTGTTCGTGACAAATACTAAGCGTTTTTTCATACCTTAATTAAATAGATTTAATACTTCTCAATGCGGTTAAGGTCCAGTTTGAGGAAGATGAATAATAGAATTGTGAATGACCAAAGGCCCGATCCGCCGTAGCTGAAGAACGGCAGCGGAATGCCGATAACTGGCACAAGGCCAATGACCATACCTATATTGATCATTACGTGGAAAGCGAAGATACAGGCCACACAGTAGCCATAAACCTGCGCAAAGACCGTTCGTTGCCGCTCGGCCAGATAGATGAGTCGGCACACGAGCATCGCGTAAAGCAGGATAACTGCCACACACCCCACGAAGCCTTGCTCCTCTCCTACGGTACAGAAGATAAAGTCGGTTTCCTGCTCAGGGACATAAGCCAATTTGGTTTGCGTACCTTCAAGATATCCTTTGCCGAAAAGACCTCCTGAACCGATGGCAATCTTGGCTTGATTGACGTTATATCCTGCGCCACGGAGATCTTCCTTCATACCGAGAAGCACCTCAATACGACCGCGCTGGTGATCCTGAAGCTTGTGGAAGGCGAAGTCGACCGAATAAAGGAATGCTACGAAGAGCACCGAGAAGACGCCAACCACCAGATAGTCACGAAGCTTATGCAAGAGGAAAAGCCAGAAGCAATAGCCGATGGTGAAGAGGTTGACGGCCCAACCGATCCAGCGATATTCGAAAGCGAAGGGTAATTCGACGAAGTGCTTGACGGCTGCTGTGAGGCCAAAGCTGATGATAGAAACGAGCGCTATAAGTCCGGCAGCCGAGGCATTCTGTGCATAGGCCAACAGCATGGTAGCCACCAGAAATGGGATGATGGTAAGTACATAATTCTGACCATCTAATGAGGCTCGCATCGTCTCTCCAGTATCGGGCAACTCCTCTATCGGGATAGGTTCAATACTGTATTTGATACCTAAAACAAAGATGAGGATGAAACAGAAACCTGCACCGATGACGATACCAGACATGCCCTGACGATAGAACAACAGGATAAGCGAAAAGTAAACCAGCGCTGAACCTGTCTCATTCTGCAGAATGATGAGCAAGACGGGAAGTAGGATAATACCACAGGCTTTCAGGAAGTTAGCAGGTTGGGTGAACTTGAAGTTATATCCATTGAACAACCAAGCTAACATCAGCGCCGTGGAGAACTTACCAAACTCTGCCGGCTGGATACTGGCGCTACCGATCTTGATCCAGGAGTGCGAACCGTTGATGTTGGTGCCTATGAAGATCGTGACAAACAGCAGCACCATCACCGATATGTAGATGATCGGCGCCCAGGACATGTAGGTCTTCACATCGAAGCACATAATGGCGATAATCAGGAACATAGCCAGGGCGAACCAGACAATCTGCTTGCCTGACGGGCGTGCAAAATCGAAGATGGAAGCACCATCGAAATTGTAGCTCGCCGCATTGATGGTCATCCATCCGGCCAGTACCAGGATTACATATATGAAGACTGTTATCCAGTCGAAATTTCTAAAGAATGACATACTTTATTTCATTGCACCCGCACTGAGGGTAGAGCTATGAACCATGTTCTCTTCAAAACCTTTTCGTCGAGCAGAGATCTTACCGTTGAGGTATTTCTCGATGACCAGTGTGCCAATCGGAACACCAAAGGTTGCACCAAAGCCACCATTCTGTATGTAGCAGCAAACGGCAATCTTAGGCTCGTTCATCGGAGCAAAGCCCATGAATACGGAGTGATCCTTACCCTGAGGGTTCTGTGCCGTACCTGTCTTACCACAGAGCTCAATACCTTCAGGATCAAGGTTTCCTGATCGGAAGACCGTACCTCCTGTTGCTGCTGCTCGCATACCCTTGACAATCCATTCGTAGTTGACAGGATCGATCATCGTGTGATGCTGGATATTGAACGTATCAGGGATGATCGTGTCCTGAATAGCCTTGATCACGTGAGGCGAATAGTAATAGCCTCTGTTGGCAATCGTAGCAGCGAGATTGGCAATCTGAAGCGGTGTGGCAAGGATCTCACCTTGTCCGATGGAAATGGAAATGACGTTGATAGGCTTCCACTTCTCTGTTCGGAAGGCTTTGTTATAATAAGCTCGGTTCGGGATAAAACCTCGCGTCTCACCTGGAATATCCACACCCAACTTATAACCGTAACCCATTGAGACCATATAGTTCTTCCATGCCTCAAAGGATTCCTGAATGGTCTTGTACTTCTTATTATTTAAAATGTGTACAAGACACCAACCGAAATAGCCGTTGCAGGAACCTGAGATAGCCGGCACAATCGTCCAAGCAGCCGAGCCGTCGTGACAACCCATTCGAAAGTTACCCATCACAAAGCCACCATGACAAGGAAGTACCGTCTGAGCCGTGATAGCTCCATCCTGCAAACCAATGAGGCCTTGCGTAGGCTTGAAGGTAGAACCAGGAGGATAAGAAGCAGAGACGGCACGGTCAAACAAAGGTTTGTAAGGGTCATTGGCCAAGGCTTTGTAGTTACGACCTCGCTGACGACCGACGAGCAATCGTGGATCATAGGTTGGAGAGGAAACCATGGCCAGGATCTCACCGGTTTTAGGTTCGATGGCCACAAGCGCACCTACTTTATTGACCATGAGGCTCTCAGCGTATGCCTGGAGGTCAGTATCTATGGAGAGGGTCAGGTCACGGCCAGCAACCGGAGAAGAGTCATACTTGCCATCCTCGAAGTGGCCTTTGATACGGCCATGAGCATCGCGCAACAGGATTTCCTTGCCTTTAATACCACGAAGATAGGTCTCGTAGGACTTCTCGACACCCAAGTCACCCGTATAGTCACCGCGCTGATAGTAAGGATCTTTCTTCATCTCCTTGGCCGAGACCTCACGGATGTTGCCTAAGATATGAGGAGCAATGGCGTGCTTATACTGACGGATGGTACGAGGTCGGATCTCAAAGCCGTTGTATTTAAACATTCGCTGCTGCAACTTGGCATAATCCTGAATGGAAAGCTGAGTGGCAAACGTCTGTTGCGTATAGCTGGAATAACCCGGATTCTTGGAGCGGTCCTTGATCTCGCTCATTCGATCATCAAAGACTTCTCGGGTGATACCCAAAGTGTTACAGAGATCGAGCGTATCAAGATCCTTGACTTCTCGCATCGTGACGACCAGGTCGTAAGCCGGCTGATTGTACACGAGGAGCTCTCCATTACGGTCATAGATCATGCCACGTGCCGGATAAACCGTACGTGTCAGGAAGGCGTTATCTTGCGCCATGATCTTGTACTTCTCCTCTACAACCTGTAGGAAGAAGAGACGGATAACGTAGATAAGGAGAATCAGCAGAACCAATCCTCCGACTACGAACCTTCGTTTTTCTAGTTCAAAATCATGTTGCATAAAACACCCTACTTATCGATAGTAGCAAATTCCAGGGAGATGATGGCGATCGTATTGAGAAGTAAGCTGATAACTATTTTCAGCAGTGTCGTCCAGACATTGAAGAGCGTAAATGCCTCAATAAAATAAAGCAGGATACAGTGGATGGCCAGGACAGTGATGGCATAACGGATGTATGACGACATGCCCATGAGCGAGTTGCTCGGTACACCATTCTTCACGTCTTCTGAGTTGATGAACAGATGCAGTATCGGAACTCGGAAGAACATAACCGTCACCGTAGCAAGCGTGTGCATGCCCAGCGTATTGCAGAAGATATCAATAATCAGGCCACAGATGAAACCCGTGAGGATCTGGATGTTACGGTTCACCTCCACAGGCATCTTGAGCAATGCTATCATGTAAACCAGGACAACACCACCTAACAACTGCAGATGATTGAACAGCAGCGTCTGCATGACTACTGCCAAGATAATCCAAAATATACTATAGAGGAATGCCAAGGTGGTAAATCTGTTTATTGATTACTTTGTGATTCGAGCGCGTCCTGCTCTGCTTGCATACTATTCTTGATGACGTGGACGTCATTGATGCGATTGAAGTCAGTAAAGAGTTCAATACGCAACTCCAGGAAGCTGCCACCTCTGTCATACGACTCTGCGACACGACCCACGGGAACATTCTTTGGGAAAGAGGTGGTATATCCGGTTGTAACAATCGTGTCACCCAACTCAAACTTCACGCTTCGTGGAAGGTCCTCAAGGATAGCATAGCGATGATCCGATCCATCCCACACGAGCGAACCGAACGACTCGGTATTCTTGATCATGACCGAAAGACGAAGCTTAGGGTTGAGCACGCTGATAACCAGCGAATAATGATCGCTGACCTTTGAGACAATGCCGACAACGCCATTCTGATCAGCCACACCTAAGTCCTGCTGCACGCCATCGAGCGAACCTTTATCGAGCGTGATGTAGTTCTCTGCCTGGATAATGCTATTGCCCACCACGTGAGCCATCATATATTCGTACTGAGTCACCGTATCCTGACGGTGCTTCTCCTCATCCTCATACTTCATCAGCTGCTGACGGAGATAAAGGTTCTCTGCCTCAAGCTGTCCTGTACGGTTGAGCAGATCCTCATTGATATCGCGAAGGCCGATATAGCCAGTCACGTTGCTCTGGAAGTCGTAAACACTGCCGACTACAGCATTGGCACTACCGAACCAGATGCTCCGATGGTACGGATTGTTCTGGCACAGCAGCACAATACTTATAATCGCCAAAAACAGCCACAGGAAAAACGGGCTGTTTTTGGCAAAAAAGTTCAGTAGATTTTTCAACCTCTATTTATTTATGCCAGCTCTGGAAGAACTGACTCTTAATCAATTATCGGATCAGGAATGGGAAGCGATCAATGTTCTGCAAAGCGATACCTACACCCTTAGCTACGCTGAGGAGTGGATCCTCGGCTACATGGAATGGAATGCCGATCTTATCCTGCAGACGCTTGTCAAGACCACGGAGCAATGCACCACCACCAGCGAGGTAGATACCGTTGCGAACGATATCAGCATAAAGCTCTGGAGGGGTCTGCTCAAGACCGGTCAGGACAGCTGCCTCAATCTTAGAGATAGGCTTCTCGATACAGTGAGCGATCTCCTGATAGCTGACAGGAACCTCCATTGGGAGAGCGGTCATACGGTTAGGACCACGAACGATGAAGTCTTCTGGTGGGTTGTCGAGCACTGTAAGCGCAGAACCAACATTGAACTTGATCTGCTCTGCGGTAGGAACACCAACCTTGATGTTGTGCTGACGGCTCATATACTCCATGATATCCTGGGTAAGGTCATTACCTGCGATACGGATAGAGTTGTTGGTTACAAGACCACCGAGTGAGATAACTGCAATCTCAGTAGAACCACCACCGATATCTACTACCATGTTACCCTCTGGTGCAAGGACGTCAATGCCGATACCGATAGCTGCAGCCATTGGCTCATAAAGCAGATATACGTCACGACCACCAGCATGCTCACTTGAGTCACGTACAGCACGGAGCTCAACCTCAGTAGAACCTGAAGGAACACCGACAACCATACGGAGCTGTGGGGTAAAGAGATGCTTGTTGCTGAATGCCATCTTCACGAGGCCGCGAATCATAAGCTCTGCAGCGTTGAAGTCGGCAATGACACCGTCGCGCAAAGGACGGACAGTGCGGATATTGGCAGGAGTCTTACCCTCCATCTGCTGTGCACGATGACCTACAGCTACCATCTTGTCTCCCTCAAGAGCGACGATAGAAGGTGCATTGAGCACAATCTTGCCATTATGGATGATGACAGTATTGGCCGTACCAAGGTCAATAGCCACCTCTTGTGTCAATTTAAAGAATCCCATTTACTAAATGTAAAATGTAAAATGGTGAATGAAAATTACTTCTGTGACTCGAACCAAGCGTGGATAGCAGTATCGTAGTGTGAAGATACGCCGAATGCCTGCTCAGCGAATGAGATACGATCCTCATAGTCGCTCACAGCACCCTTAGCCTTAAGCATATCAGCGAGCTGCTGGTACTGAGCCTTAGAA
>JAZUDJ010000091.1:0-14267 GCA_045639585.1 Bacteroidales bacterium
CCAGGCCTCGCTTCACAGCGCCTGATGGCTGAGGGTATCGGCTTCGGTGCTGAGGGTGACTGGAAGACTGCTTGTCTCTATCGTACTCTCTGGGTCATGAACCAGGGTCTCTCTAAGGGTTGCTCGTTCCTGGAGGATTACACCCTCAACTTCGACGCTAACCAGACCTCATCGCTCCAGAGCCACATGCTCGAGGTTACTCCTCTCATCGCTACTGATAGGCCAAAGCTCGAGGTTCACTTCCTCGGTATCGGTATCCGCAAGCAGCAGACCGCTCGTCTCGTCTTCACCTCGAAGACCGGCGCTGGCTGCAAGGCTACCATCGTTGACCTTGGCAACCGCTTCCGCCTCATCACCTCTGACGTAGAGTGCATCGAGCCTAAGCCAATGCCAAAGCTCCCTGTAGCTTCTGCTCTCTGGGTTCCACAGCCAACCTTCGAGATCGGTGCAGGTGCATGGATCCTTGCAGGTGGAACTCACCACAGCGCATTCTCTTACGAGATCACCGCAGAATACTGGGAGGATTTCGCAGAGATGTGTGGCATTGAGTTCATCGGCATCAACAAGGATACCACCATCTCAGGCTTCAAGCAGCAGCTCAGGAACAATGAGATTTATTATATGTTGAACAAAGCTCTTATGTAAACTATGACACCAAGAGAAACCATCATAAACGGCAAAGCCATTCTCGGTATCGAGTTCGGCTCAACCCGCATTAAAGCAGTCCTGATTGATCAGGAGAACAAGCCTATCGCACAGGGCTCACACGAGTGGGAGAACCAGCTGCATGACGGCATCTGGACCTATTCCACCGAGGCTATCTGGTATGGTCTTGCTGACTGCTATGCAGACCTCCGCAAGAACGTCAAGAAGGATTATGACTGCGAGATCGAGGTATTGGCCAGCATCGGTATTTCGGCTATGATGCACGGCTACATGGCCTTCGGTCCTACCGGCACTGCCAGCCACGGCGCACCAGCATCGGAGGCAGAGAAGATCCTCGTGCCATTCCGCACCTGGCGTAACACCAACACCGGCCAGGCTGCAGCTGAGCTTTCTGAGCTCTTCAACTACAACATCCCACTCCGTTGGAGCATCTCACATATCTACCAGGCTATCCTCGACAATGAGGAGCACGTACCTGGCATCACCTACCTCACCACCCTCGCAGGCTACATCCACTGGCGCCTCACCGGCGAGAAGTTACTCGGTATCGGCGACGCTTCAGGTATGATCCCTGTCGATCCTGAGACCAAGAACTACAACGCTGAGATGGTCAAGAAGTTCAACGAACTCATCGCTCCTAAGGGATTCCCTTGGAAGCTCGAGGATATCCTCCCTCAGTGTATCTGCGCAGGTCAGAAGGCTGGCTTCCTGACTCCTCACGGTGCGCAGCGCCCGGACATCTCTGGTCACCTGAAGCCAGGTATCCCATTCTGTCCTCCAGAGGGTGATGCTGGCACAGGCATGGTGGCTACCAACGCCGTCAAGGTTCGCACTGGTAACGTCTCAGCTGGTACCTCTTCATTCTCAATGATCGTATTGGAGAAGGATCTGAGCAAGCCAAACGAGATGATCGATATGGTCACCACACCTGACGGTTCGCTCGTAGCTATGGTACACTGTAACAACTGTACCTCAGACATCAACGCCTGGGTGAAGCTCTTCAAGGAGTATCAGCAGTTGCTCGGCGTACCAGTAGACATGAACGAGGTATACGGTAAGCTCTACAACCACGCTCTCACTGGCGATAAGGACTGTGGCGGCGTCATTGCTTACAACTTCATCTCTGGCGAGCCAGTTGCAGGCCTCCAGGAGGGTCGTCCATTGGTTATGCGCTCAGCTAATGACCGCTTCAGCCTCGCTAACCTCATGCGTGCTAACCTCTACGCTACCGTAGCTGTATTGAAGCTCGGCAACGACGTACTCTTCAAGGAGGAGAACGTACAGGTAGACCGTATCACCGGTCACGGTGGTCTCTTCAAGACTCCTGGCGTTGGCCAGAAGGTTCTTGCAGCAGCGCTCAACTCTCCTATCTCAGTCATGGAGACTGCAGGCGAAGGCGGTGCTTGGGGTATTGCACTCCTCGCTAACTACTGCATCAACAACCCTGAGAACCTCAACCTCGCAGATTACCTCGAGCAGGTTGTCTTCGCTGGCAACACCGGCGTAGAGATTGCTCCTGATCCTGAGGACGTAGAGGGCTTCAACCAGTACATCAAGACCTACAAGGCTTGTATCCCTGTAGATCAGGCTGCGGTTGACTGCAAGCAGTAATTTGCAGAAATTAAATTGCGAAACAACGCACCTAAATAATTCTCTTTAGGATAAACAACATAATAATGGACGTCATACTTGCATGGCGTCCATTATTGTATTTAGGAAGGGATGTCTTACTTGCAAGACGTCCATTATTATTTCTAAGAAGGGATGTCCTGCTTGCAAGACGTCCATTCCTTGATGCAAGAAGGGATCCCACGAATCTCTGTGAGCCCTTCCGACATACAAGAAGTGTTCGCACGAATCACGGCGATCCCTTCCTGCTCGTCGGAAGGTATTGCAAAGATCCGAATGATACATTTTAGTTTGTTTTTGACACATGACATAGTCAAATTGCGAAGTTACAAAGGTTGAAATGCAAAATACAAGTCGCAAATTTGTACTTATTAGATATTTTCGCTATATTTGCAGACTATAATAAGACGAAAAAGAAATACATGAAGAGAATATTATATCTGATTATTGCTGCATTGCTGCCTCTTATGGCATTTGCACAGACGGACCCGGATATTATCGAGTTCGCCTTCATCTCCGACACTCATAAGTTCGGACCAAGTGCAGATATACGCTATGCAGATGAAAATATCAAGGCCTTTGTCAACTATTGCAATGAGAACCGTTCCATCAAGTTCGCACTTCATGGAGGCGATTTCATGAACGCATACGACACCAACAAGAAGCAGGCGCTGTTCTGTCTGGAGCGTGCACGTCAGGACTTTCAGGGTCTTCGTGTCCCATTCTATGCCACCAAGGGCAACCACGACTGTAACGGCAAACAGCGTACGGCAGATGGTCGCAAGGACGGATCTCAGATTGTGACTGACCATGAGTTCTTCAACCTCTTCAGTCCTGTCTCTCCTATCAATCCGATGGCTGACCCTACCGACATTGTCTATGACAAGAACAATCTGGAGGGCAATTACTTCTATCGTGACTTTCCTCAGCAGAAATTCCGTCTCATCGTACTCAACGACTATGACCGCGACTCTCTCGAATACTTCGGCTACCATGGCCTGCAAGTCAAATGGGTAACAGAGAAGGCGCTCAACTTCATGGACAAGGAGAATCCGGAGGACTGGTGCTTCCTGATGCTTGGACACGGTCTCTCGGTCAACATGTATGAGCATCCTATCAACCGTGTAATCCACGCTTATGTACGCGGAGAACTTCTGGAAGACAGTGACCATGGTGTCTCTTATCGCGGCGACTTCCATAACCAGAAGCGCGCCAAGATGGTGGCCTTCCTGGCTGGACATCAGCATGACGATATGTATCAGCGCACGGAGGACTACAACATGATCACCCTGGGTCGAGGCTTCGCTACAGGTGGCGAGGTAGATAGTGAGCCTATCAGTTTCAGTCACTTTACGCTCAATGTCAGAGAGAAAACACTCCTTGACCATCGTATTGGCCGTGGCCGTGACCGTATGTTCAGCTATGATCCTCATGGCCAGATCTGGCCGGTATCTTCTTTCGAAGGTGCAGAAGGAATGGGTGACCTCACTCACGCTGGCAAGGATGGCCGCGTCATCACGGTTACCAATCTGAAGGATAACGGCACTGGCAGTTTGCGTTGGGCCGTGGAGCAGAAAGGCTGTCGCATGGTGGTGTTCGACGTTGCTGGCACCATCAACCTTCAGTCGCCACTGGTCATTGAGAATGACAGTATCTCAATCTATGGCCAGACAGCACCAGGTGAAGGTATCTGCCTGAAGGGTGCACCTGTCAGGATTCTGGCCAGTGAGGTATGTTTGCGCTATCTCCATATCCGTCCAGGACGTAGCGCTGGAGCGCATGTCGACGCTATCAGCGATGGCGAGTTCGGCCAGCACAACCTGATTCTTGACCACATTTCAATCAGTTACAGCACCGGTCATGGCATTGCCATCCGCCGTGCCAAGGATGTGACGGTACAGTACTGTATCGTATCGCACCTGCTGCACGAAGACCTCAACAACACGGAGGAAGCACCTGCCGGCATTCTGGCCGGTGGTTTCATGACCACCTATTATAAGAATCTGATTGCCAACTGTGCCAACGGAATGATGTTCCCTAATGAAGAAGGTCAGAACCGCTGGGTACACGTGCTGCGAAATATGTTCTACAACTGGAAGAACCACGCCATGTATGGCGGTGGCCGACAGGGTGAGATTACCATCGAGGAGAACTACATGCAGCCAGGTCCTGCTACCCGTGACAGCATGATCCTTGACGTGGCAGAGGATGGTACAGGCCGCTACTATGTGAGCTGGAACTTCCTGAAGGATCATCCAGAGTTCAATGGTTCGAACTGGAAACTGATCAACGACTTGCCTGGTATGCCATACATGCCATTGACCTACGATGAGGCTGAGCGCGCTAAGATGCATCCAGTGCAGCGTCCACAACAGGGAGACTTCACCAAGTCGTGCCAGGTCATTGCCGCCTTCCACTACAAGCCAGTATGGAGCGGAAAGACTGCTGAGTCAATCTACCGTGACGTTATGCTGACCGTTGGTTGCAGCCGTATTCGCGACTCTTATGACCGTCAGTTGCTCGAGAGTATCCGCAACGAAAAACCATACGGCAGCCAGATCGGACTGGTCAGCCACGAGTTTGCTTGGCCAACTATCAAGCCAGAGACAGAGAAGAAGCCTGTCCTGACTCCAGAGAACGTCAACCAGTGGGCAGAGAACCGTGTGAAGCAAGAGAAATCTATTGTCATTCTGTTCGAATCGACTTCAAAGGGACATCTCGATATGTATCCTCGTCTCTTAGGCTATCGAGACGCTATTTCGGCAGATACCGCTCATGTAGCTGTAGTCAACGGTGGTGACTTCCTCTTTGGTGACATTCTGGCTACTGCATCGCACGGCAAGACAATCATCAACATGATGAAGCATACCAATTACGATGCTATCTCGCTGGGTAATCTGGACTTCTCTTATCCTGTAGAGGAGTTGCGCGAGATCCTGAAGCCATTGGGTCCGGTCATCACGTCTTGCAATCTGGTCAGCACCAAGAATCATCGACCAGTCTTCGAGCCATATATCATCCGCGAGTATGGCAAGCGCAAAGTTGCCTTCATCGGCTTGACTATGCCTCGCACAATGCTGAAATACTCTTCTGCTTTCGCCGATAACAGCGGTAACCGCATCTATGATCTGACCGAGAAGGATCTGTCCATGATTGTGCAGAAGAACGTCGACGCTGCACGTAAGGCCGGAGCTGACTATGTCATTGCTATTCCTCACTTCGACAGTGTTAATGACGAAGGTCCTGTAGATGCTTACCAGCTTATCTCGCAGACACGTGGCATTGATGTCGTCCTCTGTTTCAGTGGCGAGGTGCTCAATACCAAGGTTCCTAACATCGATGGCAAGCGTGTAATCTTTACGAGTCCTAGCAGCTCGCTGGAGAGTATCAGCAAGGTTATTATTGCCAACGACGGCCTGATCACTTCGGAAGACATTCCTGCCACCAAGATGCTCTTTAAGAACTCTGAAGGCACTCACATGCTTGACAGCATCAATACACAGTTCAACGAGTTCATCAATGAAAAGATTGCTGACTGCACCATCAAGCTCACGGGTCTCGGACCTGACGGACGTTACGTCCTCGGACAGGAGATCAATGGCGGAAATCTGGTTGCAGATGCCTACTACGCTGCTGTAGAGGATTGTGACGTGGCATTGGTCAACACAGGTAGTATCCGTGCTACACTCAATCCTGGAGTCGTCACACGCGGTCAGATTCTCGAGATGCTTCCATTCGAGGACATTCTCTGCAAGGCTGAGATCAAGGGAGAAGATCTGCAGACGCTATTCGACATTATCGCGAAGAATCATCCAAATCATCGCGGAGAGTTCCTCGTTCCTTCAGGTCTGCAATATACGCTTCACAAAGGGGAGCGAGCTTCAAACGTCGAGGTTCTCAACCGAACCAAGGGAAGCTTTGAGCCTATCGACCCACAGGCGACCTATACCATCGTAGCTACCAGCTTCACGATGAAGGACACCAACTATGGAGACCTGTTGAAGCGCCTTCCATTCGTAGAGAGCGGCAAGCTGCACTCCGAGGCGGTTATCGAATTTATCGAAAAAGAACTTCATGGTGTGATTGGCACTCAGTATGCAGAGCCTCGCCATCTGGTGACTGTGAAATAATAAACGCTACAATACAAAAATGCCTCTCTTGCAATTAGCAGAGAGGCATTTTTATATATTTGTTTGCTGATACTTATTTCAGGAACGCGAAGAACACGGCCAGCAAGATGCAGCCAAAGGCGGCGAAATGGTTCCATTGGATAGGTTCGCCTTTGAAGACCAGTGTAACGATGACGGTAAAGATGATCAGCGAAAGCGCTTCCTGAATGATCTTAAGCTGCATCAATGAATAAGGACCGCCATTGATCTGCGAACCGATACGGTTGGCAGGAATCATGAAGCTGTACTCCAGCAGCGCCAGACACCACGAGAGGAGGATCACCAGATAGAGCGGCCAGTCCTTGACCTGCGGGTACATCTGCTGCAGCTTGAGGTTGCCATACCAGGCAAAAGTCATGAAAATATTGGAGATGCAAAGCATCAGAACAGTAAGAATCGCACGAGACATTTGTAAAGGAATTTTAGAAATCGGACGCAAAGTTAGTGAATATTCTTGTATTTCGGTCAATGAAAGGAAGAAAAACATCGAAATATTTTGAAATCAGTAAAAAACGTTCTATCTTTGCCATGATTTTTCATCCATGGTTGTCATTCAATGCAATCAGGACATTGTTGCTTTAAGGTAAATATACACTATGAATTCATTCCGCATAGCCGTCAAAATAGGTTCGAACGTACTGACTCGCAAGGATGGTACGCTCGACGTGACCCGCATGTCCGCACTCGTTGACCAAGTGGCCGAGCTCCACAAACAAGGCGTGCAGCTGATCCTCGTCTCCTCTGGTGCCGTAGCCAGCGGACGATCAGAACTCAAAGGCAAAGTCAACACCGAGAAGCTTGAGACCGTCGATCAGCGACAGCTTTTCTCTGCCGTCGGCCAGGCCAAGCTCATCAACAAGTACTATGAACTTTTCCGCGACCATGGCATCTCCTGCGGTCAGGTGCTGACTACCAAGGAGAGTTTCGGTAGCCGTGGCCACTACCTCAATCAGAAGAACTGTATGGAGGTGATGCTGAGTCAGGGAATCGTTCCTATCGTCAATGAGAATGACACCATCTCAGTCACCGAGCTGATGTTTACAGATAATGATGAGCTCTCAGGCCTCATCGCCACGATGATGAATGCCAACATGCTCATTCTCCTCTCAAATATCGATGGAATCTATACGGGTAATCCTGCGGATCCGCAGTCACGCCTCATCCCGATCATCAGTGATGATGCAGATATCTCGCAGTATATCCAGACCAACAAGTCGTCATTCGGACGTGGTGGTATGGTGACCAAGCATCGCATCGCTCGCAAGGTAGCTGCAGAAGGTATCGAGGTAATCATCTCCAATGGCAAGCGTGACAACATCCTGTTGGAGCTCGTGCATCTCAATCCAGAGACTGGACGCAATGAGATTGATCCGAATTGTCGCTGCACACGCTTCAAGGCTGACGCTCGCGAAACCTCCAATATCAAGAAGTGGATCGCTCATAGCGAGGACTTCTCGAAAGGATCTATCTTCCTCAACGAAGGTGCAGTACAGGCGCTCATCGGCCAACGTGCCGCGTCGATCCTTCCTGTCGGCGTCACTCGCATTGAAGGGAACTTTGAGGAGGATGATATCGTAGGTATCTTTGATGCGACTAATGGTCAGCGGCTCGGCGTAGGTAAGGCGGCGTACTCTTCCGTGGATGCCGCGTCTGTCATTGGACAGAAAGGACAGAAGCCGCTGGTACATTACGACTATCTGTGGCTGGAGTAAAAAATAACTACATTATATATATAAATAAGGAGTTGCGTCATTTCTGACACAACTCCTATATTTTTGCTTAAGAGAGTTTCGATTACTCAGCAGCCTCAGCGACTACGTTAACCTCGATCTCAGCGCTAACCTCACGGTGGAGCTTAGCAACAGCAACGTACTGACCGAGAGCCTTGATGGTCTCGAGTACGATCTGCTTCTTCTCAACGTTTACGCCCTTAGCTGCGAGAGCCTCAGCAACGTTAGCGTTGGTAACTGAGCCGTATACCTTACCCTCCTCAGAAGCCTTAACAGCGAACTCAAGAGCGCCAACAGCCTTAACTGCCTCAGCGAGAGCCTCAGCGTCAGCCTTGATCTTAGCCATCTTGTTAGCCTGCTGCTTCTGCTTCTCAGCGAGCTGCTTGAGAGCTGACTCGGTAGCGAGGATAGCCTTCTTAGTAGGGAGGAGATAGTTGCGGCCGTAGCCGTTCTTTACCTCTACAACGTCGTCCTTATAACCAAGGTTCTGGACGTCTTCAATCAGAATAATCTTCATAATTCGTGTCTAAAATTTACTTGGTTAATAATTACTTCATCATATCGCAAACGTATGGAAGGAGAGCGATCTGGCGTGCACGCTTAACAGCGGTAGCCACACGGCGCTGGAACTTCAAAGAAGTACCGGTGATGCGACGTGGAAGGATCTTACCCTGCTCGTTCAAGAACTTCTTGAGGAACTCAGGATCCTTGTAGTCGATATACTTGATGCCACTCTTCTTGAAACGGCAATACTTCTTCTTCTTAACGTCAACTGACACTGGGGTCAGGTAGCGGATTTCTGTATTCTCTGCCATGATTATGCCTCCTGTGCTTTAGATGCCTTGAGCGAACGACGCTTAGCAGCATACTCTGCAGCGTACTTCTCGTTCTTGACGGTCATGAAACGGATCACACGGTCGGTGCGACGGAAAAAAGTCTCGAGCTTAGCGACAGCGGTGCCCTCGCCATCAAACTCCATGAAGAAGTAGAAGCCAGTTGATTTCTTCTCGATAGGGTAAGCAAGCTTCTTCATACCCCAAGCCTCCTCGTTAACGAGCGTACAGTTACGCTTAGCGAGCTCAGCCTTTACAGCTTCTACCGTTTCCTTTACCTGTGCATCAGATAAAACGGGAGTCAAAATGAAAACGGTTTCGTAATGATTCATTTTAATTTGAACCTTAAGTTGTAAAATATTAATAATGCGACAGCGCTTTTCTCAGGCCGTAGCCGTCCGAATTTGCCGAAACGCGGGTGCAAAGATAAGAAATTTTCAATTTAATTGATAATTAATAATTGATAATTGACAATTAGGGACATAAAAAAAATGCAGAAAATGGAGGTTTTGCCATTTCTACATTTAAAATTTTACTCATTATTATATAAAAGCAGAGGAGGTTCTACCTATAAGTCTTTATATGCAATCTAATAATTATCAATTATCCATTATCAATTATCAATTGAAAAAATGGTGAACCCATACGGAGTCGAACCGTAATCGAAGGAACCGGAATCCTTTATTCTATCCATTGAACTATGGGTCCTTTTTCTTTGATAGCGGCGCAAAGATAGAGCTAATTTGCGATATATCCAAATTTTCATTCCTAATTTTTGGTTTTTTGATAAAAACTACGTACTTTTGCAGTCATAAACAAAGCAACAAAATGAACGTACAGATAGAACCTTCCTGGCAACAGGTGCTGCAGCCTCAGTTTGACAGCGCGTATTTCGAGATCCTGACCAAGTTTGTCAGGAATGCATACCAGACGAGCGTATGCTATCCTCCTGGCAAGAAAATCTTTGAGGCCTTCAATCGCACACCGTTTGACAAAGTCAAGGTGGTCATCCTCGGACAGGATCCTTACCACGGTCCTAATCAGGCGCATGGCTTGTGTTTCAGCGTACAGCAAGGTATCCAGCCACCTCCATCGCTCCAGAACATCTACAAGGAGCTCTACGACGAATACAGCCAGCCAGGAGCCTACGGGACGACCTTTCCGCAGGCGTCTCGCTCTACCTCGCTTCCTAATTGTGGAGATCTGACTGGTTGGGCCGATCAAGGCGTCCTCCTCCTCAACGCCACGCTCACCGTACAGGCCGGACAAGCTGGTAGTCACCAAGGCAAAGGTTGGGAGACGTTCACCGATGCAGCCATCCAGGCGTTGGCCACACAGCGCGAACATCTCGTCTTCCTGCTATGGGGTAGCTACGCGCAACAGAAAGGCAAGTTCATTGACCGAAAGCGTCATCTGGTACTCGAGACAGCTCATCCATCGCCTCTCTCCGCCTATCGCGGCTTCATGGGATGTGGTCATTTCGCCAAGGCCAACCAGTACCTCATCAGCCACGGTCAGGAGCCGATTATCTGGCTGTAAATTAGTATTCTCGTATTGCAAAAGACCAGACGTGCCTACGAATCAGTGCATTCGCAGGCACTTTTTGGCTCAAACGCTTTGTCATCTCCACATTATTTATTATTTTCGCGCTCGAAATTTTTAGACGCTATACAAAATATGAGCCAACTTACAGACGAAATCAACAAGCGACGCACCTTCGCCGTCATCGCACACCCTGATGCAGGTAAGACCTCTTTGACCGAGAAACTCCTGCTCTTCGGTGGTGCTATCCACGTGGCTGGTGCAGTCAAGAGCAATAAGATTAAGAAGACTGCAGCTTCGGACTTCATGGAGATCGAACGTCAGCGTGGTATTTCGGTTGCCACCTCTGTCATGTCGTTCGAATATGAGCTCGAAGGCAAGGAATATAAGATCAACATCCTCGATACTCCTGGTCACCAGGACTTCCAGGAGGATACCTTCCGTACACTCACCGCCGTCGATTCGGTCATCATCGTGGTCGACTGTGCCAAGGGTGTCGAGAGCCAGACACGTAAGCTCATGGAGGTCTGTCGTATGCGCAACACTCCTGTCATCGTCTTCATCAACAAGATGGACCGTGAGGGTAAGAATCCTTTCGACCTCATTGACGAGCTCGAGAGCGAGCTGCACATCAACTGCCGTCCTATGACCTGGCCTATCAACATCGGCGAGCGCTTCAAGGGTGTATACAACCTCTACGAGCAGAGCCTCAACCTCTATACGCCTTCAAAGCAAACTATCTCTGAGAGCGTAGCCATCCAGAGCCTCGACGATCCAGAGCTCGACGCTCGTGTAGGAGAGCGTGACGCTGATCAGTTGCGCGAAGACGTAGAGCTTCTCTCTGGCGTCTATCCGGACTTCGACCAGCAGGCTTATCTTGATGGTCAGTTGGCTCCAGTCTTCTTCGATTCGGCGCTCAATAACTTCGGTGTGAAGGAGTTGCTCGACTGTTTCTGCAAGATCGCTCCATCGCCACGTCCTATCCAGACCGTCGAGCGTCAGGTCAAGCCAGAGGAGGAAGGCTTCTCAGGCTTCGTCTTCAAGATCCACGCCAACATCGATCCTAACCACCGCTCTTGTATCGCCTTCGTCAAGATCTGTTCTGGCAAGTTCGAGCGCAACGCTTGGTACAAGCATATCCGCCTCGACCAGAAGATGCGATTCTCCGCTCCTACCTGCTTCATGGCTTCAAAGAAGGAAGTCGTTGACGAGGCTTATCCTGGCGATATCGTAGGTCTGCCAGATTCTGGTGGCACCTTCAAGATTGGCGATACGCTGACCTCTGGCGAAGCGCTCAACTTCCGTGGCATTCCATCGTTCTCTCCTGAGCTCTTCAAGTACATCGAAAATGCGGATCCTATGAAGGCCAAGCAGTTGGCTCGTGGCATCGAGCAGCTCACCAACGAAGGTGTGGCACAGGTCTTCACCAATCAGTTCAATGGCCGCAAGGTCATCGGTACTGTCGGTCAGTTGCAGTTCGAAGTCATCCAGTTCCGTCTGGAACACGAGTATAATGCCAAGTGTCGTTGGGAGCCAATCAAGCTCTACAAGGCTTGCTGGATGCAGAGCGACGACGAGGCCGAGCTCAAGGACTTCAAGCGTCGCAAGATGCAGTTCATGGCGGTCGACAAGGATGGTCGTGATGTCTTCCTCGCCGAGAGCGGTTACGTGCTGCAGATGGCACAGCAGGACTTCCCACACATCAAGTTCCACTTCACTTCTGAGTTCTGATGAAAAATATTTGTTACGTAGTGGCCATGCAGGCCGAGGCTCAGCCATTCATCGAACACTATGGCGTCAAGGAGGTCGAAGGTTTCTTTGCTCCTCTCCCTTGCAAGCTCTATCAGGCCGAAGTCAATGGTGCGGCGCTCAGTATCGTCCTCAATGGCCAGCAGCATGGCAGTGACCTCGTAGGATGCGAAGCCGCGGCTGTAGCCACACTCTCAGCCATCCAGAAGCTCTCTCCAGATCTCGTCATCAACAGTGGTACCTGTGGTGCTTTCAAGGCTAATGGTACTAAAATTGGCGACGTATTTCTTGGCAACGCTGTGATGTTCCATGACCGACGTGTCCCTGGCGATGACGCTTGGGGAACACAGGCGCTCGGCAACTATCCTGTCTGGGAAGGAGCTACCGCTCTGGCCGAGAAGCTCGGGTTGAAGATGGGTAAGGTAACCACCGGCAGCAGCCTTGACATGCAGCCATGTGACCTCCAGATCATTCAGGAGAACCACGGCGAACTCAAGGACATGGAAGGTGCAGCCGTAGCCTTCGTCTGCTCGCTCTTCAAGACACCTATCCTCTTCGTCAAGTCAGTCACTGACCTTTGTGACAGTGGTGCTGAGACCTTTGAGGAGTTCAGCAAGAACCTTGCACTGGCTTGTGAGAAGCTCAGAGAGTCCAACATCAAGGTCATTGATGAGTTGACAAAGTAATACAGACTAACTGAAGCTAAAAAACAAATAGCACCAGTCTCGTTATATACAGATAAGCGAGGCTGGTGCTATTTTATGTTTCGAGTAAGAACTATTACTTGAAGAGCTTCTGTGCGAAGATCGTGAGGTAGGTGCGCCAGTTCTTCCAGATGTGGCCACCGTCTGACTCGTAGTATTCGCAAGGATAGCCTTTCTCGTTGCAGTAGTCGCGGAGAGCGGAAGCGGAGACTTTGACGCCATCGGCCGAACCGACAGCGATCCAGTAGAGCTTTGGCTTGGCGGCGAAGAGAGCGGCGAGCTCCTTCTCGTTGTCAGGACCACTGCCAGCGCCAGAGAAGAGGCCGACGTAGCCGATGGTACCCGGGTAGCGGCGCGAGATGGCGAACGAGTGACGGCCACCCATCGAGAGGCCTGCGACGGCGGTGTTGTACTGACCGGTCTTGACGCGATAGGTCTTCTCGATGAACTTGCGGATCACAGGGAACTCATCCTCGAACGGACGGGTGTCCTGGTCGCGGCTGTTGGTCATCGTCGGCTGGAACATGTTGGTCTCATTGACCTCAGGAGCCGAAGGATTGCGTACCACACCGTTTGGCATCACGACGATCATCGGTTCGGCCTTACCCTCGGCGATGAGGTTGTCGAGGATCTGGGTGGCACGACCCTGGGTGTACCATGCCTCCTCGTCGCCACCGATGCCGTGCAGGAGGTAGAAGACGGGGTACTTCTTGCCCGATGTCTCGTAACCGGCTGGGGTATAGACGGTGAGTCGGCGGTCGATGCCCTCGTGATCAGAGTGATACCAGATCTTTGAGACGGTGCCGTGAGGTACGTCCTTGACCTTGAAGTGCTCGGTGAGCTCATTGCCATCGACGAGCAGGAGGCTGGTGAGGCTGTTGATGTCGCGGTTGATGTAGACATTCGAAGGGTCGATCATGGTCTGGCCATCGACCTTGAAGGTATAGGTATAGAGCTCAGGTGCGACGGGCTCGGGGGTGGTGTACTCCCAGACGCCATCCTTACCCTCGACGAGGGCACCTACGCCAGGGGCATCGAACGAGCCGAAGCCTGGGACTTCGATCTTCTGTGTGGGGAGGAAGTCGCCGGTAACCTCCACCTTGACTGCCTTAGGGGCCTTGATGCGGAAGGTGACGGTGTGGTCTGCATTGATTTCGGGCGATACGACTGCAGCGCTGCCCCAGAGGGCCTGCTGAGCGAAGCCTGCGGTAGCTGCGAAGAGTGCGGCAGCCAGTATGGTGAGTT
>JAZUDJ010000092.1:0-26883 GCA_045639585.1 Bacteroidales bacterium
ACGCAAGCCGTAACGGTGCTGCTGCACAGGAGGCTCGCTGGAAGCGCGCTCTCGGCATCGAGAACCGTCTCCTCTCTTGGGTTGTCGGCCAGCTCTATGTTGAGAAGTACTTCCCTGCAGAGAATAAGGCTCGCATGGAAGAGCTTTGCCAGAACCTCATCGCTTCGTTTGCTGATCGTATCGATGCACAGGAGTGGATGAGCGAGGAGACCAAGAAGGTGGCTAAGGATAAGCTCAACAGCTTCTACGTAAAGGTTGGTTATCCTAACAAGTGGGATGACTATTCTCCACTCGTTATCGACCCTGCTAAGAGCCTCTACGAGAACGCTCTCGCTGCACAGGAGTTCCGTTTCAACCTCATGAAGGAGAAGAACTACAACAAGCCAGTCAACAAGGACGACTGGTGGATGACTCCACAGACCGTCAACGCTTCATATAGCTCTTCACAGAACTCTATTAACTTCCCAGCTGCTATCCTCCAGCCACCATTCTTCAGCATGGACGCTGATGATGCTGTCAACTACGGTGGCATCGGTGTCGTTATCGGCCACGAGATGACTCACGGCTTCGACGACAGCGGTCGTCAGTTCGATAAGGATGGTAACCTCCATCAGTGGTGGAGCGATGAGGACGTTGAGGCATTTAAGGTTCCTGCTGAGCAGCTCGCAGCCTTCTATGACAAGACCGAGCCACTCCCAGGCCTCCACACCAACGGTCACCTCACCCTCGGTGAGAACCTCTCTGACCACGGTGGCTTGATGATTGCTTTCAACGCTCTGAAGAAGATCCTCGCAGAGAAGGCTCTTCCTGTAGAGAATGGCTTCACCCCTGAGCAGCGCTTCTTCCTCAGCTACGGTACTATCTGGGAGAGCGACCTCAGTGAGGAGTACATCCGCGCTCGTACTCTCAGCAACCCTCACTCAACTTCTTATATCCGTGTCAATGCCGCTCTTCCACACATCGACGAGTGGTATGAGGCCTTCGGTATCAAGGAGACTGACAAGCTCTACGTTGCTCCAGAGGAGCGTGTACGCATCTGGTAAATTTTTGACTTACTTATAACATTAGCACCAGCTGATCTACAAGACTGTAGCGCAGCTGGTGCTAGTTGTAAATTGTTAACTGTTAATTGTTAACTGAGTATCTTCTCCATCCATATCATATCATAGTACCTTCCGAACTTATAACCACACTTGTGGAAGTGAGCCACCTTGGTGTAGCCATGCTTCTCATGGAAGGTCTCGCTAGCATTGTCGAGATACTCATCAGGCGTCTCGATCCAGGCGATGCAGGCGTTCATGTTCTTGACACCGATTGCTGGCATGAGGCGCTCCAGCTCTTCGTACAAGGCTGAGCCGACACCTTTGCCGCGCATGTCTTCCTTGACGTAGATGCTTGTCTCGACACAGTGATCGTAAGCGCTACGCTCCTTGAATGGACTGACGTAGGCGTAACCGACGATCTCTCCGTCAATCTCTGCTACGATGTATGGAAATTTCTGCAAAGTATGGATGATTCGCCCTCTGAACTCATCGGCTTCCGGTGCCACCAGTTCGAAGGAGATGGCAGTGTGGTCAACATAGAGGGCGTAGATCTTGGCCAGAGCTTCTGCATCTTCAGGAACGCAACTTCTAATCTTCATATAAATGGTACTTGGTAAGTGGTACATGTTTTTTGTTCAAAACGCTGCAAAAGTACGATGTTTTTTGGAAATATGCAAGTAATTCTCGTCGAAAAATTGAAAATCGCATAACTTTGCACCGTATTATCAAAATAATTATTATCTTTGCACCACTTTTTAGAATATGTAAATAAACAAATATAATTAAAACATGAAGAAGAATCTTGAAACCATCTGCATCCACGGCGGGTGGAAGCCTGTCAAGGGCGAGCCACAGCAGTTGCCAATCTATCAGAGTACCACATTCAAGTACGACACCAGCGACCAGATGGCACGCCTCTTCGACCTGAAGGACGACGGCTATTTCTATACTCGCTTGGCCAATCCTACCAACGACGCTGTTGCCAAGAAGATCAACGCTCTCGAAGGCGGTGTCGGCTGCGTGCTGACCTCGTCTGGCCAGGCTGCCAACTTCTATGCAGTCTTCAATATCTGCCAGGCAGGTGATCATTTCATCACTACCAACGCTATCTATGGTGGCACCTTCAACCTCTTCGGTACCACCATGAAGAAGCTCGGCATTGAGTGCACCTTCGTAGATCAGGAGTGGACCGACGAGCAGATCGAAGCTTGCTTCAAGGAGAACACCAAGTGCTTCTTCGGCGAGACCATCTCAAATCCTGGCGGCAACGTCCTCGACATCGAGCGCTTTGCCAAGATCGCTCACAAGCATGGCGTGCCACTGATCATCGACAATACCTTTGCTACTCCTATCAATTGCCGTCCTTTCGAGTGGGGTTGCGACATCGTCACACACTCTACCACCAAGTACATGGATGGCCATGCTACTCAGGTAGGTGGCGCTGTGTGCGACAGCGGTAACTTCGACTGGGAGAAGTATGCTGAGAAGTTCCCTGGCCTCTGCACTCCTGATGAGAGCTATCATGGCTTGACCTATACCAAGGCCTTCGGCAAAGGCGCTTATACCACCAAGCTCGTCAGCCAGCTGATGCGCGACCTTGGTAGCATCCCATCGCCACAGAACTCATTCCTCCTCAACCTCGGCCTTGAGACTCTCGCGCTCCGCATGAAGCAGCATTGCGCCAATGCACAGGCCGTAGCAGAGTGGCTCGAGAAGAATCCTAAGGTAGGTTGGGTCAACTATGCAGGCCTGCCATCTAACAAGTACCACGCTCTGGCTCAGAAGTACATGCCAACTGGTACTTGTGGCGTAATTGCCTTTGGTTTGAAGGGTACACGTGAGGACGCTATCCGCTTTATGGACAACCTCGACTTCATCAGCATCGTCACTCATGTAGCTGACGCTCGTACCTGCGTGCTCCACCCTGCCAGCCACACCCATCGTCAGATGAGCGAGGAGCAGTTGCGTGAGGCAGGTGTCGCTCCAGATCTCGTACGTCTCAGCGTCGGTATCGAGAATGTGGAGGACATCATCGCTGACCTTGAGCAGGCAATGGCTAAGATGTAAGAACTTCCGGAGTGGTCCTGAAGCCCTTAGTATTTGTTATTGCCCCCTTTAGGGGGCTAATAACTATACTAGGGCATGAAGGATCACTCCAGGAAAATCACAAAGTCATACTTAGAAACACATTTATGGCTTCGTGCAGAGCTAAAACCATAAACGCGTACAAGATTATGGTTTCGTTCTTGCGCGAAGCCATAATTGTGTTCCTGGTTATGGTTCTGGACAAGCGCGAAGCCATAGATTGGTACTCGTTTATGGTTTCGGACAAAAACAAAGCCATAACCCGGTACCAGGTTACGGCTCTATTTTATTAATAATGGTCGGGAATAACCGTTGTGTTTATTTCTTGTTCTTCTTGTTGATCAAGTACAATCTGATGGCCATAATCAGACAAACGAGTGAGAAGAACAGCAGGAGATAAGAGATCTTGATGATGTGTGCAGCCCAGAAAGATGAGGCCTCAATCTCGATTTCGATCGTGCGGGTTTGCGTCTGGTTGGCTGCACCTATGGCGAGAATCTCCAGCTCGTAGAAGCCTGGTGGCAGGTGAGAGAACTTGATCTGACGGGTGTCGTCGATGATCGTCCATTCTTTTTCGATACCTTCCATACGATAGAAGAAGAGGTACTCCTTCTGGTGGTAGATATCGGAAGTGGAGAGCTGGATGTCGATGGTGTGAGACTCGTCGCTGCCACGTCGAATGAAGTTTTCTTTCAAGCCTTTAGTGTCGACGATGATGCTAAAGTCTTTATGCGTAGACGTGATATCTGACTCACGAAGAACCACCGCACCGTTATCACCACCGAAGAGAAGGTTGCCATTGTGGGTGATCGTGCTGGAGTTCTGGAGAAACTCATTCATCGGAAGTCCGTCGCTGGTCATCATGCTGCGGATGTAGCAACGATTGACGCAGTCGAAAGCGAAAATGCCATTCTTCTCGGTAGAGACGTAAAGGATGGAGTCGTTGGCAATAGACATGCCTCGTAGCTCGAGTGAAGGAAGACCATTCTCCAGTCCGAATGCTTCGATGCTATCGTTAGTCAGGTTGTAGCAGAGGAGGCCAGCACCAGCAGTGGCAACCCATACTTCGTGTCCTGCACGTGTGCGAGCGTCTGCAATATAGTTGGTGCCAATCCACTTCTCCTCGTCGTTGAGATAGATCTTGACTTCATTGGAAATCATATTGACCAGCTTAAAGCCGTCGGTGGTCGATGCAATGATTGTTTCATCATCGAGCTGCGCAAGGCTGTTGATCAATGTGATAGGATAGTGTGTCTTCTCGAACGTATTATCTGGCAACTGATGCAAACGGGTAAGCTGGAAGTTTAGGCCTCCGACCCAAATATCACCATGCGAGTCTTCGTAGATGTCGTAGACGCAGTCGAGTACATGCTGATCAACGAGTGAAGCATAATGCTCTCTTTTGCCTGTGCGAGGGTCAAAATGATAGGTGCCGGTATTGAAACCGCCTGCCCATATTGTGCCATCACGAGCTGCACGGACGGTCAGGAACCCGGCCTCATGCTCAAGGTACGTCTTCTGATCACTGCCATCTGGTGCAAAACTGCCAATGGACTGGCTGAATGCTACCCAATAACGACCATCTGGAGCCACGTCAACACCAAAGGCGTAGTTGTCAGATGCGGTGCGGATAATGTTGGCATTGAGCGTGGTAAGTGAGCTGCCAGGCTGCAAGCAGGTGACACCTCCCATATAGTTTGCAATCCAGATACGATCCTGGTCGACCAATATGCTGCGGACACCAGCGGTGCGCAAGATGAAGGGTGCATCGCCAATAGATGCAAGTCGACGGATCTCTGTATCGCTGCCAATATTGTTGGAAGGGAAGACAAGGACGCCTCCACCGTCGACGCCAATGAGCATCTCATTTTCGTTAAGTGGAGCAATGCCAGTGACGATGAACCCCTCGGTATTGCCTACCTGCTGTACATTCTTTGGATGGGAAGGGTCAAGTACATATAATCCATTACCATTGGTTCCTACCCAGAGTTTCTGGTGGTCCTTGTCATAAAAAAGGGATTTGATGTCAGAGTTAACCCATGACTGCAAGGTTCCGCGCAGATCGTTGATGTTGAGTACACCGACGCCACGACGAGCACCGAAGAGGACTTCTCCGTTGCGGAAGCTGTAGAATGTATGGATGTCCTCGTCAGGACAAAGACGTTTGGTGATAGTTTTGGTAGGGATGTCGTAGCAAGTAATGCCATCGGTAGCACCGATGACAAGCAGATCGCCTGCGCAATAAAGAGCTTGTGCACTGCCCCAGATCTGATAGTCAGGAAGATAGATGACCTCTACGAAAGCATCGGCTACAGGGTCGAAGCAGTAGATATCGCTTCTCTCTGTGTAGGCCCAGATACGTCCATCTTCGTCGCAATAGATGCTGATGGTGAGACCAGAGCGCATGGTGCGCATCTGTGTAGTGCCGAGGGTATAGTGACGGTAAGCAATGCCATCGAAGCGATCAATTCCATTGCGCGTAGAGACCCAGATGAATCCGTCCTGGTCACGCAGTAGCGAATAGGCGGTCTGGCTGGAAAGGCCAGGAGGTGTGACCTGAACGTAAGGACGGTCAAAGACAGAAGCCTTATCATCCTTTGTATCGAAGCTACTGAACAATAGGCAGATGCCACAAAGGAACAGCAAGTAGAGAGCAGATATACGTCTTTGCATATTATTGTAGTGTTTTATCTTAATGGAGCATAGAAAGCATCACGATAATAGTCGATATGTGCCATCCCCTCAGGTGGAAGGATGATGGAGAAAACATCGAAACGAACAGCGTGAGTATCATGGTGCATCTTCATGTAATGGTCGGCAGAGGCAACCAGACGGCGGATCTTGACAGGAGTAATGGCCTCTTCTGGCTCTCCCCATTGTCCACTTACTCGTGTCTTTACTTCGACAAAAACAACTTCCTGCGATACCTGGTCAAAAGCAATAATGTCGGTCTCGAAAGAATGGTCACGCCAGCGGGTCTCAAGGATATGCATCCCAAGGGATCGAAGATGGTCGGCTGCAAGTGCTTCCCCCTTCAGTCCTAAATCATAGGAGCTGCTCATGGTGTGTCGTCTACGATGTTTTATTAGATAAAAAAGGAAAACCGGCATCTGGACGTGATGAAACTCCAGTAAATATAGCTTTGGAGCTGCGGTCCGCCTCCGTAATCTGCTCCGTTCCATCCCGGTGGTACCAGTGTTCGTGGCGTCGTTATGGTGGGCAGCGCGCCTTCGGCATACGCTTGACTCCGGTAAAATGTAATCGTTGAGTTTCCCGCTCTACATAAATCCGGTTTTCCAGAGGCAAAGATATATGATTTTATTCTTAAAACCAAATTTAGGACCAAAAAAGTTCATTTTTTGGTCCTAAATATCTTATGATATTGATTGCACAACGTTATTGCGCATCAAATACGGACTCTTAGAGTCCTTTTCCGTGACAATTCTTATACTTCAGACCACTGCCACAAGGACATGGATCATTACGACCGACGTGTGGTGTCGATGCCAAAGGCTTGCGCTGAACCTGGTTCTCACCATTCATTCCTGCGTGAATAGCCTGCATCTTGCTGAAGTCCTGACGCTTCTCCTCTGGAGCAGCTTCCTTGAACTCCTGAGGTGCTACAGGTGCCTGTGGAGCAGGTGCCTGCTGTGCAGCCTGCTGCTGAGCGTTAGCCTGAGCTTGAGCTGCTTGCTGTGGAGAAGGCTCTGGAATGTAAAGTTGTGCACGCATCAGGGCGCTGGTGGTCTTAGCATTCATCTTAGCTACCATGCGCTCGAAGATGTGATATGACTCCAACTTATAAATAAGGAGAGGATCCTTCTGCTCGTAATGAGCGTTCTGGGTGTTCTGCTTGAGGTCATCGAGGTCGCGCAGGTTGACACGCCATGCATCGTCAAGAATGTTGAGCATGACAGACTTCATATAGTTCTTCATGATGCACTTGCCATTGCTCTCGACGGTCTCCTGCAAGTTGCAAGAGATCTGATAGATGCGCTTGCCATCAGTGAGAGGTACGATGATGTTGCGTATGCTGCCGCCCTGGCTCTTAACATTCTCCCAGATTTCACGGAGACGTGGAACGACGATCTCACAGAGTCGCTCATTGTGGCGGTTGAAGCTATCCATGCCAGCGTTATAAAGTACGTCGGTCATATCCTCTACCTTATACTTCTTGAAGTCTTTCTCTGCGATAGGAGACTCGATGCCGAAGTGACGGAAGACCTGCATCTGGAACTCCTCGAACTCGCCAGTTGCCAGGAGTTGCTGAGACAGGGTGCTGGCTACGCTGTATGCCATGTTCATGAAGTCGATGCCGATGCGCTCACCCATGAGGGCGTGGCGACGCTGGGTATAGACTACCTCACGCTGCTTGTTGAGCACGTCATCGTACTCGAGGAGGCGCTTACGGATACCGAAGTTGTTCTCCTCGACCTTCTTCTGTGCAGTCTCGATACTCTTGTTGAGCCATGGGTGCTCGATGACGTCATCCTCTGACATGCCGAACATCTTGCTATCCATGACCTTAGCGATACGGTCTGAACCGAAGATACGCATGAGGTTATCTTCAAGCGATACGAAGAAGACTGAAGAACCAGGGTCACCCTGACGACCAGAACGACCACGGAGCTGACGGTCAACGCGACGGCTCTCATGTCGCTCAGTACCGATGATAGCAAGACCGCCAGCAGCCTTTACTTCTGGCGAGAGCTTGATATCGGTACCACGACCAGCCATGTTGGTAGCGATGGTTACGATTGAAGACTGACCAGCCTGTGCGACGATGTCGGCCTCGCGCTGGTGCAGCTTAGCATTCAATACGTTATGCTTGATGCCACGGAGGTTGAGGGCCTTAGAGAGGGTCTCAGAAATCTCGACTGAAGTTGTACCGACGAGGACTGGACGGCCAGCCTTGACATACTCCTCAATCTGTGCGATGACTGCCTTATACTTAGCACGCTTGGTCTTGTAGACGCGGTCATTGTGATCCTCACGTGCAATAGGACGATTGGTTGGGATGGTGACAACGTCGAGCTTATAGATATCCCAGAACTCACCAGCTTCAGTCTCAGCGGTACCGGTCATACCTGCCAGCTTGTGATACATACGGAAGTAGTTCTGCAAGGTGATGGTCGCAAAGGTCTGGGTGGTAGCCTCGATCTTGACGTGCTCCTTGGCCTCGACAGCCTGGTGGAGACCATCACTCCAACGACGGCCTTCCATGATACGGCCAGTCTGCTCGTCGACGATCTTGACTTTACCGTCCTCTGAGATGACGTAATCAACATCCTTGTCGAACATGGTGTATGCCTTAAGCAACTGGTCGACAGCATGTACGCGCTCAGCCTTTGTCATGTATTCGGTCATGATGCGATCCTTGCGCTCGAGCTTCTCTTCATTAGTGAGTTTCTCGTCCCTCTCGATCTCAGCGATCTCAGAACCAACGTCAGGAAGCACGAAGAACTTAGGATCCTCAGCCGCACCAGTGAGAGCCTCAATACCCTTGTCGGTCAAATCGACCTGCTTGTTCTTCTCCTCGATAGCGAAGAAGAGTGGCTCAAGTGCGACAGGCATCTCCTTCTGATTGTCCTGAAGGAAGTAAGCCTCAGCGCGGAGCATCTCCTGCTTGACACCAGGTTCAGAAAGGAACTTGATGAGTGCAGAGTTCTTTGGCCATGCACGATAAGAACGATAGAGCTGGGTAGCACCCTCGTCTTTGATCTTCTTATCCTCGCTGTTGACCTTCTTCTTGGCCTCGTTGAGGAACTGATTGGCAAGAGCCTTCTGCTGACGTACGACATTCTCGACACGGTCACGGAACTCCTGGTAGAGCTCTTCGTCACTGTACTCGCTGGTACGTGGCACCGGACCACTAATAATAAGAGGAGTACGAGCGTCATCAATCAGGACAGAGTCGACCTCATCGACGATGGCGAAGTTATGCTCGCGCTGTACGAGATCCTCTGGGTGAGTAGCCATGTTGTCGCGGAGATAGTCGAAACCGAACTCGTTGTTGGTACCAAAGGTGATATCGCAATTGTAGGCTTGACGGCGCTGCTCGGTGTTTGGCTGATAGCGGTCGATACAGTCGACGGTAAGGCCATGGAACATGTAGATAGGCCCCATCCAATCACAGTCACGCTTAGCGAGGTAGTCGTTGCCGGTGACGCCATGAACACCATTGTGAGTCAATGCGTTGAGGAAGACAGGGAGGGTGGCCACGAGGGTCTTACCTTCACCGGTAGCCATCTCGGCGATCTTGCCTTGATGAAGGACGGTACCACCGAAGAGCTGTACATCGTAGTGAACCATGTCCCACTTGATTGGGTTGCCGCCAGCCATCCAGGTAGTCTTGTAGATAGCCTTGTCGCCCTCGATGGTGACAAAGTCTTTGGTAGCTGCCAGTTCACGGTCCATCTTTGTGGCGGTAACTTCTACGGTATCATTGTTGGTGAAGCGGTAGCCAGTATTCTTGACAATGGCAAAAACTTCAGGAAGATAATCGTTGAGTTTTGCCTCGAATGTCTCTCGGATCTTTTTCTTCAGGTCATCGATTTCTGACCAGACCTTCTCGCGCTGTTCTACTTCGAGGTTCTCGACAGTCGCCTTCAATTCGTCAATCTTGTTGCGGTCGGCCTGTACAGCATCCTGCAAATCCTGCATGATGGCCTGGGTACGGGCACGCAGCTCGTCATTGCTGAGCTTCTCTACGGCAGGATAAGCAGCCTTGACCTTCTCTACCCATGGCTGGATGAGCTTCATGTCTCGGCTGGACTTGTCTCCGAAGAGTTTCTTAATTAAATCATTTAATCCCATATTTATTTGTTTTTTTATTATTTCTTGAATCGGAAGTCTCAAATTATCTGATTGGAAGTGTGCGACATGCACTTGGCGCCCTGATTCTGATGACCTTGGCTACTGTTGGCGCAATGGCGGTAGCATCGACCGGAGCCGTGATACGTTCTGGTGTAAAGAACGCTGGCGCAAAAAGAATGGCAGGTCCAGGATAAATGTCATGTCGAACCTGCGACTGTGGCTGGATACGGTCACTGAGACGGAGCTTCCAACCTGGCTGGAGGATGATCACGAGATCGCCTCCTGTCCGCTTGTCATAGCCATTACGTATACGGGTGATACGTTGGCTATAGTCCTGATGGAGTAATTGTTGTTGTGTGTATACTTCCTCGATACCGCTGAAGAGCGAGACCAGTTCTGCAGACTTACGTGCTACATCGTCAAGTTGCAATCCGCGTTGCTCTATCGTCTTGTGATTGAGGTAAATCTGTCCGTCGTTGAAACCGTCGACCCACTGTCCTTGTCCATATAAAGAAATGAGATGGGAGTTGAGAAGTGCGGTGCATCGGTTGGCGTTGAATTCGCCGGTGCTGATGCCAGGGACGTCGCTTACGTTGCTGTCCGTGGCACCTGTTCCCATTAGGTAAATAAAGGTATTCTGTAATCCGACGGCTTTATCGATATACTGCAGCAGATGCTCTAAAGTGCGATCCAACTGCAGATAGATGTCCTGTAACTCGGCAGGGTAGGTCTCCAGATTCTCATGCTGGTAAGTGCCTGCATAGAAAGTGAGTTGGAGCATGTCGGTCGAACCGGCCAGGCCCATGTGCGAGTTGAGGATATATTGCTGAGCCATCTTCGAGATGGCCTCATTGATGATTGGAGAAGTTTTGATCCAGGCGTAGTTAACCTTTCCTCTCTCAGAGAATTTGTGGTTAAAGGCCTGTGGTGTTTGTAGATATGGAGCAATGGCGTCGGCACCACTACTGTTACCTGTGGCTGTCCAGACGTATTTGTTGAGGTTGCTATAGAACAATACCTCGTCTGACATCATGTTTTGTCGGACAGCACTGACAGGGAACTCGTGATAGAAAGTTGTAGAGGCCCAGTGACCGGTTTTCTCGTCGAACCAGACAGCACTGTTGGCTGCATGTCCAGCTCCGATGAGCGCCTGCTCAGGGTTAGGAGCAATACTATAGACCTTGCTGCGGAGCTGTGACGCCAGCTTAAGTTCGTCGCCAAGTGTGCTACTCAATAAAGCTCGTGGAGACCAGTTGCCTGCAGTCTCTGTGCCAGCGTAGTCACGATCCTGAAATACCGAATGACGCTGTAGGGTCTGGAGGTCAAAGATCAGTTGAGCGGGGATGCCGTGGTGGTAAGGATAGCTGCCGGTGGCTAAGGTAGCCATGGCGGCAGTGGCATCCGGATTGTCCAGATCGAAGGTGACATTGTCATACACGACGCCTTCCTGCATCAGGCGGCGGAATCCGCCTTGTGAAAGCTTGCTCTTCAGCGCATTGAGATAGTCGCTGCGGAGTTGGTCGACAGTGATGCCAACGATGAGGCGTGGTGCCACAAAGTTGGTTGCGTCCGCACGGTTGTCTGGCTGTGCAGCAGTGGCTGGCAATGCGCAGAGCATTGTCAGCAGCACCAAAGAAGTGGTGAGTGCACTTATGTCGTGACGATGATTCATTGTTTATTTGTGGTGGTACAGATGCTATAGCAGCGAAGTAGAATCGTAGCCAGCAGCAAGAGGAATGGTGCAGGGCAATATTGGCCTAACGTCCAGTCGAGGATGACATATAGGATTACTGCTGCAAAGGTGATGCCAAAATAGATCTGGCAGACACGCCTGAAGGATTTGAACCAGAGTAATACTGCCATAATGACATGGGTCGGCAACAACCAGAAACAGTTGAGATTATGATCGACGGCCGGATGCTCAGAGATGAAGTTGAGGAACCATACGATAACACCAGTAATACCTAAAAAGAGGAAAAACACCGTGTCGAATGCATTAGCACTCATTCTGAGCGACTTGCTGGCGGGTTTGCCCAAGTTTTGCGCTTTTTTGTCGAGATACTGTCTCGGGCTAATGATCATAGCGAGAACTAGAACGAAGGCAAAGACCAAGGCTGGTTTCAGCGGGTCTGGTGCTACGATGGCTGCTTCGATCTCTGGACGCATGGTCAAGAGAGTGTCCTTCTCGGCAACCAGCGGCTGATACCAAATCTGATCTCCCAAGCGAGCTGGAATCTCTGCATGGTCAATAGCTCCAGCCAGATAGTCTGGCAAGAACATCTGCTCCTCATAGAGTGTCGGGATGTCTGACCGACCTGCAACAGCTAAGGCAATGCCGAAGTCCAACCAGTTGTCGGTACCAGAACGCTCTTGTACCATCTGCCTGAGTGTGATAGCATGAGTCCAGGAGGAGTCATATCTGATGCTATTATCCGTGACTGCTTGTAATAGACGGTAGGGACGAGTAGAACAATTGTCGAAAAAGTAGCTGTAGCGGTAGGTGCGGTTCTCTGGACGGTAGTTGACCAACAAGCGCTGAATCATATCCTGCACTTGAGCAGAGTCCAGTCGAAGCCATTGCTGTGTCATGCCTAAGCCACGTCGGCGATACTCGTTGATGAAATCGCTGGAGTATACTGCTCCCAACTGGTAATCCGTCTCGCCTTTGACAAAGCGATAGACGAAATTCGGTGTATTGAAGGAGAAGACTCCGTAGTGAAAGGTGACGTCCAGATCGGCCTTCTTCAGGTCCTGAATACGGATTCCTGCATGTCCAAAACGCTCGTAAGCGTCTGGTCCTGAACTACAGGTGAGCAGTCCGATCCGAACGGAATCGCTGAATGCAATCTGCGCACGCGCGGGCGTAAAAATTAAAAGCGCGAGGAGCGCTACAAGCAGGGAAAGAGTCCCAAATATCTTATGCATCATATACCACACAATGACACATCCACGTGCGAGAGGCGCATGGATGTATCAAACAGGGTTTTGTTAATACTTGATGGTCTAGAGAATTAAGCCTTAGCCTTCTCCATAGACTGCTTACGGAACTCCTTGAGGAGACCAATCATTTCGAGAGCTTCCTTGCGAGCACGGAGGCCTGCAGCCTTGTTACCCTTAACAGCCTGAGCAGTAGCATCAGCGTTGAAAGCAGCTGAAACTTCGTTGATTTTCTGAACCAGTTCTTCCATAGTTGTTTTTATTATTGGTTTATGAATTTCAATGCTATTGGTACCCTTGGAGTACTTTCGACGTTGCAAATGTAAATAGAATTCTTTGGATATACACTATATTTTACAAAAAAAGTAACTATTTTATTGTTTTTTTTAACGAATTAGGATTTTTTTATACTTTTTAAGGTAAAAAGCAAAGAGTTTTTGCGAAAAAAAGACTACCTTTGCAGCGAAAATGTGGCATTGAAAAGAGACAAATGCTTAATTGCCAAAGATATTGTAGATGAAAAAGACCCTTTTCCCACAGATCCATTACGCGCTCATTGCAGCAGGAGAGGGTTCTCGATTGAGAGAAGAGGGAGTTTCGTCTCCTAAGCCTTTGGTCTGCATTGATGGCCAACCTATGATCGAGAGGCTGATCCGTATCTTTGTGCGGAATGGTGCTCAAAGCATCTCGGTGATCTGCAACGAGCAGATGACGGAAGTACAGGAATTTCTGGCGGAACTGAAACAGAGCGCTGCGCTGCGTGTCACAGAAGAAACAGGTAAGATACGTGTTTGTCCATTGAATGTGGTGGTGCAGACGACACCGAGTTCGATGCATAGTCTGGCTGCTCTGCAAAAGGTAATACCGCAAGGGAAATTCTGTTTGACGACGGTTGATACGATTTTTCAGGAATCGGAGTTCTCTGCTTTTATCCGTGCTTTTGCGGAGATGGATGAGTGTGAAGGGGAGGGGCTCTTTGCTGTTACTCCATTTGTCGATGACGAGAAACCTCTTTGGGTGGCAACTCGCTCGAAAAAAACTTTTTTGCATGCGTGCGCGCTCCAAAAATGTTCCGAGATTGTCGGTTTTTATGATCAAAAGGAGCAGATACCATCGGACTTGGAGAAGATGGTGAGTGGAGGAATATATTGCATGGATACAAGGACGGCTTTCCCTGTGTTGCAGACTTGTCTGGAGCAAGGACAAAGCAGGATGCGAAACTTCCAACGAGCGCTGATAGCTGCAGGTCTGAGACTCAAAGCGTATGTCTTTCCAAAAATTATGGACATCGATCATGCCTCTGATATCACAAAAGCAGAAGCATGGTTAGCATCGGATAAAGGTTTTGTTGAGCGACCTAAATTGTTGGCCATCTCACGCGATGAGAGATATTCTCCAAATAATGAGCAGAAGGACGCGGCTATCTTTCATGCTGTGATTGATCGATTAATGCTACAAGGCTGGCATGTTGATACTTGTACGGAAACTGAATTGCTTCAAATGGATGTGAAGTCTGTCTGTGCTGAATATGAGCAGATTGTCCACATGTCACGCCAAATGAGAAGCTTGATGCGTCTGGAGCGTGTGGAGATACCGGTATGGAACGCACCTTATGCAGTTCGCACAGTGGCCAAAAGCCGAGAGCTGACGTTGTCTTTGTTGGAGCAAGCTGGAGTGCAAGTGCCACGCTGGTGGGCTTATGAGCCAGAAGAGGACGAGATGTTCCTTTGTGAACCTGCATTGCAGCAATTGCTGCCTGGATGGGTCAAAGCGATGCGAGAAGATGGCGCTAGACCAGAAGACGTTACCTTCGTTAGTACGCCTTTAGAGGCAGATACTTGCATACAGAAGCTCGCGGCGGAAAATGTGCCAGATATCGTGGTGACGCGTCATGAAGAAGGCGAACTCATTAAGTGCTATGTCGTTTTAGCCAGTGATGCTCTCCTGTTAAGATTCTGTCGATGGTTCAGGCCAAAAAGCTCAGGTTATTCCAAGTTCGGAGATGCGGAGAACCATAATACGACGTTGGAGCAGTTGTCGATTGATGAGGAGGCGTTGTCTGCATTGGCTATAAAGGTAGGAACCTCTTTAGGACTGCAGGTTTACGGATTTGATGTAATCGTCCGACCGGATAATGAGTTGGTAGTGATCGATGTCAATGACTGGCCGAGTTTCAGCATTTTCCAGCAGGAGGCAGCAGAAGCTATTGCATCTGTTATTGGGAAGCCTTAGTTCGCTATGGCAAAAATAGTATTGTAAAGATAAAAGCAAGATTGTGACAGCAGAAGAGAAGGTACAGTTTGATGCTTCGCTCAAACATCCTGATGTCGAGGAGACGATAGATCTTTGGTTCTATCGACCTTTAGGCTTCCGCCTGGCTTTGCTGGGAAAGCGTTTCCACTGGATGCCTAACCAGATTACCATCGCCAGCATTTTCTTGGGCATAGGTTGTGGCCTGCTTTGTTATCCTGAGGCTTGGTGGCTTAATGCTGTGGGAGTTTTCTTGCTGATTCTTGCCGATATCTGTGATAGTGCAGACGGACAGTTGGCACGACTTACACATCAATATAGTCCCTTGGGACGTATTCTGGATGGCGCGGCTGGGGATATATGGTTTATCACTATCTATCTGGCAATCTTTTTTCGATTGTACCCTGAGTGGGGAATGTGGGGATTCTTACTAGGTGCTTTGGCAGGGTTGAGTCACAGACAGCAGGCTGCTTTGGCAGACTATTATCGCCAGATTCATTTGCTGATGGTTAAAGTCTCTTCTGGCTCCGAACAGACGCTTAGTGAGTTTACGACGCTGGCACGAGAGCAAGAAAGGATGAAGACGTTGTCTTTTGGCAAACATCCTGTTGAGACTGTCTTTCAGTGGTTTTATGCCGGGTATATCCGTTTCCAGGAGAGTCAGACGCCAAGTTGGCAAGTGTTAAGAAAAGAAATGGATGCTAACGGGAAACTGACACCTGCAGTGGCAGAAGAGTTCCGACTAAGGTCAAAACCATTGATGCCAATAGCTAATGCATTGACATTTAACTGTCGCGCAATTACACTTTTTGTGTCATTGATGGTAGGTTTGCCTTGGCTTTATTGGGCCGCGGAGATTACGATCTTTAATGGTCTCTATTATTACATGAACAAGAAGCATGAAAAAATCTGTCATCAGTTCATGTCTTAAGACGCTGCTGTTCGTCTTCTGTTTCGCTTTACTGGCATGGATGGTTATTACCGCTGGTCCCGCTCAGTTGTGGCTGACGCTGACGGCTATGCCATGGACCATATTGGTTTGTGCCGCCGTGTGGGGAGTGGGATATGTCTTGAACGCTTTATCGTTTCGTCAGATACTTCTGGCAGCTGCAGACAATCCTGGCCATCCAATATTGCATTGGTGGCAAGTGCTAAGGTTGACTATTACAGGTTATGCCATCAATTATATTACCCCCTTTGGCCTTCTGGGAGGTGAACCTTATAGAGTACTGATGTTACGACCAGTTCTTGGTGGGGAGAAGGCTACTCAAAGCGTCGTCTTGTATTCGATGATGCACATCGCCTCACACTGCTGCTTGTGGCTACTATCCATAGCTTGGATGGTGGTGGCAGTACAAGGTTTATCTGCGGATCATTGGCTTGGATTGGCCGCTGCACTGATCGGTGTGATAGGACTGCTGGTGCTTTTCTGGTATCTGTATCGTCATGGTATCATGCTGCGTTTTATGAAGCGTTGGGTCGATTGGCCTTTGCTCAATCCAAACCTCCTGCCTGCTGGCACTTTTGTTAAGGCACTGGGTTTTGAGCTAGGAAGCCGTCTCTTCAATGTGATTGAGTACTGGGTAATCATGCAGGCGTTAGGCTTTATGACATTTGGTTATGGGGACGCTTTGCTTGTAGTGGCTTTCAGTTCATTGTTGGCTAATCTGCTCTTCTTTTCTCCTTTGCAGATGGGGACCAGAGAGGGCGGAATCCTACTGGCATTGCAGTATCTGGTGCCATCTGTCATATTGACTCTGCCGAGCGGTATGACTCTGCTTGCAGTAGCTGTGGCGCTAAGCTTCGCCACACGTCTTCGCGAATTCATCTGGATTGCTATTGGTCTGCTCCTGATGAGAATGAGCGGGACTTCCGACAAAGTAAAAAAGTAAAAATAAATAGAATGAAAGGATTAATTCTTGATTACGGTGCTACCATTGACAGCAATGGAAAGCATTGGTCAGAAGTGCTATGGGAGGGCTATTGCCAGGTCTCATTGCCTATCACAAAAGACCAGTTCCGTGAAGCCTATATCTACACGGAGCGATATGTGTCTTTCAATCCTGTCGTGCAGCCAACGGATAACTTCTTTGAATTGATGCAGACCCGTGTGGGTATACAGATTGACTATTTGATTCAGCAGGAGCAGCTCAATGAAGATATCCTCCAGACGACGCTCCGTCTAATCAGTGAGGGAGAGGTGCCTATCGTTGACAATATGCATGATCTGGCTCAGCATTTTGTTGATATTATTGCAGGCTATTGCTACGATTATGCACGACGCTGTACGCTCGATGCAATACCTTATATCGAGAGACTGTCAGAGAAGTATGACTTGGCGTTGGTAAGCAATTTCTATGGCAATCTGTCTGCCGTGCTGCAGGACTTCGGTCTGGGACGTTGCTTCCGTATTGTCATTGATTCTTCCGAGGTCGGAGTTCGAAAACCTGATCCTCAGATCTTCCAGTTGGCCATTGATCGCCTGAACCTCAAGCCAGAGGAAATCACGGTTATTGGAGACAGCTATCAGAAGGATATTCTTCCTGCAATTGGTCTGGGTTGTAAGGCCATCTGGTTCAAGGGAACATCTTGGAATAATGCCGATGATGAGATCAACTATGAGCCGACTGCTTCGAGTCTCCTGCAGCTTTTCGATATGTTGCAGTAACATAATATGACATTACGAGAACTTAAAATAGGAAAGAGTGCCATTGTCACCTCTGTTGGGGGCGATGGCGCTTTGCGTCAGCATTTCCTCGATATGGGCATTATCCCTGGCACCAAGGTGACGCTGATGAAGTATGCTCCTATGGGTGATCCGATGCAGCTGATGTTGCACGACTACTTGTTGACGCTCCGACTGGACGATGCTTCGAAGATCGGAATCTCGCTCGATGTGCCGGATCCTCAGCCGCAGCCACAGGTCCATGACCAGATAGAGCACCCGGGCTTGGGTGAAGGTGGCCGTTATCATGAGGAGGAGCAGAAGCAGCTCCGTCAGAACAAGAAAGAGGGCCGTAACCGCTGGTGCCAGCATGACCAGGAGGCAGATGGTGCTGATCAGGATACTACAACCGTCAAGCAACGACTGACCTTTGCGTTGGTAGGCAATCAGAACTGCGGCAAGACGACACTCTTCAATCAGCTGACTGGCAGCAACCAGCACGTCGGCAACTTCCCGGGCGTCACCGTTGATCGTAAGTCCGGACCTATCAAGGGTTATCCGAATACCGAGCTGACCGACCTGCCGGGCATCTATAGCCTCTCGCCATACTCTGCCGAAGAAATCGTGTCGCGCCAGTTCATCCTCGAAGAGAAGCCGTCGGCCATCATCAATATCCTCGATGCAACCAACATCGAGCGAAACCTCTATCTGACCATGCAGCTGATGGAGCTCGGCGTTCCGATGGTGCTGGCCTTGAATATGATGGACGAGGTGACCAGCAATTCCGGTTCCATCCTGATCAATGCCATGGAGCAGGCTTTGGGTGTACCTGTAGTTCCTATCTCTGCTGCCAAGAACGAGGGTGTGCAGGAATTGATACAGCACGCCATCCACATTGCCAAGTATCAGGAAGTTCCTCAGCGTCAGGATTTCTGCGATGCGCATGAGCATGGTGGTGCGATGCACCGTAGTCTCCATGCCGTGATGCACTTGATCGAGGATCATGCCCAGTCGGCTCACCTGCCTATCCGTTTTGCCGCCAGCAAGGTTATCGAGGGAGACTCAATGGTCATTGATGCGCTTAAGTTGGCAGAGAACGAGCGCAAACTGGTTGGTCATATCCTCCGTCAGCTGGAGGAGGAGCGAGGTCTTGATCCGGCAGCTGCAGTGGCAGACATGCGCTATGGCTTTATTATGCAGCTTTGTCGCAGGTGTGTCATCAAGCCACGTCGTAGCCGTGAGCAGCGTCGTTCCGAGATCTATGACAAGGTGCTGACTGGACGCTTTACGGCGCTGCCGGCCTTCCTGCTCATCATGGGTCTCATCTTCTGGCTTACATTCAATGTGATTGGAGATGCTTTGCAGGGATGGTTCGAAGCCGCCATCAATTATGGTACTTCGGTGCTTGACTCAGCTCTTGCTTCCTTGCAAGTCAATGAAGTGGTGCACTCATTGGTGATTGACGGTATCTGCGCCGGTATTGGTTCGGTGCTGAGCTTCTTGCCCATCATCATCCTGCTCTTCTTCTTCCTTTCGATGCTCGAAGACTCTGGCTATATGGCTCGTATCGCTTTCGTGATGGATAAGCTCCTGCGCCGCATTGGCCTCTCGGGCCGTAGTATCGTGCCGATGCTGATTGGTTTCGGATGTTCCGTTCCTGCGGTAATGTCCACGCGCACCTTGCCTTCAGAGCGTGACCGCCGCTTGACCATCCTGCTGACCCCGTTCATGTCCTGCACGGCCAAGTTGCCTGTCTATGCGTTCTTCTGCGCCGCCTTCTTCCCGCATCATGGCGGCATGATCATGTTCTCATTATATATAATAGGTATAATGACGGGCGTCTTGCTGGCATTGCTGTTCAAGAATTCGCTGTTCAAGGGCGAGGCGGTTCCTTTCGTCATGGAGCTTCCTTGCTATCGTATGCCGGGTGCGCGTAATGTACTGATGCTCCTCTGGGACAAGGCGCGCGACTTCCTGCAGCGAGCCTTCTCGGTCATCTTCATTGCTTCCATCGTCATCTGGTTCCTGCAGCACTTCGATTTCCGATTCACTTTGGTCGATGATGCAGCTGAGTCAATCCTTGCCAGCATCGCAGGTCTGATAGCCCCATTGTTCCGACCTCTAGGCTTCGGTGAGTGGCAATGGGTCACCGCACTGGTGAGCGGCTTTATGGCCAAGGAGAGTGTGGTCAGTACGCTGGGAGTTCTCTTCCCTGACGAACAGGCGCTCTTTGCATTGCTCAATCCAGTTTCGTGCTACGTGCTGCTGGTCTTCTGCTTGCTCTATACGCCTTGTGTGGCAGCCATTGCCGCCATCCGTCGTGAGTTGGGTAGCCGATGGGCGCGGCAGATCGTCATCTTCCAGTGCATCATCGCTTGGATAATTGCATTCCTGGTCAAGCTCTTGCTCGAATTGTTCGTCTGATTAAGACAAAGTAAGCAGATACATGAAATCAACAAAACATATTACAACATGAAACATTACCTTTTTTTATTAGTTGCTTGTCTGTTCATGACCGTAGCACAAGCACAGAACCCTAATCTCAAGTGGGGTAAGCCATCGCAGACCGAGTGGTCTCTGCAGGCATGGGGCGAGGCTCCAGACGCTGAGGCCGTAGTGCTCAATCGTACGATGAATGTGACTTATAAGATTGCTCGCCAGTTCTCAAGTTATACCAATGCCGACACCGAACTCTCTGTCTCAAGCGTAGAGTTCCTCGGCAACAGTGAGAACAGCAATGTGCGCGCCACCTACGATAATAAGCTTCGTATCAAGATTCTCAAGGATTCTGGTGCCGGCTATGCTAATATTGACATCATCTATCTTAAGGATGAGACAGATTCTAAGATCTACGATGAGATGGAGAGTTTGAAGGTCGTGGTCTTCAGCCAGAATGAGAAGGGCAAGGTCTCGCGCCGCTACCTCAAGAATGACACCTTCAAGACCGAGCGTCTCGACAATCATTACGTCGTCCTGCACGTCCAGGTGCCTGACGTCAAGAAAGGTGACATCATCGAGTATCAGTATTCGATTGCCAGCACCCGCGTTGCCTTCCTCTATGACTGCTCATTCCAGGAAGACATCCCTGTTCTCTATGCCAAGTGCGACATGGACATTCCTGCCTTTATCTCTTTCGACATGAAGGTGCCAGTGCATCCATTCATCAAGTCGAAGGTAGAGCGTAGCAGCATCAATGGTGAGCAGTCGATGGGCGATATGCAAGCTCCAAAGAGCTATCCAAGCAACCACTATATGATCGAGGGTCACGACATCCTTCCGAAGGGTCTCGACCTTCAGCGCAGTGGCAGCGAGACGGAGGCTGCTAAGGTTAATGCTGCGCCTGGCCAGATTATGAAGACGATGGCTCTGATCAAGTCTGCGGGCAACGCTGCTCCTGTACCTCTGCCAAAGGGCAAGAATCACATCATGATCAACCCTAAATAACTAATTGTAGTTTTGTACAACAAGTGATATGAATATTCCGACAATTATCATCTTGGTTTTAGTGGCTGCAGGTGCCTGGTTTGCGTTCAAAAACATACGCCAGCACAAAAAATGCAGCTGTGAAGGCTGTGATCGTCCTTGTTGTCATAGGAAATAAAAAACAAAGGTCGTCATCACGACGGCCTTTGTTCACATTACCTTAAATCTAATACCATGAAAAACACGCTGCAAAGATAACCGTATTTATTTAATAGTGCAAACGTTTGTGCAAATTTTGTACAAAAAAATAATGGCAAAACGTCCTGAATGGGGTGTTTTGCCATTTGTAGTTTTCAAAATAAAACAGTTAATAAATGTCAAATTTGTACAATAACCCCTATCTGATGGATTTGCACTTCTCTGCCAGCCATTGCCGGTCATTAGCATTCAAATCGTCTTTCAGCTCATCATAAACCCACTGATTGTAGCCGTCAATCCATTTGATTTCTTCGTCGGTGAGAAGCGAAAGTTGGAGGCAGCTTGTGTCGAGATAGCACAAGGTCATCGTCTCGAAGCAGAGGAAATCTCCCTGCTCGTTCTGGTCGCACGGCGTAGCCTCCGGAGCGTCAACAGCAGGGTCGAACGTTCTTGCCAGAATGCAGTTTTCGTGCCTGATACCATATTTATTATTAAGGTAGATGGCCGGCTCGTTGCTGATGATCATTCCTGGCAGGATGGCTTGCGGATTATGCTCCATGCGAATGCTCATCGGACCCTCGTGGCAACCCAGATAATGGCCCACTCCATGACCCGTGCCATGACGATAGGTCTTAGCATCCCGCCACAGATCCATACGCGCCAATGCATCTAGCTGGTCACCTCTCGTACCGACAGGGAACGCCGCTGAGGCCAGTCGGATGTGTCCCTTCAGGACCAGCGTGAAGTCTCGCTTCATCTCGTCGCTGACATTGCCAATGCCGATGGTTCGGGTCATATCAGTGGTTCCGTCGAGGAACTGGCAGCCCGCATCGATCAGCAGCAGGCCATCGCCCGTGATAGGCGTGTCATGATCCTCGCCAGGTTCATAGTGGGGCATGGCCGCATGCTCATTCCAGCCGACGATGGCAGGGAAGGACTCGTCGCGGTAGAGCGGCTGCAGGCTGTGGAAATAGGTCAGCTTCCTCACGCAATCCATCTCCGTGACGGTGCGAAGCTTCATCTCCTCTTCCAGCCAATGATAGAACTGGGTCAGCGCAACGCCATCTTTGTGCATGGCCGACCTGAATCCCTCAATCTCCGTCTGGTTCTTGAGCGACTTCATCAGCTGGATCGGATTATTCTCCACCAGCTGCACCATCAGGTGTCCTGGAACCTTCCCCTGCAGGTATTCATTGATGCCATGTGTGGCAATAAAACTGCCATCCTCGTAGGGGAGGATACTGATCTTCAATGGCTTCAGATAGGCCTCCACCTCAGCAGAAACTTTCTCTTTATCGACAAAAAGATACCCGCCGAAGTTGGTGATGAGCAGATAAGCCACAAAGACCGGGGTGCACTGGATGTCCGAACCGCGGAGGTTCAGCGCCCAGACAATCTCGTCAAGCGCAGAGACGAAAAGCCCGTCCGTCCGCTCAGGCAGGCAAGCCTTGCGGATGCGGTTGAGCCTTTCTGCCGTTGCTTCCCCGGCATACGACTCCGGATAAATCTCTATCGGATTCTGTGGCAACGATGGGCGATTGCTCCAGAGTGGCGTGATGAGGTCTTTATCCAATGACACAAAACTGCGAGCCGCACCGAAGAGCATCCGGCAATCCCCGGCAATGACCGCGTTATCATTCGCCTGCTGATACTCCTTCAGCCACTCGCAGACCGTCGGCACGCCAGGCACCTTCATCTTCATCAGCTCCACACTGGTGTCCTGCAGCTGAGCCGCGCCGCTGATAAAGAAGCGCGAGTCCGTCCAGAGCCGCGCCTCGTCCTGGGTGACGATGAGCGTGGCCACCTCGCCCTTGAACCCACACATCCACCTGATCACCTGCCAGTGGTCAGGCAGGTATTCTGACTGATGAGGATCAGAATTCTCAATCACATACGCATCAATCCCCGTTTCCATCATGGCCTTACGGAGCTGTGCGAGTCTTTCTATAGCTTGATTCATTGTTCTAAAATATTAATCTCCACTTGACAAATACGCCGCAAAAGTAAAGAAAAATTTCGTCAAAACCAAGAAAACGCCTCTTTATCAACACTTTTTTACGCGATAATTTGGAAAATTCGCCAGAAATGAATACCTTTGCACCCGCTTATCAAAGTGGTAAGCAGCCGATGAGCTCAAGGCCATTAGAAATGGAGATGTAAAAAAGGGGGCCGGGTGATTCGGATTATTAAAAAACCCGTACATTATGATTATTGTACCAGTTAAGGAAGGCGAGAACATTGAAAAGTGCCTGAAGAAGTTCAAGCGCAAGTTCGAGAAGACCGGCGTGATCAAGGAACTCCGTCGTCGTCAGCAGTTCGACGCACCATCACAGGTTAAGCGTGTCAAGATGGAGCGTGCTATCTATGTTCAGCACCTTCAGGAGTCTGCAGCTGAGTAATCAGTTTCTGACTTCTGGTGGAAACACCGAGTTTAAGAAATGGGGATTAGAAGCCAATGGCATCTGATCCCTTTCTTTTTTTGTTCCCATTGCCTGCTTCTTTGTTTCCATTGCCTTCTTTTTTTGTTTCCATCGCTGCAGTTTCCTTCTTTATAAATTATAAATGTGGCAAGCATATCTGCTATTTTTGGCAAAAATATGTAAAACGTAGTTTGTAAATTGTTAAATAATGTTCAATTGCTGGTAGAGGAAACAAGAAATGACTGATAAAATGGCTCTAAGTCGAAAATAATCACTATATTTGCAGCCTGAAATTAGTGTTTAGACATAAGAATTAATGAAAGAAGTATCTGTTAACCCCGATTTTTTATTTGAGGTAAGTTGGGAGGTATGTAATAAGGTAGGTGGCATCTATGCGGTTCTCTCTACTAAAGCTGCCACACTCAAAAAACAGTTTGGAGACAATCTCGTCTTTGTTGGTCCAGATCTCTGGGAGGAGCAGGAGTCACCATTCTTTGATCCTACTTCTGCTTCGGCTGATCTTCAGCAGTGGGCTCAGAAAGCTTCGGCTGAGGGTCTGAAGGTTCGCGTCGGTCGCTGGAAGGTGCCAGGCGAGCCACAGGTAGTCCTCGTTGATTTCCGCCCTTTCTATAGCAGCAAGAACGCCTTCTACGGCCAGATCTGGGAGTGGTATGGTGTCAATTCCATGGCTGCTTACGGCGATTATGATGAGGGATGTACCTTCGCACATGCATCAGCTGTTGTCATTGAGAGCCTCTTCAAGCATGTCTGCCCATTGCGCAGCCACGCCATCGCACACTTCAACGAGTGGACTACCGGTATGGGTGTCCTTTATCTGAAGCATCAGGTTCCTGCCATCGCTACTGTCTTTACCACACACGCCACCTGTGTAGGTCGCAGCATCTGTGGTAACAACAAGCCACTCTACGATTACCTGAAGGGTTACTTCGGCGATCAGATGGCCGATGAACTCAACATGACCAGCAAGCACTCTGTCGAGAAGCACGCTGCCCTTGAGGCTGACTGCTTCACCACCGTGAGCGATATCACTGCAGCAGAGTGTACACAGCTCCTTGAGCGCGAACCAGTAGTTACTCCTAATGGCTTTGAGGGCGACTTCGTTCCTAAGGGAACCGCTTTCAGCCGCGAGCGCCGCATCAGCCGTCAGGCATTCTCTAAGATCGTAGAGAGCCTCACAGGTAAGGCTCCTGCTGACAATGCACTCTTCATCGGCACTGCCGGTCGCTGTGAGTTCAAGAACAAGGGTCTCGACGTCTTCCTCGACGCGATGAGCCGCCTCCGTGAGCAGAATCTCGACCGCGAGATCGTAGCCTTCATCATGGTTCCTGGCTGGGTAGCCGAGCCACGTGCTGACGTACTGGCACGCTACAATGGCACTGCTTCATGCGAGGGTGCTTTGAGCGACGCAGTTTTCACACACGCCGTACATAATTACTTTGAGGACGTCATCCTCAACCGCATCCATCAGCTCGGTTTCCGCAATGAGGCCGGCGATAAGGTCAAGGTAGTCTACATCCCTTGCTACCTCAATGGCGACGACGGCTTGCTCAACCGCAGCTACTACATGATGCTCGCAGGCCTCGACCTCAGCATCTATCCAAGCTACTACGAGCCATGGGGCTATACCCCAATGGAGTCATGCGCCTTCGGTGTGCCGACCATCACCACCAGCCTCTCAGGCTTCGGTATGTGGTGTCAGGGCTTAGGCAAGGATACCGATATCCTCGACGCCGTAGCAGTCGTTCCACGTGGCGACAGCAACTACGCTGAGGTAGTCACCGCCATCTCTAACCTGGTGAAGCGCTTCGCTGAGGTTCCTCAGGTCGAGGTCAAGGCCATCCGTCAGGAGGCTCGCCGCCTCTCTACCCGCGCTGGCTGGCACAACTTCATCAAGTATTATAACAAGGCATACGAGCAGGCATTGGCCAAGGCCATCGCCCGCACCGGTTATTAAGCATATTTTTATTTACACATTTTAAAATATATAGTTATGAAAGTTCAGGTTTGTAATACCAACGCCCCAGTATGGCGTGATATTACCGTAAAGTCAAACCTTCCTGCTGAGCTCGAAGGCTTGTACACTGTTGCTCGCAACCTCTGGTGGTCATGGGATACCAACGCCCGTGAGCTCTGGCGTCAGCTCGACATCGAGCTCTGGCGTGCTACCGGTCACAACCCAGTGGCTATGCTCGAGAACATGTCACTTGACAAGCTCAACGCAGTTGTTGCTGATAAGAAGCTCATGAAGATGGTCAACGACGTCGTTACCCGCTTCAACGCATACATGGCAGAGCCAATGGATACCAAGCGCGCTTCTGTCGCTTACTTCTGTATGGAGTACGGCTTGACCGCTTGCTTGAAGATCTACTCTGGTGGTCTCGGCATCCTCGCTGGTGACTATGTAAAGGAGGCTTCTGACTCTAACGTCAACTTCTGTGCAGTAGGTTTCCTCTATCGTTATGGCTACTTCACCCAGACCCTCTCTGCTGATGGCAGCCAGGAGGCTAACTACGAGGCTCAGAACTTCAACCAGCTCCCTATCGAGCCAGTGAAGGGCGAGGACGGCGCACAGCTCATCCTTGAGGTTCCATTCCACGACGGCATCATCGTATGCGCTAAGGTATGGCAGGTCAACGTAGGTCGCGTTAAGCTCTATCTCCTTGATACTGACTTCGACCGCAACTCTGAGTACGACCGCTCTATCACCCACCAGCTCTATGGTGGCGACTGGGAGAACCGTATCAAGCAGGAGTATCTCCTCGGTATCGGTGGTGTCATGCTCCTCGACAAGCTCGGCATCAAGAAGGACGTTTACCATGCTAACGAGGGCCACGCTGCATTGATGAATGCACAGCGTCTGGCTGACCTTATCGCTCGTGACGGTCTGAAGTTCAACGAGGCTCTTGAGGTAGTTCGCTCAAGCTCACTCTATACCTGCCACACTCCTGTTCCTGCAGGTCACGACTACTTCGAGGAGGGTCTCTTCTACAAGTATATGAGCCACTTTGCTGGCAAGCTCGGCATC
>JAZUDJ010000093.1:0-4099 GCA_045639585.1 Bacteroidales bacterium
GTTGTCCCAAGGCTTCGTGATGAAGTCCTCAGCACCTTGCTGCACACTTCGCACAGCCAGATCGATATCTCCGAAAGCGGTGATCAGCACCACCGCAGGAGCCTCAGGTATCTCGTTGATGCGATTGAGCCAGAAAAGCCCCTCTTCGCCATCGAGCTTACGCGCGTCAAAATTCATGTCGAGCAGAACCACATCCACATCACCCGCCTGTAGCAAAGCAGGTATCAGCTGCGGATCTGGTACCGTCACCACGGTCTTGAAGACGCCATTGAGCACCAGCTTCAATGTACGGAGCACCGACTGATTGTCATCGATGATGAGTATCTTGTATGGATTCATCGCCACTTATAATTAATATCTACCTAATCGACGAATGCAAAGATACATATTTTTTGTCAGATAAAGAATTTATGTCTGAAAAAGGTTTTATTTGCTTATGTTTTTAGTGTAGCTAATGGATAATTTGATTGTTCAAAGTACCACAAAAGCCAAACAGAAGTTATTTTACAAGGAAATATGACTGTAATAATAAAAAAAACATTATATTTGCACCGTGATCTTACAAAATGACAAATAATAAGCGTCATGATCCTCGAACCCCATAAGTCGTACATACAGAAGAATCCGCTCTTCGGACGGAAGGTCATACACTTTGACCGAATACGGCCGTCGGTGTGGGATTGGGAGCTGTGCGATTGTAGTATTGTGACGATCGATAAGGATCCGGAGACGGTGCGACTGACGAGTGTGGCTTCGGTGGTATATGATCATCAGGGGTTGGAGGAGATTCCGGACAGGGTATTCCGAAAGATTGAAGGTCTGGTGAAGATGTACGAAGCGACGTCACGGGTGGTAGATGAGCAGAAACGGAGCGTACTTCGGCAGGAGACATTGGGTAAGGTGGTGGAGCTGCTGTCGGACAATGGAATCATCAAGGAGGATACTTATAGTGCGGAGCGGATGAGGGTGTATGCGGAGCAATATGACCGATATTCGCGTCAGCAGATGGAGCATGTGACGGATGTCATTGACGTGCATAAATAAGTGGTTGGTCATCGTTATGACAACAAAACAATAAGAAGGATAAGCAACAGAAAAAGCGTTTTATGACAAAGATACAGGAACTTGCACTCGCCATGATCAGCTATGACAACGGCGATCCGAAGAGAATACAGCATACGACGAAGGTGCACGCCTACGCCGCACTGATCGGCATGGAGGAAGGACTCGACGAGGAGACGCAGTTTGTACTCGAAAGTGCAGCACTCGTGCATGATATCGGCATCAGAGCCAGCGAGAAAAAGTATGGTCATCAGAATGGCAAGATGCAGGAAGAGGAAGGACCGGCGGTGGCAGAGGAACTGCTGACACGACTCGGTGGCTACACCCCGAAGCAGATAGAGCGCATCTGCTGGCTCGTCGGCCATCACCACACCTACCACGTGTGTGAGGATCCGGATTATCAGATTCTTATTGAGGCAGATTTCCTTGTGAACCTATATGAGGATCAGGAGAATGAGGAGGCCATCCGTGCCGTGAGAAAGAATATCTTCAGGACAAAGAGCGGATTGAAGATGCTCGATGAGATGTTTTTGGCTTAATAAGCTCTTTGCCATCTCAGAGATTATGATTGATGAGATCCAATAGATTCCTGCTCAAATAAACAACATGAATATAGAAGTCGTAGTGGCCAATGAGAGCCACAAGCAATACATACCGGACATCCTTTCGGCCATCTATGAAGCCAGTCAGGTAAAGGGCAACAGCATCGTGATGCGCGACCCGGATTATCTGGCGCAGAAGATGTGCGAAGGCAAGGCCGTCATTGCACTGTGCGAGGGGGCCTTCGCAGGGTTCTGCTACCTTGAATGCTGGCAGGACGAACAGTTTGTGGCCAACTCCGGATTGATTGTCCGACCTGAATTCCGTGGCCAGGGCGTAGCGACGCGTATCAAGCAGCAGATCTTTGAGCAGTGTCGCAAGCTGTTTCCCGATGCCAGTATCTTCGGCATCACGAAGAGCGAAGCCGTCATCCGCATGAATACGAAGTTAGGCTTCGAGCGTGTCGGCTATGATCAGCTGACCCATGATCCGAAGTTCTGGAAAGGGTGCGATACGTGTCCGAATTTCCACGTCCTTCAAGAAAATGACGGCAAGTCGTGCCATTGCGTAGGTTTGCTATATCGGCCACAGCGTATCGTCTCTGTCCCTTTTAACCAACTGACCGTCGATCAGCTTTACAAGATCCTACAGCTCCGCGCGAAGGTCTTCGTTTTGGAGCAGGAATGTCTCTATCAGGATCTGGATGACCTCGATCAGAGAGCCATTCACACCTTCTACTTGCACGGCGATAAGGTCATTGCCTGCGCCAGGACTTTCTGGAAGGATCAGGAGAAGAAGTTGGTACAGATCGGCCGAGTAGTCACCGATCCGGATTATCGCCGGCAGAAGAAAGCGTCGGACATCATGAAGGCGGCCATCGGCATTGCAGAGAATGAGATGAAAGCTGCGCAGATCTATCTGGAGGCACAGACGTATGCCATCCCTCTGTATGAGTCGCTAGGGTTCAAGGTCTCTTCGGACGTATTTCTGGAGGATGGTATTCCACACGTCCAGATGATCCGTGAGGTGAAGTAGCTTATCGGCAAACCCAGTCAATAAAGTATAATAGTAATAAAGAAAAATATGGAAAATAAATGGAATATTGAGCAGGCGTCGCTCACCGATGCACCTGCCATCGCACGCTTTCAAGTCGAGATGGCCGAAGAGTCAGAAGGTACGACACTCGATTATGCACTGGTGCTGCGAGGCGTTACCGAAGGCCTTAAGGATGCACAGAAAGGTACGTATTTTGTAGCACGTAACGAGCAGGGTGAAGCCATCGCGTCACTGCTCGTCACCCGTGAGTGGAGTGACTGGCGCTGCGCGTGGTACTGGTGGATCCAGAGCGTCTACGTCAGCCAGAGCTATCGCCGTAAGGGTGTATATAGAGCAATGTACGAAGCAGTGAAGAACGCGGCTAAGAAAGCCGGTGCACCTTGCGTCAGATTGTACGTTGACCGTACCAATACCCAAGGCTTAGCCACCTATCAGGCTTTAGGAATGACCGAGAGCCATTATCTCTTCTACGAGGAGGATCTCTAAATATAGGACAACCAGCTGAAAAACAACGAACGATATGGAATACATGTCAAAGGAATGCTACGACCAGCTTGTAGCCGAATTGCAGGAACTCATCAAGGTTGAACTCCCGAAAGCCAAGGATGAGCTCTCGGAAGCGCGTGCCAAGGGTGACCTGAGTGAGAACTTCGAGTATCATGCAGCCAAGCGTGCATTGCGTAGGGTAATGAGCCAGATCAAGTACAAGACCAATGTGATACAGAATGCACAAGTGCTCGACGCCACCATCCTCAACTGCGAGACGGTGGGATTGCTCCGCAAGGTGGAGTTCACCAACCTGAAAACCAACACCAAGCAGGCCTACACCATCGTCAACCCGCACGAAGCGAACCTGAGAGAGGGCAAGATCTCCATCAAGTCACCTATTGCCGAGGCTTTACTGGGCAAGAAAGTAGGCGACGAGGTGGAGGCGCGTGTTCCTGCGGGTATCATCAAACTTCGCATCGACAATATCACCGTATAATCGGAAGGAACTATGGCATTATCGAACATAGAGAAACATTATAACAAGCACCCCGAAGACAAGCGTCTGTTGCGCCGGCATGGCATGGTGGAGTTCGAAACCACCCTGCACCACCTGCCCCGCTTCCTGCAACCCGGCCAGATGATCCTTGACATCGGTGCCGGTACCGGCCGATACACCTCAGCGCTCATGGCAGAAGGCTATCAGGTCAAGGCCGTGGAGCTTGTGCGACGCAACATCGAGGTATTCCTCAAGCGCGAACCTTCGGCCGATGTGGTGCAAGGCGATGCGAGGAACATGCCGTTCCTACCGACCGACACCGCCGACATCACGCTCCTGCTCGGTCCTCTCTATCACCTGATTGGCGAAGAGGAGAAGCTCAAGGCGCTCAAAGAAGCCAAGCGTGTGACCCGTCCCGGCGGCCTCATCTTCGTGGCTTACCTGATGAACGAATAC
>JAZUDJ010000094.1:0-27449 GCA_045639585.1 Bacteroidales bacterium
AAAAACGTAAAAAGGGTATAGACCCTCCTCTATATGTTGAGGGTCTAAACCTATGGGTGTGATTGAGTAAGGATTACTTGAGCTCAACAACAGCACCAGCCTCCTCAAGAGCCTTCTTGTGGGCCTCAGCCTCTGCCTTAGAGAGCTTCTCCTTAACAGTAGCAGGAGCGCCGTCAACCATCTCCTTAGCCTCCTTAAGACCGAGACCACAAACCTCCTTAACAGCCTTAACGACCTGGAGCTTGTTAGCACCTGCCTCCTTGAGAACTACATCGAACTCAGTCTGCTCAGCAGCAGCAGCGCCTTCGCCACCAGCTGCAGGAGCAGCAACTGCAACAGCTGCAGCAGCTGGCTCAATGCCATACTCATCCTTCAAAATCTGAGCGAGCTCATTAACTTCCTTTACAGTGAGGTTTACCAACTCCTCTGCGAGAACTTTCAAATCTGCCATAATTGTAATTTTTTAAATATTATTATTTTTATATATATTAATGTTTGGTTGCAGGGCGATTATAGAGCATACACGCATTCTTTCGCTACATAATCAAGCAGCGATCAGGCAACTCCTCGGATGTCCTGCGATAATCCGATGATTACTCTGGGCGCTCGCCCAGGGTCTTGAGTACACCGTGAATGGTGTTTGCGCCGCTCTGCAAAGCAGAGATAACGTTCTTTGCAGGAGACTGCAAGAGAGCGATAACATCGGCAATGAGTTCGTTCTTGCTCTTGATAGCAACGAGGGTCTCGAGAGCATCAGCGCCATAGCAGCACTCCTCAACGTAAGCACCCTTAAGAGCTACGACCTCCTCCTTCTTATTGAGAGTCTTGATCAGCTTAGCTGGAACGTTGCCAACGTTTGAGAACATGATTGCTGAAGTACCCTTGAATGCAGCTGCAATAGGAGAAACGTCAACACCCTTATTCTCAAGCGCCTTAACGAAGAGCTTGTTCTTAACCATAACGAGCTTAACCTCCTGCTTGAAGCACTCGCGACGAAGTGCGCTGGTCTTCTCGGCATTGAGGCCCTCGATATTGGTTACATAGAAGTGAGCGTACTCTCCAAGGAGACCTTCGAGCTTCTCAATATTAAGGACTTTATCTTCTTTCTTCATAATTTAATTTATTATCGGAACAGAGTTCCAGAAAAATATATTATTCGTCGATAGACTTGGTGTCGACCTTAATGCCGGCACTCATTGTGCTTGAAAGGAAAATGCTCTTAATATAAGTACCCTTTGCAGTAGCAGGCTTCAGCTTGATAATAGTCTGAATGAACTCCTTTGCATTCTGCTGGATAGCCTCTGGAGTAAAGCTGACCTTACCAAGTGAAGTGTGGACGATACCACCCTTATCAACCTTGAAGTCAATCTTACCCTGCTTAACCTCCTTTACAGCCTTAGCAACGTCCATAGTAACGGTGCCTGACTTAGGGTTAGGCATGAGACCACGAGGACCGAGTACACGACCCAAAGGACCGAGCTTACCCATGCAAGCTGGCTGGGTGATGATTACATCGATATCAGTCCAACCCTCCTTAATCTTCTGGAGGTACTCATCAAGACCAGCGTAATCAGCGCCAGCAGCGAGAGCAGCAGCCTCCTGATCAGCGGTACAGAGAGCAAGAACGCGAACGGTCTTACCTGTGCCGTTAGGGAGAGATACGGTACCACGTACCATCTGGTTTGCCTTGCGAGGATCGACACCAAGACGGATGTCGATATCAACAGAAGCGTCGAACTTAGTATAAGTAATTTCCTTTACGAGAGCTGAAGCCTCAGCCAAAGTATAAGCCTTACCTGCTTCAATCTTAGCAGCGGCGGCCTTCTGATTCTTAGTAAGTTTTGCCATTGTTAGTTTGAAGTTTTAAGGATTATTCTGGCATGTCGCCGGTTACGGTGATACCCATGCTACGTGCAGTACCTGCAACGAGCTTCATTGCAGACTTTACAGTAAAGCAGTTGAGATCTGGGAGCTTGTCCTCAGCGATGGCCTTAACCTGATCCCAGGTTACAGATGCCACCTTCTTACGGTTAGGTTCAGCTGAACCACTCTTAACCTTTGCGGCCTCGAGCAACTGGACAGCAGCAGGAGGAGTCTTGATAACGAAATCGTAAGACTTGTCAGTGTAATAGGTAATCACTACTGGGAGTACCTTACCTGCCTTGTCCTGAGTACGAGCGTTAAACTCCTTGCAGAAGGCCATGATGTTGATACCCTTAGAACCAAGGGCTGGACCTACTGGAGGTGCAGGATTTGCAGCACCACCCTTAATCTGCAACTTAATCTGTCCACCAATTTCTTTTGCCATTGTGGAATAAAAAGTATTGTGCTAACTGCGTTTCGAACGGATTGGTTTGAGGATCCTCGCGCTAACGCTAGCGGTTAATATTTGCTTGAAACAGTCAAACGGGAATGCTTCTCCCACCCTCGTAACCGGGCGACCAGTACATGCTCCCTTCTGAATCAAGCCTCTTTAATAACTTGATCGAAGTTAAGTTCAAGAGGAGTCTTGCGACCAAAGATCTTGACGCTTACCTTCAGTTTCTTCTTCTCATCAGATACTTCCTCGATGACACCATCGAAATCCTTGAAAGGACCATCGTTGACCTTGATTGTCTCGCCAACCATGTAAGTAATCTGTGCCGGTTCGTCCAACTCTGCCTTCTCATCGACATTACCGAGCATAGCGGCAATCTGATCATCAGGAAGAGGTTCTGGCTTCTTTGTTACGCGACCCATAAGGAAGTTAACGACATTGGTCGTGTTAGCCAACTGCGCCTGAACTTCTCCTACGAGCTTACAACGTACAAATACGTAACCAGAGAAAAGGACTTTCTCTTTGATGTCTTTCTTATTACCTCGCTGCACAACGACTTTCTCAGTTGGAACGATGACCTGCTCTACGAGACCTTCGAAATCGCCATTGGCAATCTCTGCATCAAGAAGTTCCTTGACCTTGAGTTCCTTACCGCTGATAGCACGGAGGCAATACCATCTATACTCTGCTGCCATAGTGAATTACAATTGTGAATTACTACTTTCTCTAACCGAAATTAGAAATTGACAGAGCCAGTATAAATAAGAGGCATCAAAACATTACCGAAAGCCAAATCCATAACAAGGATAACAAGCGCGATAATCACGGAAGCTGACAAAACGACTACCGAGCTGCTTGTAACCTGTGCACGGGTTGGCCAAGAAACCTTATTAACAAGTTCGTTATAAGATTCTTTTACGTAAGTGATGATTTTATTCATTTTCTTTTATTATTTATTGCACGGGTGGTAAGGTTCGAACACACGACACCTGGTTTTGGAGACCAGTGCACTACCGACTGAGCTACACCCGTAAATGAATTACTAATTACGAATTACGAATTACACGGAAACCCGTAATCAGTAATTCGTAATTAGTAATCTATCTCAAAGAGATTAGAGAATCTCAGTGATCTGGCCAGAACCTACGGTACGACCACCCTCACGGATAGCGAACTGGAGACCCTGTGACATAGCAACTGGAGTAATCAAAGTTACGTCAATTGATACGTGATCGCCTGGCATTACCATCTCAACGCCTTCTGGGAGCATGATCTCACCAGTTACGTCCATGGTACGGAGGTAGAACTGTGGACGATAGTGGTTCTTGAATGGAGTGTGACGGCCACCCTCTTCCTTCTTCAAAACGTAGATCTGAGCCTTGAAGTGATCGTGTGGAGTTACGCTGTTTGGCTTACAGAGAACCATACCACGCTTAACCTCTGCCTTATCGATACCACGGAGGAGAAGACCAACGTTGTCACCAGCCTCACCCTGATCGAGGAGCTTACGGAACATCTCAACGCCAGTTACAACGGTGAGCTTGTCTGCACCAAGACCGAGGAGCTGTACCTGATCACCAACGTGAACGATACCTGTCTCAATACGGCCAGTAGCAACAGTACCACGACCAGTGATTGAGAAGATATCCTCGATTGGCATCAAGAAGTCCTTATCAAGAGCACGTGGAGGGAGCTGGATCCAAGTATCACCAGCGTCCATGAGCTCCATTACCTTATCCTCCCACTCTGCAACGCCATTGAGGGCGCCAAGAGCGGAGCCACGGATGAATGGAGTATCCTCCTCGAAACCATACTGATCGAGAAGATCACGCATCTCCATCTCAACGAGATCAAGCATCTCAGCATCATCAACGCTATCGCACTTGTTGATAAATACAACGAGACGTGGAACGTTTACCTGACGAGCGAGAAGGATGTGCTCACGGGTCTGTGGCATAGGACCATCAGTAGCAGCAACTACGATGATAGCGCCATCCATCTGAGCAGCACCAGTAACCATGTTCTTTACATAGTCAGCGTGGCCTGGGCAGTCTACGTGAGCGTAGTGACGGTTCTGAGTCTGATACTCAACGTGAGCGGTGTTGATAGTAATACCACGCTCCTTCTCCTCAGGTGCATTATCGATCTGGTCGAATGACTTAACCTCTGAAAGACCCTTCTTTGCGAGAACGGTGGTGATTGCAGCGGTAAGAGTAGTCTTACCGTGGTCTACGTGACCGATGGTACCAATGTTTACATGTGGTTTCGAACGGTCAAATTGTTCCTTTGCCATAGTAGTAAATATATTTAAATTGTTTGTATTGTATTGGTCTGAATAATTAAACCCTTGATTTAGAGCCGTCACCGAGAGTTGAACTCGGGACCTCATCCTTACCAAGGATGCGCTCTACCACTGAGCTATGACGGCAGCAGCTTAGAGCGGGCAACGAGACTCGAACTCGCAACATTCAGCTTGGAGGGCTGACACTCTACCAATTGAGCTATACCCGCAGTTCAAAAAAACATAGGATTCCCCAAGTTTTGCGGGTGCAAAGGTAGAAATTTTATTTTTAATCACAAAATATTTTTGCGTTTTTTTTAAAATTACCCCCAAAAAAGCAATAAAAAAGACTTTTTTGGGGGCGTATCAGTCAAATTTGCACTATTTAAATGTCAATTTAAACCCTAGATTGTGAGTTTATTGACCATTTAATCAGTGTTTTTTCTCTTTAGACTTCAGTATCTGGCGCTCCAAAGCGTCCACAACCTGGCTTACGGCATCTTCATAGACTTCAGCAGTCTTTGAAGCATAGAACTGCTCATCGCCAACCTGCACCTTGATGCCGATTTCCTTGTTTGCATTATCAGTTGTATTAAGAACTTTCAGCTGAACTTCTGCAGTGCGGATATCAGCATGATGTGCTAACTTACCAAGCTTCTTGTTGATGTACTCATTGACAGAAGCAGATGTCTCAAAATTGACAGACTGAATTGTAACTTCCATAGTAAATCCTTTTTAAAATTAATAATGTGTATTTAAGGTCTCTCATTTGGCCCTTGGATGGGCCTGTTTATAATTCTCAATCAGGTCTTTTGGCGTCAGGTGTGTATAAATCTCGGTCGATTCAAGAGACGCATGTCCGAGCAGCTCCTTCACCGCCATCAGGTCAGCACCTTCAGCCAGCATATTCGTAGCGAAAGAATGTCTCAGCACATGAGCTCCTTTTCGTGGCAACTGATCCAGTTCAGACAAATACTTATGAGCAATGCTGGTGACCTTGGCAGGAGACAGGCCGTTGCCATCAATATCCGTGAAAAGCATCTCTGTAGGACCTCCTACCTCTGCATCTCGACGATCTCTATATTGCTCTATCAAAGACTTCAGTTCCTGTCCAAATGGAATCAGTCTCTGTTTGTTACCTTTACCTTTTGTCACCTTGAGCTGCATCATATTGACATCTACATCCGAGTCCTTCAGTCCTGCGGCCTCAGACCTTCGCATGCCTGTACTATACAGCAAATCGATTAACAGATGGTCTCGCACGCCATTAAAGTCCTGTCCGTATTCAATCTTATCCAAAAGAACATCCATCTGCTCTTCAGGAATCCACACAGGCAGAGTCTTCGGCACCTTAGGCGACGGAAGTAGCGTCAATGGATTGCTCTCTATAAGATTATGCTTACGCAAATACTTGCAAAAGCTTCTCACGCAACTCACTCGACGTTTGACTGTAGCCACCGACAAATGATTCTTTCCCATTTCTGCCATCCAACTCCTGACCAGATCAATATCCGGATGCAAGGGATCAAACTCTCCAGTCTTACAAGTGATGAAATCCTCATATTCCCCCAGGTCTGAAGCGTAACTACTCATGGTCTTCTCTGAGTAGTTCTTCTCATACCTTATATAATTTAAAAAGGAGATACAATGTGGATTCATGACTTTTATTAACAAGGGTTATGCATGTGTACGCAAACGGCGGCTAAGCGGATCCTGCTTCTCGGGTTTGACGAACTTGCTATACAATTTCAAGTAAAGCGGTACGCTCTGGTTGATGAGTCGGAACTTATACCTCTCTCTTTTATTGAGATAATTGTTGATCGAGAGCGGATAATATGGCAGTTTCTTATAGTCTCCAGGGAACTCATAAAGTCCGCAATGGCACAAGTTAGAGAGCGCTTGCGAGAAGAGATATGACACTCGGTTGATGAAGACATATCGGATAGCCGACTCAATCTGGGTCTGCTCCATGGCGAAGTCCCAAAGATGCTGACAGACAATGAGCAGATCTCCTGTCCTCTTTGGTTTGGCCGTATTCATGATCGACACCTCTCGCTGATAATAGTTATACACGGATACATTCTCAAAAGCAATGCGACGAGCAAAGAAATAAGCGCGAGGTGTGAATTCCTGATCTTCATGGAAGATTCCCTCATGGAACTTCAACGCATATCGCTCCAGGAATCCGCGACGGTATATTGCTGCCCATGCAGCCGCTGGCATAGAACACTTAAGCATGAACTGTTCTCCCTTAACAGTCTTACCTCCAGTCTTGTCCTCGATCTCATATTTGGTCACCTTGCCATCCTCGGCCACCAGATTCAAACCAAAGCAGAGTACATCGAGACGTTCTTTCTCTGCACGTTCCAGCAATCGTGGCGCAAAACATGCCTCCAACGTATCATCACTATCCACCCACCAGATATAGTTTCCCTTTGCCACCTTGAAACCAGCATTACGAGCAGCACTCAGACCTTTATTTGTCTGATTGACGATGACCACAGGAGCTGTTCGCTCTCCAGATTTAGCCTCTCGTGCCAGAAAGTCATTGAGCTGATCCATTGAGTCATCAGTCGTACCGTCGTTTACAGCAATAATCTCGTAGTCGTCAGGACCTAGTCCCTGATTTCTGACAGAAGCCAGACATCGACCGATCCATTTAGACACATTGTATATCGGGATAATAATACTCAGTCTCATAATACTCAAATTTAGTATTTATCACTTGCTCCGTCCAGACGGAACACGATACGGAACGAACCTCCTATCGCTTTTTCTGAAGGATAGGGACAAGGAGTACTCTCCACAAACGGTGTCCATGAAGTGCTGCTAATACGGAAGTTACCGATCTCTGCTGTATGCTCCACATGCTGGCCGATGCAGGCGCAGACATCATAATCTCCGACTCTCACCAGTCGCAGAGTTGCCGATGCATCCTCCGGCAGTTTCTCAAGCGACACCTCTGCCGGCACATTGTCTCGTGTCACGAACTCCATCGTCACAGGCATATCCTGCTTGATGACTTCATTAACACGCATCTCGATCTCCAGGACTTGCTCTTCAGTAGGACAGACGGCCAGCTCATAGTTAAGCTTGCTCTTTTTGCGCTCCACATGCGAATTACGCGAGCGAGGACACCCGAACATCCTGATCATCGTCTGATTGAGTATATGCTCGGCCGTATGCGCTGGCTCGTATTCATTCTTATTATGTGCATTGAGGATTGGTTCGTTCTCCATAATCTTATTCGAATTTTGGTTTCAGATATTTGGCAGTATAGGATTCTGCCACCTGACACAACTCTCGCGGAGTACCCTGGAAGACCAGATTACCACCAGCAGCACCACCTTCTGGACCTAGGTCTATCACATGATCTGCACACTTGATGACATCGAGGTTATGCTCAATGATCACCAATGTATGACCACGCTGCAGCAACAGGTCGAAGGCCTCAAGCAGGACGCGGACATCATAGAGATGGAGACCCGTGGTTGGCTCATCGAAGATAAAGAGCGTATGCTGGTCGCTTGGCTTCACATGATCAAAGCCTCCTCCCTTCGAACCCTTGACATCACACAGATCCGACAGATAATAAGCCAGCTTCACACGCTGGTTCTCTCCGCCAGAGAGGGTCGATGAAGACTGTCCGAGCTTGATGTAACCCAAGCCTACCTTCTGCAACGGAAGCAGTCGGCGACGAATGCCATCGCATCCCTCAAAGAACTCCAGCGCCTCATCGACCGACATGTCGAGGACATCTGAGATATTCTTACCATTATAAAGAACCTCGAGAACATCGCTATTGAAACGCTTGCCATGACAAGCCTCACACTCCATGACCAAATCGGCCATAAACTGCATCTCTACCGTGATAGTACCGTCACCTTTACACTCCTCACATCGACCTCCCTCGACGTTGAAAGAGAAAGTGGCAGAGGTAAATCCCATCTGCTTCGACAGCGGTTGATCAGCAAAGAGCTTACGGATCTCCTCATAAGCCTTCATATAGGTAGCAGCATTACTACGCGAAGACTTACCGATTGGGTTCTGATCAATGAATTCAATGTTCTGGATACGACGCATATCGCCTTCAAACCCAGCAAAAGCACCTGGTGCATCAGAAGCCTCTCCCAGATGACGAAGCATACCGCGATAAAGAATATCACGTACCAGCGTAGACTTTCCTGAGCCTGAGACACCAGTCACCACAGTCATCACGCCCAACGGGATCTTGGCCGAGATATTCTTGAGATTGTTGTGCACTGCACCCTTGATCTCAATATAGCTGCTCCATGGACGCGTTGCTTTTGGCACAGGAATCTTCTCTTCTCCCGTCAGGAACTTGGTAGTAAATGAAGCATCACGCTCCTTCGAGTCCACCTTGACAGGTCCCTGATAGACGATCTCTCCGCCGAAGCGGCCAGCGCGCGGACCGACGTCAATCAAATAATCAGCAGAGCGGATGATCTCCTCGTCATGCTCAACGACAATCACCGTATTTCCTTGATCGCGCAACTCTCGCAATACATGGATCAGCTGATCCGTGTCACGGCTATGCAAACCGATGGAAGGCTCATCGAGAATATACATGGATCCCACCAACGCAGATCCTAAAGACGTAGCCAAGTTGATTCGCTGCGACTCACCACCAGACAAACTGTTCGAAAGTCGATCGAGCGTCAGATAAGAGAGTCCTACCTCCTGCAGGAAGTGCAGACGGTTCTTGATCTCCGAAAGCAGGCGCTTGGCAATGACTGCATCATGCTCATCGAGCTCCAGATGTTCAAACCAAGGGATCAATTCTCCCACAGACATTCGCACGATGTCGGTGATATTCTTGCCGTTGATGCGCACGTACGAAGCCTCTTTTCTCAGACGCGATCCTTGGCAATCCGGACAGATAGTCTTGCCTCTGTAACGAGCCTGCATCACACGATACTGTATCTTATAGAGATTCTCCGACACCATCTGGAAGAAGTCGTCAATGCCATAAAGCACCTTACTTTCCTCCCATCCGGTCACCTCGCTCATCTGTGCATTCTCTTCTCGCTCCTTGCGCGACATCACACCAGCAGGATAACCTTTCCAAAGCAGGTCTTTCTGTTCCTGAGTAAGTTGATAATAAGGTCGATGCACCGGGAATGGCTGTCCGTCGCTGAGGATTACCTCCCCTACTCGGCTGATGAAGTATTTCTTCCACTCCGACATCTTATCGCCTCGCCAAGGTACAACACAATCCTCAAAGAGCGACAACGCCTTGTTCGGGATGACCAGATCTTCGTCAATACCCATCACCTTGCCAAAGCCCTCACACTTAGGACAGGCTCCCATCGGAGAGTTGAAGTTGAACATCATCTCCGAAGGCTCCTCAAAAGTCATACCGTCAGCCTCAAAACGCTTGCTGAACAGATAGATGCCTTCCTCTGCAGCCTCAGCGTTCTTACTGCCGAAAGACTTGAGCAACATCTCACCATCTCCCTCATAGAAAGCAGTTTCCACGCTATCGCAGAAGCGACTGATAGCAGCTTGGTCAGCCAAAGGCAACTGGAATCTATCCACCACCAGATTGAATGGAGCGGCCAGCACCTGATCGAGCTTGACGAACTGCCCGTTGCTCTCCGCACGAGAGAAACCAGACTTGGTCAGGACCTCGATATGCTGCTCCAAGGTTCTTCCTTCTGGCACATCCATACGCACTAGGATTGCCACCTTCGTACCTTCAGGCATCTGCTGAGCGCGCTGCAGCACATCTTCGGTCGTATGCTTTTTCACCAGTTGTCCGCTGATCGGACTGATGGTCTTGCCGACACGAGCAAAGAGCAGACGCAAGTAGTCATAGATCTCAGTCGATGTACCTACCGTGCTTCGAGGATTGCGTACTACAACTTTCTGCTGAATGGCCACAGCAGGTGGGATGCCAAGGATATAGTCGCACTCCGGCTTACCCATACGTCCCAGGAACTGACGTGCATAAGAAGACAGCGACTCCACATAACGACGCTGACCCTCAGCATAGAGCGTATCAAAGGCCAGGCTGGACTTGCCCGAACCAGAAAGGCCCGTGACTACGACCAGCTTACCACGCGGAATCTCAACATCGATATTCTTCAGATTGTTGACTCGCGCTCCTTTGACAAAAATGTTGCCTTCTTCGCTCATTGATTATGAATTCTCAAATATGAATTATGAATTCTTCAGTTCCAATCTCACCACGTTCTCCACATGCTGCGTATGTGGGAACATATCCACTGGTTGAATGTCAGTGACACGATACTTCACATCAAGCAACTGCAAGTCACGTGCCTGAGTGGCAGGATTACAGCTCACATAGACAATGACCTTAGGCTCTGCATTCAGAATAACATTGACCACATCCTCATGCATACCAGCACGTGGAGGATCAGTAATAATGATATCCGGACGACCATGTTCTGCAATGAAGTCATCAGTCAGGATGTCCTTCATATCACCAGCATAGAATAAGGTGTTGTCAATGCCATTGATGGCCGAATTGACCTTAGCATCCTCTATAGCGTCAGCTACATACTCAATACCGATGACCTGACGAGCATTGCGAGCCACGAAGTTGGCGATGGTGCCAGTGCCGGTATAGAGGTCATAGACAAGAGGAAGAGTAGTGCTGGACTCACTCAAGCCGGCAAAACGGCGAGCATGCTTGTACAACTCATAAGCCTGCTTTGAGTTGGTCTGATAGAACGACTTCGGTCCGACCTTGAACTTCAAGCCTTCCATCTCCTCAATCATGTGATCCTTTCCAAAGAAGCACTGCACAGGCAAGTCTCCCCACGCGTCATTCTGCTTCTGGTTGATGACATACATCAGCGAAGTGAACTGTGGGAACTGCTCATGGATAGCCGACATCAACTGCTCGATCTTCTTCTCATCTGGCTCTCCAAAGATTACGATAAGCATCTTCTCTCCGGTCGAAGCTGTACGTACCACCATGTTACGGAGCAAGCCATGCTGCTGGCGCAAGTCAAAGAAGGTCAGGTTATGCTCGATGGCATAAGCACGAATCCAGAGGCGCACCTCATTCGAGATCTCCTCCTGCAAATAGCAGTGGGCAATGTCGAGCACCTTATCAAAACTATCTGGAATGTGGAATCCAAGACCTGGCTCAAATGGAATCTCCTTGCCTTCAGCACGCAGACGATCCATCTCCTCAAATGAGATCCATTTCTTATTTGAGAAAGTAAACTCCAGTTTATTGCGATAGTGGAATGGCTGTCCATCGCAAAGCTCTGCTTGATGGTCAGGATCAGCACAACCGTCGATAGGCGAACACTCTGGGAGTTCCACCTTGCCGATACGGGTCAATGCATCCATGACCTGCTGCTGCTTGAAGCGTAACTGCTCTGCATACGGTACATGTTGCCACTTGCAACCACCACACACGCCGAAATGAGCGCAGAATGGCTGCACACGGTTAGGCGATGGCTCCAACATGTTGACAATCTTACCTTCGGCAAACGAACTGCGCGACTTCAGGATCTGCACATCACACACATCACCCTCGGCAGCAAATGGGACAAACAGCACCTTTCGGATCTGGTTGCCGTCCTTGTCTCGGCTGGCACCTCCATTGGCACCGATGCTGTCAAAGTGAGCCACACATTTGCCCTCAGCAGCATATCTTTCTATTTTGACTCCCTTCAACAAAGGGAGGACTTTTCTCTTACGCTCCATTCAAAATTTACTTTTTATTCTGAAGAACCAAGGCTTGCGTCCTTTGATTCCTCACTCTTTTACACGCGCAAATATAATGAATTATTTTGAATCAACCGCATCTGGCTTCAAAAATCCACGTTTTTTCATCCGAAATAACAACTTCCGACAACCACAGGCATGCAAAAGTGTATTTTTTTCAGTTCAAAAAAACTTAGAACTGCTTCTGCTCCGTCATCTTCGTCTCATTGCCACAATGGTCGATGGCATAAATCTCTATACTATGTGTCAGACCTGCCGCAATACCATAAAGAGAAGGCTGACCGAAGTAACGACCGCGATTGTCCATATTGAAAGGAACGAACTTACCATCAATCAGGACACGGAACTTCTTCACTCCGCTCTCTTCATCGCCGACGCTGATCTGCATAGACTTATGTGTAGCATTGAGAATTTTGACCGAAGGAGCCTTATCATCTCGCAAAACGACGAAGCGGCCAGCCTCTCGCGTACGGGCAACCATAGTATTTGGACGATTGTTTTGTGCAGGCTTAAAGACACTACCCGAAGCGATGCCAGAAGCATCAAGATTGGCAACGTAGAGTTGCTGTACATTCTCCAAAGTATCAAGCAGTTCGATACTGAATGCGCAATATTTATGCATAGGAACATCTGATCGTCCGACGGAATAAACCTTAGATACTGCAGGAAGAGGATACTCCTCATTTCTCTCTACGTCTATCCACCGACCCTTCTTATTTTTGATACGCTTGATAACCTTGCGTACACCCACAGCCTGATCAGAGACTCGGAAGCGCATAGCCATATCCGTATAGAAAGTACCAGCAGGAATCTGCATACGAAAACCCGCTGTATCAACGCGCTGAGTTTTGAGTGCTTCAATCCATAAAGTATTGTCTGGCTGCACGTAAGGAGCAATCTCTGCGCGCTGTCCTTGAACGGTGAAGTCGAGCGAAGTGAGGTTGCCATGCGCATCCTCCAGTTCATAAACGAAGTGATAAGGTCGCTCCTCACAAAAATCCACAAGTCCATCACCCAACGAAGGATCGACCTGCTGCAAGAGGTTACCTGGCTCAATGAACGACTTCATGATCATGGATTTATCATTGACCCAAGCCGCGTAATCAGTGAGCGAATTAGTGTAACGTGTCTCGCTGAAACGGAAAGCATCCTGCTTGAAATGATAGAGCAACTGATACTTCTGATCTTTACCAGCAGCGCCCTCTGCATCAAGAACTTCGAGATATAATCGCAACTCCTTGACACCGTACTTATTGGCCTGTCCATCCATATAGTCATAAGCCTTGAGACCGATGCCGACCTTACCCCACGCTGTGAGTGGCTTGGTGACGGCTCCTCCTTCTCCACCACGAGTTGCACAAATACCTGTGACAGGACTGACCTGACGCGACGACGAACCATTGGCCGCACCCTGACCAGCCTGCGGATAGAGATAGACGTGACTGATGCGAGGCGCCTGCGTGTCCTTGAGCTCACGCAGGAAGTACATCATCGGATCGTAACACACATCGTCGTCATCGTCAGGGATATTGCGAAGCTCGAAGTGAACGTGAGGACCTCCCGAACTACCCGTGTTTCCGCTCAAAGCAATGACCTGGCCTTCCGTGACAGGAATCTCATCAGGAGCAAAGGTAGCATCCATGTTATTGGCTTCGTCCTGCACTTGACGAGCTCGCACCACCTTCCATACTTCATCGCTGAAATCACTGAGGTGACCATAGACAGAGGTCAGCCCTAAAGCTGGATGCTCAACATAAAGCACGAGGCCATAGCCGTATGCATTGATGCCGACACGGCGCACATAGCCATCGGCAAACGAGTGGACAGGATGACCGATGGTCTGATCAGACTTGAAGTCGAGACCTCCGTGAAAATGATTAGGTCGCAGTTCGCCATAACTACCAGAGAGAGCTCGAACAACATCGGTCAAAGGCAACTGATAACGACGGTTCTGATCGACGATCGGAGGCGCGTCCTGAAAGCGCTTGAGAGGTTCTTCTGCCGACAGTTCCTCTGTAAGTTCATCCTGAGGTTGCGCCTGGGTGCACTGAGGAAAGAGGAAGGTTGAAAGCAGCAATTGACACAATATAAATATACGATTCATTTTTATTCGATTTTTCTTTGGGTGCAAAGATACGTTATTTTTGCGAGCCATGCAAGAGCAACGGAAGCATTTGACAAGTAAATCTATCATTTTTACAGTTTTTTAGAGCTTTCTGTTTTTTTTGCTCGCATTCCACTTTCATTATTTGTTTTCTAAAAGAAAAACGCTCATTTTTGCATCATGCAGCGTTTCAGTGACATACACACTCACCGGCCAGGCAAACCCAGTTCGGTTCTCTCTATATCTGTCACAGACGTGGAGCAGGTGCTTATGAGCAATGAAAAGCTGGACACAAAGCAGTATTACAGTTTACAGCTACATCCTTGGCACTTGACCGGACTTCAGGACATCGAAACATATGTTTCCAAGGCTCGTCAGTTGCGCGATGATCCCTATTTTATTGCGATTGGAGAATGTGGACTCGATGCACTCTGCGACACTCCCCTTCCCCTGCAGACCCAAGCTTTCAAAGCGGCTTTACAAGTGGCCGATGAACTCCATAAACCCGTCATCATCCATTGTGTCAAGCTTTGGTCCCAGCTATTGGCCGAAACCAAAGGACATCAGGGACTGATGATCATTCACGGCTTCCGAAAAGGACCAGAACTGGCCAGGCAATTGCTTGACGCAGGCTTTTCATTAAGCTTTGGACAGCATTACCATCCGGAAGTGAGAGCGATGATCCCTCAAGATCGGTTGTTTTTTGAAACAGACGAACTCTAAATCATATTTTTACTATTAATACTTTCCCAAAAATGAAACGAATCCTATTACCTGCTATAGCAGTGTTTTTGACTGCCGTCGGATGTACAGACAAGAAACCTAAGGAAAACGTCGAACCTAAAGTTATTGATACGCTTGTGGCCGATTGGGATGAGACTAGCGCTCCTATGCCAATCCACCAGATGCGCGAATATGACGAATCCACCGACCAGTTCATTTCCCGTGGCTTGCGCCACATCTTCGATTCGCAAGAGGATTCGGCTCTCTATGCTCCTATCGCAGCTTCCTACAAGACCGTATTTTGCGATGGTGCTTCAAGTGGCATCAGCTTCACCAGCATCCAGGAAGGCAAGGAGTGGGGATCGATCATCGAAGGCAAGTATTCTTACTGCATGAAAGGTCTGAACTATTCTGGTGAGATCAACGGATTCTCTGGTTTTGCATTCAATGACAAGTTCCTGGAGACTCACGAGGTACTGGCTCTCAAGTATCCTGAGAACTCGGCTCCTGCCTATGTACTTGACTCTCTCAAGGCGCGCTATGGCAATGACGTTCTAAGCAGCTATACCTGTGCCACGACGATGGATGAACAGTTCACGCTCTACTCTGTACAGATGCAGCCTAAGGACGGCAAGTGTCTGGGCATGCGCGTAGTTTCCATCAATGGATCGCTCTACACCTATGAGGAGTGGGCTGAAGAGTATAACGATATGAGCGCTTGGCATGTCGATGACGGTGGCGAATACTACCCATTCCAGCCAATTGCCATCACCAAGAGCGAAAAGGGCTACGATATCTTCTATTATGAGGGAGCCCCTGAGAGTTCTACTTTCTCTGCTCTGATGCTGCGCAATGGCAAATTCGAGAGCTACGACTTTGCATGCTATTATCATTATATTGACTACACTCCTACCCCTGATCCTTGTCCATTGCCAGAGGGTTCTGAGCTCAAGGCGGAGCTCGATGGCTATAAGGTATGGATTCATACCGACACGGTTCCTACCGAGGACGATCCTGCAGGAGTCTATTCTGTCTACTACAGCGCGCCAGAGTCGAATGCGGTGTATTTTGTTGTACAGACAGGTCAAAACCGTGAGGCTTGGCAGAAGTGGGAAAACGAGAATGAAGTATGGGTACCTCAGGCAGACGTGCAAAGTGCTACAGATGCATTTATCGTGAAGCATCCACAGTGGGACAACTACTATCTGATCATCCAGGGATGTGCTGATATGCGCAACACGATGACCTACATCAGCTACCTCCCTATCGGCACCATCGAGCCATATTTCCGCTGGATGCGCACCAACTCTGGCTTCCAGGGGGTTGACGAGAGCGGCAAGCTCCTGAAGTTCGAGAACTATGGTTACTACAGTGAGGGTGGCCGATACACCATCTGCCGATACTACGACTTCGACTTCAATCTCGTGAAGGAGGAACCAGTAGAGGAATAAGAGCATTTACCATTTATTCAATATGAAAAGATATATCATCCTATTCTCGCTATTGCTCATAAGCCTATTCTCTACGGCGATGGCTCAGATCAAAGGCCACTCATACTACGCTTTTGCGACCATGCTGAGCGATGATATTCCATCGGCCATCATGCTCGAAGTAGAGAACGACGGCATGCTGGCACTCGGCATGATCATGTACGAAGAGACAAAGGAGCCGATCCTGCTCTATGGCCGACGCGACCGTCAGGACAAGAACATCCTGCACATGGAGGAGCACCTGCTCAATGGCCAATGGACGGGCAAGCTGGATCTGACCATTGAGGACGGCGCCATCAAAGGTGGTGTGTGGAAGACTCCTCAGGAAGACCGCTCGTATGAGATCAAGGTCAAGAAGACCGTACCGTTCCCCTACGACGTCCTCCGTACCTTCTTCATGCCTGTTTCCAAGGAGTACATAAAGGGACATTACATCAACTATATCCGTCAGGGCAAGGCCATCAGCAATGACCGCGCGCTCAACGTAATGCTGCAAGGAAATGATAAGTATGGTTTCGTCAGCGTGGAGCAGTCGGCCAGGACGCTGGTGATGGGCAACTTTGACGTGACAGGAGAGAATACCCTCACCTTCGAAGATTACCGCGGTGATAAGCCTACCACTGTCGACATCAAGTTCTTCGACAACTTTGCCGTCGTCTCTGCTCCTGAGGCTGAGGAAGGTTCAGATGCAGCACTGGCAGAAGGTTTCTACATCCGAGAACCAGGCGTTCTGGAAATGACAACAGGGAGTCCTTTAGGAACCGAGTTATTCTCCGTCCGCGCCCGTCTGGAAGATGGCGTTCCATCGCTCATCGTCAGCAAGAAACGCTACGAGACGGAGAAGGATATGTTTATGGATGAACCGAACCTTAAGTCTGGACGCCATCAGCTGAACAATGTGCAGGGTCGCGTCATCGACATGTTTATCGGAGACATCGGACAGGATATCAATCCTCACCTCTGGCTGCTGCTCGAAGATCGCACCGTGCAGATGATCTCTCTCATGCGCTTCCGCCTGACAGGTGCCAGCTTTGTGAGCGATCCATTGCCAAACGCCCATGACATCCAGTACTTCTCATTCAGTGATCCGAATGCACCCGAGGTGACTTCCGAGAACGAAGAAGGAGACTTCATGGACGGATGTACCGTCTATGGCATTGACTCTGAGGGCAAGGCCTATGATCTCGGTCCATCACTTGATACAGGCGACTTCATCTGCCATCCAGAAAAAGATCCGGTTGTAGGAGAAGGTTATCTGGGTTTAGGCGAAGACTGGAGCATTCACATCATCGTCAAGACCAAGAATGAGGAATTCAGCTACTTCGGACAATACTGGCATATCGCCGATCAAAATCTTGAATCAGGATATAAAGTAGGATACCGACTGACCCGCAAGCGCAACAATCTGGGTAGTGGCATGGAAGAGACTCCTTGCGATATTGAGGGCTCCTTCATGTATATACACGACTCCGAAAATGAATGGGAGGACATCATCATTACTCCGATCGATGGACTCGAGTTCACTCCTAAGAACAAGAAGGTCAAGTATACCCGTGTCCACGAATTAGGATAAGACGTGAATCAAGAAACTAAACGACTGATCATAGCGCACCTGTCCATGGCAGGTGCGTGTGCATTCTGGGGCCTGATGGCTCCGCTCGGCAAGGATGCCATGACCCACGGCCTCGATGGCATTACGATGGTGTCCTTCCGCGTCCTGGGTGGAGCTATCCTCTTCTGGCTCACCTCGCTCTTTGTCAAGAAAGAGCATGTGCCGATGCGCGACAAACTGCGCTTTGCTGGAGCTGGCATGCTCGGTCTCTGCTTCAACCAGTGCTGCTACACCATCGGCCTCAGTCTCACCTCTCCGGTCAATGCCAGCATCGTCACCACCTCGATGCCGATCTTTGCGATGATCCTCTCGGCCATCATCCTCAAGGAGAAGCTCACCGGTATGAAGGTAGGCGGCGTCCTCATCGGCTGTGTAGGTGCATTGATCCTGGTGCGAGCCAGTGCCAACGCCTTGAGCGACAAGGAAGGCAACCTCACTGGCGACCTGCTGTGTCTCGGAGCTCAGTTCTCCTACGCGCTCTACCTGAGCCTGTTCAATCCGCTCATCAAGCGCTACAGCGTCTTCACGGTCAATAAGTGGATGTTCCTGTGGGCCACGCTCATGATCCTGCCATTCTCCGGACTCCACGTCATCGATACTGTGAGCCAGGGCGTACCGATGAAGACATGGATGGAGACCTTCTACGTGGTCTTCTGTGGCACGTACCTCGGTTACATCCTCACGATGATTGCTCAGCACACCCTGCGTCCTACCGTCGTCAGCGTCTACAACTACGTGCAACCGACCGTCTCGGTCACCGTGTCACTCTTCTTAGGCCTGGCCGTACTGAAATATAGTCATTTCCTCGCCATCCTACTGGTATTCACCGGCGTTGGCATGGTAATCTTCTCACAGAAGCACAAGCATAGAAACAAATGAAATTCGAGATTTGCGCCAATGGCATTGCCAGCTGCTTAGCCGCTCAGGAAGGTGGAGCCGATCGTGTGGAGCTCTGCCACGGCATCCCTGAAGGTGGCACGACACCATCAGTAGGATGCATCCGTACGGTTCGTCGAAGCATCGACATCGGCCTCAACGTGATTATCCGTCCTCGCGGAGGCGATTTCCTCTATACTCCTCTCGAAATTGAGGAGATGGAGGCCGACATCCACGCAGCTATCGAAGCAGGAGCCGACGGTCTCGTCTTCGGCTGTCTCACCGCGCAAGGCGACATTGACCTACCAGCTATGCAGCGACTGATGAAAGCAGCAGGAGACCATCCCGTGACCTTCCACCGCGCCTTCGATGTCTGTCGTGATCCTCACGTAGCCTTGCGTCAGATAGAGGCCTTAGGTTGCGCTCGCATCCTCACCTCCGGCCAGCAGCCGACAGCTCCGCAAGGTGCTGCACTCCTGCGCGAACTACAGCAAGAAGCCCACACCGTCATCCTCATGGCCGGTTGTGGTGTCAACGAGAATAACATCGCTCAGCTTGCCGCCTACACCGGCATTCAGGAGTTCCACTTCTCTGCCCGGGAGCCTATCGCCTCTCAGATGCGATATCGCAATCCGAACATCTACGTGGGTGCTCCAGATGCCGACGAGAACACGCTGATGGTCACCACGGCCAGACGCGTCAAGAATACAATTGGCAACGCGAAGCTCGTTGTTAACTATTAGCTGTTAATTGTTAACTGCAAGTAATTTGTAATTCGTAATTTGTAATTAAAATAATGTTAGAAACCCTCCTCGCCTTCCTCCTCGCCTTCATGCCGGCCAGTGACCGTGCTGATTATACCGAAGACTTCTTCCGCGGCAACGTGCAGGAAGCCATTAATGCACGCAACGAAGCTGCATGGAATCTCCCTGACGACGTCTTCCAGCACTTTGTCCTCCCGATCCGCGTCAACAACGAGAACCTCGATAGCGCACGTTTCTATTTCCATAAAGAACTCGCTCCTATCGTCAAAGGCCGCTCCATGCGTGACGCTGTCCTGGAGGTCAATCACTGGTGCCACGAGCACGTGACCTATCAGCCGAGCGACGCTCGCACCAGCGCTCCGTTGGCCACGCTAAAAACCGCCTGGGGACGCTGTGGCGAGGAATCGACCTTCCTGGTCAGCGCGCTCCGCTCCGTGTCCATCCCTGCGCGCCAGGTCTATACTCCTCGATGGGCGCATACCGACGACAACCACGCGTGGGTCGAAGCTTGGGTCGATGGCGAGTGGTGTTTCCTCGGTGCCTGCGAACCTGAACCTGTACTGAATCTCGGTTGGTTCAATGCTCCTGCGAGCCGTGGCCTGCTCATGCACACCAAGGTCTTCGGCGACTGGCACGGACCTGAGGAAGTCATGAGCCGCACCCATCAGTACACCGAGATCAACGTCATCAGCAACTATGCACAGTGCGCCACCGCTACCGTAGAGGTGCACGACGCCAATGGCCGACCTGTGACCGGTGCCGATGTCAACTGGCAGATCTACAACTACGCAGATTTCTACACCGTCAGCCATCAGCAGAGCGATGCACAGGCGCAGTCGACCCTCACCGCAGGCTTAGGCGATATGATGATTACCGCTTATAAAGATGGTGCTTTCGGCTTTGCCAAGGTCAACTTCCGCGACACTTCCAAGCCAACCATCGTCACGCTCAATCACAAGATTGGAGAAGCTTTCGAAGAGGATTTCGACATTGTACCACCTTCCGAGCACAACAACCAGCCACTCGTCACCCCAGAGATGCGCGCTGAGAATGACCGTCGACTGGCTTACGAGGATTCTATCCGTCTCGCCTATCGCGCCACCTTCCCAACTTTGACAAAACTGACAGAGCTTGGCATCACCGACGCCACCGAGCAGCAACTGATCCTCACCTCTGAAGGCAACTACCAGACGCTCCTCTCCTTTTTAAATAATGCTGCAAAGACTGGTGGCGAAGCCCTGCGTCATCGCGCCGTTGAACTCCTGCAGACGCTCTCCGAGAAAGACCTTCGTGATGTTCCTGCCACCGTCCTCGATGACCATCTGCTCAACACCTCGCTTGACGCTTCAGTTAAACATGTCCTGTGTCCTCGCATCTTCGACGAGATGCTCACCCCTTGGCGCAGCTCATTACTCAAAGAGATGCAGCAGACATTCTCTACACAACAAATAGAGCAATTCCGTCAGCAGCCTTCGCTCATTGCCGACTGGTGCAAAAAGAACATCAATGTACAGGACGACCTGACCATCGGCGGTACCTACACTACCCCAATGGGTTCTTGGCATTCCCGCACTTCTGATAGCAAGTCATTGCCTATTCTTTTCGTAGCCATGTGCCGCGTATTGGGTATCGAGGCTTGGTTTGATAGCGTGACAGGAAACACCTTTTATATAGTTAGGAGTGAGAAGTTAGGAGTGAGGAGTGAGCCTCAGCTGGTCACCTTTAGCGACAATGACAAAAAGGAATATATCACTGGTACTCTCACCCTCGCTTTCGAGCCACAGAAATACGTTTCCGACCCCGAGTATGCCCGTCACTTCAGCCTCTCTCGCTATGATGGTTCCGCTTTTTCATTGCTTGCCTACGATGACTTCATGCCACTCAGCACATCATTCAGCAAAGGTATGGAGGTCGAAGCCGGCTACTATCTCCTGACTACTGGTCAGCGTATGGCCGATGGCAGCGTGTTGGCTCATGTGAGCGGATTCAATGTCTCTCCTAGCAGCAAAACATCACAGGAACTCCAGCTCCGCCAGGACGAGAATGCCGTTTCCGTCATCGGCTCCTTCAACTCCGAAGCGCGCTACACCTCCATCGACGGCCAGGATCTCTCTGTCCTGCAGACCACAGGTCGTGGCTACTTCGTCGTGGGTCTCTTAGGCGTCGGCCAGGAACCTACCAACCATGCGCTCAAGGACATCGCTCTCCGCCGTCAGGAACTCGAAGCATGGGGTCGCACCTTATTGCTCCTCTTCCCATCGCGCCAGGATTATGACAAGTATATGAAGGATCCTATCGCCGGCCTCCCATCCAACGTGGTCTTTGGCATCGACGAGTCAGGCGCTATCACCTCCGAGATCCGCCAGGGCATGAAGCTTGACGAGCAGACGCCATTGCCATACATCCTCATCGGTGACACCTTAAATCGCGTCGTCTTCGAGAGCCACGGCTACACCATTGGCCTGGGTGATCAACTCGTCAAAGTTATAAAGAACATAAGTACTGCTCAGCAACTTCCTTGGGACAATGCATCGACCGAGCCCTACGTCCCTACCGCCGAGAACCTGGCCGAGCGCGAGGCTTTCCAGGACACTCACTTCGGTATCTTCCTCCACTGGGGACTCTATGCCATGCTGGCCACCGGTGAATGGACGATGACCAACAAGGATCTCCACTATCAGGAATACCAGAAGCTCGCAGGCGGTTTCTATCCGGCCTCATTCGATGCCAATGAGTGGATCTCCGCCTTCAAGGACGCCGGTGCCGGCTATATCTGCCTCACCTCCCGTCACCACGATGGTTTCTCGATGTGGAACACCGCGCAATCCGACTATAACATCGTCAAAGCCACACCGTTCAAGCGCGACGTCGTAGGCGAACTTGCCGAGGCTTGCCACAAGCAGGACCTCCGCTTCCACCTCTATTATTCGCTCATCGACTGGTGGCGCGATGACTGTCCTCGTGGCCGCACCGGTCTTGGCACGGGTCGTCCGGGTACGGGCATCGACTATCCGCACTACTATCAGTTCATGAAAGACCAGTTGCAGGAGCTCCTGACCAACTACGGCAAGGTCGGTGCCATCTGGTTCGATGGCGTGTGGGATCAGGATCAGCACCCTGATTTTGACTGGCACCTCCGTGGCCTCTATGACCACATCCACGCTCTCCAGCCACAGTGTCTCGTCGGCAATAACCACCACCTATCGGTCATGGACGGTGAGGATATCCAGATCTTCGAGCGTGACCTCCCTGGCGAGAATACCGCCGGCCTCTCTGGTCAGAACGTATCCCGTCTCCCACTTGAAACCTGCCAGACGATGAACGGCATGTGGGGTTACAAGATCACCGATCAGGATTATAAGTCCACCCGTGACCTCATCCATTACCTTGTCCGCGCCTGTGGCCTCGGTGCCAACCTCCTTCTCAACATCGGTCCTCAACCTGATGGCCGACTCCCGGAGACCGCGCTCCTCCGCCTCAAGGAAATGGGTCAGTGGATGCGTCAGTATGGTGAGAGCATCAAGGGTACTCGTGAAGGCGAGATCGCTCCTCAGGAGTGGGGCGTCACCACCCGTCGCGGCAAGGATCTCTACGTCCATCTCCTCAACTATTCTGATGACACGCTCCTCCTCCCCCTCACTACCAAGCTCCGCTCCGCCATCTGCCTCAACAATGGCCAGACGCTCAAGCTCAAGCGCACCAAGGAAGGTTATCTCCTCTCGGACCTCAGCGGTATCGAGCAGGACATCGACCGAATCATCAAACTCAACTAAACAGACCGTCTTTTGTAAATATTTAGCGTAAAATAGGTGCAAACGGATTGTTTGCACCATTTTTTTCGCTGTTTTTAAAATATCTTTCCTGCTCATTTGTTTATTTAACCAGAAAGAAACATGCAATGCGTGTCATCCTGAGCAAAGCGAAGGATCGCGTAATAGCAACACAAAAATACTCCTTATGACTATATTACAGAAACATCTTGTGTTTATCCCTCTCTTCCTCGTGGTGATGGTCACCCTGTTAGGAGCCCTCGTCATGTGGCTGTGGAACTGGCTGATGCCAATGATCTTCGGCTTGCCGACACTGACCTTCTGGCACGCGGTAGGCCTGCTGATACTTTGCCGACTATTGGTGGGCAACATCGGCTTCGGCGGCCATCATCACCACCATGGCCACGGTCACTGCGGATGCGGCAAAGGCCAGAACAAACTCCGTGAGTGCTGGGCAAACATGACGCCAGAAGAGCGTCAGGAGATTATCGACAAACACATGTGTGACAATCCAGAACTCTCCGCTTAATGAAAGAAGGGAAGGAACTTGATGACCTCATCAAGCTACATACCCACAAATTGCAAACCTTCGTAAATAGTCGGGTGAGCAATCGGGAAGATGCCGAGGATATCGTTCAGGATACCCTCCTCCAGCTCCTGCGCTCGCTGCGCATCCTGGAGAATCCGATCGGCCAGGTGACCTCGTGGCTCTATACGGTGGCACACAATCTTATCGTCAACCACGACATGAAGATCCACGAAGACTTCATGGGAGACCTCTCAGAAATCATGGTGGCCGACAATGATGACCCCGAGATGCAGCTGCTCCGCAAGATGGTGTGGCAGGAGCTCGACAAAGCTTTGGCCGAACTACCACCCGAGCAGCGACAAGCCATAGAGCTCACCGAGGTGCAGGGCCTCAGCACGGCCGAAGCTGCCAAGCGTATTCAAGTGCCATTGGGAACTTTCCTTTCGCGCAAACGATACGCCACACTGCACATCCGCAAGCGCCTACATACACTTTATATGGAGCTAGTGAACAAATCATAACCATTTGCTTCTCTCCATACTTTTCATTCTTTTATTTTTCACTTTTCCTTTTTCACTTTACCCTTTTTGCCCCTTATGTGGTTAACCCATTCCTCCATCGGCCGTAAAGTCATCATGGCCATCACCGGTGCAGCCTTGGTGCTGTTCCTCACCTTCCACGCTGCCATGAACATGGTGGCCCTCTTCAGCGCCAGCGCCTACAACGCCATCTGCGCCTTCCTCGGTGCCAACTGGTATGCTGTCGCAGCTACCGCCATCCTGGCCGTGCTCGTCCTGTTCCACTTCGCCCTGGCCTTCCACCTCGTCATCTGGAACCTGCAGGCACGTGGTCCTCAGCGCTATGACGTCCGCGTCCGACCAGGCGACGTCGAGTGGTCGAGCCAGAATATGTTCTCGTTGGGCACCGTCATCGTCCTCGGCCTTGCGCTGCATCTCTTCAACTTCTGGAGCAAGATGATGTACGCGGAGCTGGCACATACCGCCGACGAGGAACTGGCCACCAACGGTATCTACCACATCATCAACACCTTCCACGGCATAGACGGCCACTCGGTGATGGGATACGTCTACACCGCCCTCTATCTGGTGTGGCTCACCGCCCTCTGGTTCCACCTCAATCACGGCATCTGGAGCTCGATGCAGACCCTCGGTTGGAGCAACAGCGTGTGGTATGGCCGTCTGCGCGTCATCAGCCGAGTATGGGCCACCGTCGTCGTCCTGATGTTCGCCATCGTTGCCGTGGCTTTCTGTGCAGGTTATACTCCAAGTGATACACAACAATTAATAACATCAAGCAATATGACACAAAGCAAGCTTTACGAGTTCACCGTGACCGACAACAAGGGTAATGAGCAGTCAATGGCTCAGTACCGCGGCAAGGTACTCCTCATCGTCAACACCGCCACCGCCTGTGGCTTCACCCCTCAGTACAACGACCTCGATTCGCTCTACGACGCATACGCCAGCCGTGGCCTCGAGATCCTAGACTTTCCATGCAATCAGTTCGGCGCTCAGGCACCTGGTACCGACGAGGAGATTCAGGAATTCTGCACTCTGCGTTTCAACACCCAGTTCCCACGCTTCAAGAAGATTGAGGTCAATGGCGAGAACGAGCTGCCACTCTACACCTGGCTCAAGGAACAGAAGGGTTTTGCCGGCTTCGACCCTGCACATCCATTGACCGAGATCCTGCACAACATGTTCTCGAAGGCCGACTCGGCTTACGCTGAGAAGCCAGACATCAAGTGGAATTTCACCAAGTTCCTCATCGATCGCGAGGGTAATGTCGTGGAGCGTTTCGAGCCAACTGCTACCCAGGAAGTTCTGGCACCAGCTATCGAAAAACTCCTGTGATGAAGGAGCTCCTCTCCCGACTCAAGCTGTGGCTGAGCCGCCTGTCATTCCGCACCGGAGTGATCGTGCTACTCAGCTGCATCCCCTGCTACATCCTCTCCTTCGCGCAGATGGCATTGCCCATCAGTGCCAGCGCCAAGAGCGTCCTGTGGTTCATCCTCTTCGGCATGGCCAAGACGCTGCAATACGGCGGTCTCACGATACTCGGCGTGGAGGGTGTGAAGCGGCTGAAACAGTATTTCAAGCGATCATAAACTATTTTAGTTTTAGTGATATAACTTAATCATTCATAACCAATGGCAAACGAAAAACCATGTGCGAACTGCAAGCTTCGCGCTAATTACGAGAAGAATCCTAAGTCCCTGCTCGGCCGCTTCTGGCGCTGGCACATCAACTTCTGCCCAGGATGGAAGGGCTACTTCACCTCACTCCCAGCCGAGGAGCAGCAGGTATTGCGTGAGAAGTATCAGTTCACGAAATATTAATCCAATCTGTCAAAGATCATCAGAGCCATAATCTCAACCCAGGTTATAGCTCTGTTCTTATCTAAAGCCATAACCTCGTCCTCATCTACGGCTTCGTTCATGCACGAAACCACAACCTCGTCCCCATCTATGGCTTTGCACTTTTACGAAACCATAACCTCGTCCCTGTCTATGGCTTTAGTCCTGCACGAAGCCATCAACGAGGTCCGGGTTATGGCTTCGCGCCTGCTCGGCCAGTCTCTGCGCCCTCTCCTGCTGACGTCGGTAAAGACGAATGCCATTGCGATGATGGCCGTGGCGCAGCTCATACGGCGAGGCGTGATACTTCTTCTCGAAAGCTACGACCAGCGTCTTCGGCTGAGAATATCCGCATTTCTGCGCGATCTCATCATAGTCGAGTTCTGTGCTCATCACCAGCTCGTAGGCCTGTCGCAGTCGCCATTCCTTCACCACGGCATCGAGCGTCATACCCATCAGGATCTTCAAGCTACAACTCAGATCCCTACGAGTGACGCCGAGATAGCGTGCCACCTCCTTTGACCATAGATCGGTCCTTGTGCGGAGCGCCTCGACCAATGCATCGAGGATCTTCTCACCACACTGCTCACCTGGAGCGATCGCATACAGTTCGTCAAAACTGTACCACTGTCCGAATGTCTTTTTTGTTTCTTCCATCATAAATTGATTTTTAGTTTTGTTTCTTCCCACTGCTCATACGCCGCAGATCGTTGTTCTCTGTTAACTGTTAATTGTTAACTCCTCTCTCTTCCAGGAGTTGCGTCTTCATGCCCTAGTATAGTTATTAGCCCCCTTAAGGGGGCAATAACAAATACTAAGGGCTTCAGACAGCCACTCCGGAAGGCTCCAATGAAGGTCCCAGATACCTCCAGAGATTG
>JAZUDJ010000095.1:0-5364 GCA_045639585.1 Bacteroidales bacterium
GTTTGATACGCTCGTTTTCGCTTAACTCTATTTTTGTAATCTTGCCCATAACTGTATCGTTTTATAATAATAACGAAATCGTTATGAGTTTAGTATTTAAAGATCAAAAAATAGTATAAACTAATTTTGACTGATTACTTAGTGTAATCGTAAAATAAGGGATTTTACGCCACAAAGATAGGGCAAATTGCTGAGAATAGCAAATTTTGCCCTATCTTTTTTATGATTTTATTTCACAGGAGTGAGTTCCATCGAAATAATGTAGTCATCCTGTGGCGAACAGTTAGCAAATTTCACGTTTTCGAGCAGCTGCTGCATCATCGCTCGTGACTTCGATTGATCCGGACGAGCGTTACGAGCCAGCTCGTATGTGCTGCGATCTGCATTCGAGAAATCGATGACAGCCTGCCAGCCTTCAGGCATAGGATAGCCATTGACACACGAGTCATTGACCTTCTTATATGGCCAATAGGTATAGCCAATGTTATTCTCGCGCATCACGCGACTGAAATCAGTTTGCCACTCCATGGTGTTATGGCCGAGCTCACCCATATACATTGGGCGATTGGACTTATCGCGGAAGTCGATGTACGACTGGATGGCCTCCTTGGTAGCAGGACCTCCATAGCGGTGGCAGGTATACATGAGCTGTGGGTCGAAGCTCCAGTCGGTGAAGCACTCGAAAGTACTGTTCCACTGAGGGCCGCCCAAGAGGATGACATGGTTAGCATCCACCTCACGGATCACGGCAGTAACGCGCTTGTAGAGAGGCTCCACGAGGAGGTTGAGCTCGTCCTTATTCTCCAGATAATGAGGCAATGGCTCGTTGATGAGCTCATAGCCAAGGATGGTGGTCTCATTCTTATAGTAATCAGCAATCATGCGCCAGATGCTGCAATACTGCTGCTGCGCCTCCTCGTTCTCGAAGAGCCAAGGATAGCCGTAGCTGTCGTCAATATTGTCACCCGTCTGGCCGCCAGGAGCATCGTGCATGTCGAGGATCAGGTAGAGGTCATTGGCCTTACACCAGTTGACAACGCTGTCGATGCGCGCAAAGCCTTCACGAGAGGTCAATGGAGAGGTATTGCCCATGTAGTCCTCATCGGTAAAGAGCTTGTAGTGGAATGGCAGACGGATAGTGTTAGCACCGGTCTTGGCAATGAAGTCAATATCGGCACGGGTGATGTAGTTGTCCTTGAAGTCCTGCCAGAAATGCGCGGTGGTCTGTGGGCCGACGAGCTCGCAGAACATCTGGTTGATCATGCCGTAGCTGTTGCACTTCTGGAAGCCGAACATATAACCCTCCGGATTGAGCCAGTTGCCAAGGTTAGTTCCTACGATGAGGAGCTTCTCGCCATCTGGCTTGATGAGGTTTGGACCATCGACATGGACGAACTGATCAGGGGTTGCGACAGCTCCAGTTGCCGTCTCATTACGCTGACAGCCTGCGAAAAGGCAGGCTGTCAACAGAATTAGAAATGATTTACTCATTCGAAGTTTTATATATTTTTGTTGTATGGGAAAGTCATGAATTACTTCAACTCGTAAGCCACGGTCTGTGCGATGTCCTGAGAAGAAGCACCGATCAGGAAGTTGAACTTACCTGGCTCAGCCTTCCAACCCTTAGTAGCCTCATCGTAGAACTGGAATGCACGCTCGTTGAGAGCCAAAGTGATAGTCTTGGTCTCGCCTGGCTGGAGGAATACTTTCTGGAATGGCTTGAGCTCCTTGACCGGACGATCAACGCTTGCCTTGACATCCTGCACATAAAGCTGAACAACCTGAGCACCAGCTACAGCACCCGTGTTCTTAACCTCAACGGTAACGGCTGGCATACCATTATCCATTGTCAATTGTCCATTATCAATTGAGAATGTGGTGTAGCTCAAGCCATGACCGAATGGGAAGAGTGGAGTCAGCTTCTGCTTGTCGATCCAGCGATAGCCGACATAGAGGCCCTCGTCATAATATACGTCCCAGATGTGAGGAACAGTATCGGTGCGCTCGATACCTGGATAGCGGCGTGGATCAGCCACCATCTTCTTGCCCTGCTTCAATACTGGAGCATAGACAGAACACTGGTCAAGCGAAGCATACCAGGTCATTGGGAGGTGGCCCGATGGGTTCTGATCGCCTACGAGGACAGCTGCAAGCGAAGTACCAGCCTCTGAACCGAGGTACCAGTCCTGTACGATAGCAGGCACCTTCTTGACCCATGGCATAGCCACTGCATTGCCCGAGATATTGACTACTACGAGACGTGGATTAGCAGCAGCGAGAGCCTCGATGAGCTCGTCCTGACCATAAGGAAGGCCATACTGCTCACGGTCGGTACCCTCAGCGTCCATGTGGTCAGCCTTGTTGAGACCACCGATGAAGATAACCACGTCAGCCTCCTTAGCCTTAGCCACAGCCTCTGCGGTGAGCTCGGCTGGAGTGCGGCTATCGTTGAGGTTCTGGCCGGTAGTTACGCCATTGTACTCACCACCTGGGTCACCTACATAGCCACGTACCCACTCAACCTTGGTCTGGGTACCAGCAAGGCGCTTCTTCAGGCCATCGAGAGGAGAAACCTCATAACGAGCCTTGAGCGAAGATGAGCCACCACCTACGGTCATCATCTTGACAGCGTTTTCGCCGACAACAAGGATATTCTTGACCGAAGCAAGGTCGATAGGAAGGATAGCTGGAGCCACCTGCTTCTTGCCCTGCATCAACGGGTTGTTCTGGAGAAGTACGATACCCTCAGCGCCCACGTTGATAGCAGTTTCGATGTGCTTCTCGCTATTGAGCGAACCGAATGGACGGTTAGGATTCATCGTAGTGCGGAAGATGAGACGGAGCACGCGGCGTACCTTGTCATCCAATTCCTGAGTACCAACCTTACCCTCCTCAATGAGCTTCTGGTAAGGATTAGCCATCATATAGTTATCGTAAGCATTGGTCATACCCATCTGCAGGCCATCGGTCCAGGTACCATACTCGAGGTCAAGGCCGTTGTAGATAGCCTCCATGGTCGACTGAGTACCACCCCAGTCAGAGATGATAGCGCCATCGAAGCCCCACTCTCCCTTGAGGATATCATTCATGAGGTACTGATTGTGGCAGGCATGCTGGCCACGGAAGAGGTTATAGCCACCCATCAATGTCCAGGCGCCACCTTCCTTGATAGCAGCCTCGAAAGCAGGGAGATAGATCTCACGGAGGGTACGCTCATCGCAATTTGCATTGCTCTGATAGCGCTCGTGCTCGTTGCTGTTGAGGGCATAGTGCTTGACACACACAGCCACGCCCTGCTGCTGCACACCCTGTACATAGCCTACTCCCATACGGCTTGAGAGATATGGATCCTCGCCCATATACTCGAACGAACGGCCGTTCAATGGAGTACGGCAGATATTGACACCAGGACCGAGAAGAACGGCCTTCTGGCGATAACGCGCCTCCTCACCGATCGACTGACCGTAAGCAAGAGCCAACTCAGGATTCCAAGTTGCTGCCAAGCAAGTCAATGCAGGGAAAGCGGTACATGAGTCATTGGTACAACCTGCCTGGTTCCACTCGTCCCAGAGTACGTCAGGACGGATACCGTGAGGACCATCCGTACACCACAGCTCTGGGATGCCGAGACGAGCTACGCCCGGGCTTGAGAACTTTGACTGAGCGTGGATGATACCGATCTTTTCACGAAGAGTCATCTTGCTCAACGCATCCTCTACACGCTGCTCAATAGGTTTTGTGACGTCCTGATAAACTGGCAGGATCTGTGCGTCAGCTGGTGCTTGCGCCATGATAGCGCAAGCTCCAACCGTCATAGCATAGATCAAGGTCTGCTTGTGATTTTTCATAATTAGCACCTAATATATTTAATAATGCACCTAATATTCTTACTTCTGGAACACGCGAACGTAATCCACTTCCATAGTAATAGGAAGCTTCGACTCATCCACGCCCTGGCTTCCACCCCAGTCACCACCCCATGCGAGATTGAGGATCACATAGAATGGAGTGTGATAAGGCCAGTTGTAATCGCCCTTGCCATCATTAGCATAATAGAGGGTCTTCTTGCCGTCGACATAGAACTGGAAGTAGTCGGCCGTCCACTCCATACCGTAGATGTGAAACTCGCCCTCAGCACCCTTGCAGTAGACCTCCTTGGTGACCTGTGTGCCATTTGAATGCACATGACCGTCGGCATGAAGACTCGAAGAGACATAGTCCTTATGGTAGCCGACCTCCTCCATGATGTCGATCTCGCCGTCGTGAGGCCAAGACTTGAAGTTGACAGGCATCATCCAGAAAGCAGGCCAGGTGCCCTTGCCCGAAGGCAGCTTGATCTTAGCCTCGACGTAGCCATAGGTCCAACCCTTGCTCGAGTTGCCATAGACGCGGCCAGAGTAGATCTTGCCATTCTCCTTGAAGCAGTGGATCTGGAGCTTGCCGTCGACGATCTCAGTGACGCGCTGACCGGCAGGCGACTTCTCGTTCACATAGTTCTGCAGCTCGTTGTTGACCCAATGGTCGCGCTGCACTTCATGTCGCCAGTTGAGAGGATCGAGCGAGGTGCCCTCTGAGAACTCATCGTGCCAAACCAGGTGGTAGCCTTCGAGAGGTACGGTGATGTTGCGGTCGTCGGCCGAGCCTTGCTTCACGCTGATCGATGCTGTCTGCGTGCCACAAGTCACTACGACCTGGGCCTCGCGCTCCTGCATCTCCTCGTTGGCTTCTGCTACGATCTCGAGTTCCTTGTTGCTGAGCTTATTAGCCTTCAGCCAGGCAGCCTTCGACTCGGCGTTCCATTCGCTCGATGCGGTGACCTCCACGGTGAAGGTGCCGCCGATGGATGGCGAGTAGAACGACTCCTGCGATACCTTCATCGAGCCCTCCTGCGTCACCTTCACATAGCGACGTTCGCTGCCAGCCTTGATGGTGACTTCACCCTGTCGGGCATCGTAGGTGGCATTGCTCTGGAGGGTGACCTTCACCGAGGCACTGCCCGATGCACCATTGGCAGGAGAGACGCTGATCCATGACTCGTTGTTGGTGGCAAAAGCACTCCATTCGCGGCTGGCCGAGAGGGTGATAGTGGCCTCACCGCCATCGGCTTTGAACGACAGCGTCTCAGGCGAGGCAGTCAGGTTGAACTGTTCTACCACGTCGTTGCCATTGTCGTCGCTGCCACCGCCACAGGCACAGAGACCCAGGACGCTTGCCAGAGCTATAGCGAGAATATTCATCAGTTTCATTGTTTATTGCTGAAAAATGATTTCTTTCGATAGGATTGGATACAGACAACCCGAAGCTTAGGGATTCAGAAGAGAGAAACGTCAGCTTCGGGTTGTGTGCCTGTGATTACTCCTTGAT
>JAZUDJ010000096.1:0-3624 GCA_045639585.1 Bacteroidales bacterium
TAGCACCGTTAGCGTTCATCTTCTTAACCAACTCCTGAGCGTACTTTGTGGGGTGCAACTCGAGGAATGCCTGACCGAAGCAAGCTGAGAAGGTGGGAGTGGGCTCGGTGATACCGCGCTCGGTACCTGCCAACTTAGCGGTGAAACCACTCAGGAAGTAGTACTGAGTCTGCTCGGGAGTCAGGATTGATACGGGAGGCAATACGCCGAATGCATCAGCTGAGAGGAAGATAACGTTCTTAGCAGCGGGAGCTGAAGAACCGGGCTGGATGTTGTTGATGTGGTTGATAGGATAAGATACACGAGTATTCTCGGTAACGCTCTTATCGTTGAAGTCGATCTTACCATCAGCAGCTACGGTTACGTTCTCCAGAAGAGCGTTGCGCTTGATAGCACCGTAGATGTCGGGCTCGTTCTCCTTGCTCAGGCCGATAACCTTTGCATAGCAGCCACCCTCGAAGTTGAAGACACCATTGTCATCCCATCCGTGCTCGTCGTCACCGATAAGGCGACGCTTGGGATCGGTTGACAGAGTGGTCTTACCGGTACCAGACAGACCGAAGAAGATAGCGGTCTCCTCACCATCCATGTTACAGTTAGGAGAGCAGTGCATAGAAGCGATGCCCTGGAGGGGAAGGTAGTAGTTCATCATAGAGAACATACCCTTCTTCATCTCACCACCGTACCAGGTGTTGATGATAACCTGCTCACGTGAAGTTACGTTGAAAGCAACGCAAGTCTCTGAGTTGAGGCCGAGCTCCTTGTAGTTCTCAACCTTAGCCTTAGAAGCGTTGTAGATAACGAAGTTTGGCTCGAACTCAGCAAGCTCCTCAGCGGTTGGCTGGATGAACATGTTGGTTACGAAGTGTGCCTGCCAAGCTACCTCTACGATGAAACGAACAGCCATACGGGTGTCCTTGTTAGCGCCACAGAATGCGTCAACTACATAAAGGTTCTTGTTGCAAAGCTCCTTTACAGCGAGGTTCTTAACGGTTGCCCAAACCTCCTCTGACATTGGGTGGTTATCGTTCTTGTAGCCCTCAGTGGTCCACCATACGGTGTCCTTAGAGTTAGCATCCATTACGATGTACTTGTCCTTAGGTGAACGACCAGTGTAGATACCAGTCATTACGTTAACTGCGTTGAGCTCGGTGTTCTGACCTACCTCATAGCCCTCGAGACCAGCCTTGGTCTCCTCAGCAAAGAGCTGCTCATACGAAGGATTGTGTGCGATCACGGTAGAACCAGTGATACCATACTTGGTCAAATCCAAATTTGCCATAATACCTTTTTTTGTTTATATTTTAATGTTAAACGATAGAATCTGTCCGTATTTAGACGTTGCAAATATAGTCAAAATTTTTGGGTCAAGCAATACACTTGTATCATTTAAATAATTTTTAAAGACTTTTTCACACAAAAACCTTTTACATCTTTAACAAATGCAACGTTAACATTTCAAATCTGCTCGAGTCAGGTAGTCAAGAAGTCCTTTGCATCCCTCCAGGCAATCCTTCCAGGTCGACTCAAAATCATCCGTGTACCAAGGATCGCTGACCTCTCCCGGACGATTGGTAAAGTCGAGCAACAAGCAGATCTTACCATCAGGATCTCCCCCACACATACGATTCATATTGCGGAGGTTCCAGTTATCCATACCGACGAGCAGATCGTATGTCTGATAATCTGCACGCGTCAGCTGTCGAGCGGTCTTGCCTGCACACGAAATACCATGCTCAGCCAGTTTTCGACGAGCAGGCGGATAGACAGCATTACCGATCTCCTCAGTACTTGTAGCTGCCGAAGCGATATAGAACTGATCCTGAAGACCCGCTTCCTCAACGAGATGCTTCATGACGAACTCGGCCATCGGACTTCTGCAGATATTGCCGTGGCAGACAAACAGGATCTTCTTCATCGTCTCTGATTAACGGTATAGCCAGCAATCTCTGCAATCTTCAGAGGGATCTCAGCGTTGTCATTGTGTCCACTGAACTTCTCTGCACCTACACCGATAGCATAGACAGGAACGAGACCTGCAGAATGATCGAAACTGGTCCAACCCAAGAAAGCAATCTGCTGCATGATTCGAATAGCAGTAGCTGCCATAGGCTCGTTCGAAGAATACAGATTATCCTCATTTGGCATTTTGCCTACGAAGGACATGGTGTAGAAGCGCTTGAGCAGCTCGTTATGCTCCTCTTTCAGCTCCACCGTATTCCAGAAACCTAAGTCTTCCATCAAAACTGCCTGCACCTGCTCCCAACTTACACGGTTGCGAGTAGCAGATCTGAGCGCCTGAAGATGACGAGTGATTCCATCTACCGAGCACTTCTGCGATGCCAATGGAGTCATATTGGTAGCATAATGGCCAAAGCTATTGCCAATGGTAAAGCCACCGGTCTCATGATCGGAAGTCAGGACGATAAGTGTCTCATCAGGATGCTGCTGATAAAAGTCGTATGCCAACTGCAAGCAGCTATCGACCAGCATCACCTCGCTGAAGGAAGTCATACCATCGTTAGCATGACAAGCATAGTCAACCTTACCACCGATCTCATTCATCAGGAAAAAGCCCTTGCCACCATTCTTCTCCGACTTGCGGTAGAGGAAGTCAATCTCGGCACGTGTGATGTCATAGACAGAGAGCTCACCCTCCTTCGCATCAATATTATAAGGCAGCGAGTTATCGTCGACATTGAGTGTACGATCCAAGTCCTGGAAGAAAACAATCTTCTCTGCGCCCTCTCCTACCTTAGCTTCATAATCTGCATACGAAGCACGTGCGATGACATAGTTCGAGTCAGCACACTGCATATAAAGCGAGTCACGATACTCACGGGTATTATGCTCACGGTCAAGGTGGAAATCCGAACCACCATAGAAGTCAAAGCCTGCGACTGGCAGTTGCGTACCTATTTTATAATATTCATTACGCGAGGCTGCGTGCGCATAGAAAGCCGATGGGGTCGCATGATTGACACACACACTGGTAGCCACACCTACAGCCATACCCTTTTCCTTGGCCCACTCAGCAATACTATAGACAGCCACTGTATCAGCATCGACACCCATGGCTCCATTATAAGTCTTGACACCCGAAGCCAATGCCGTACCTGAAGCAGCCGAGTCAGTCACACCGCTATTAGCACTATATGTCGAAGCCACACCGACCACCGGGAAGGTCGACATCAAAAGAGGCTTACGGCCAATCTTGCCTTCTGAAGTCTCGAGGCGATAGAACTCAGTACCCTGGATGGTATTGACACCCGTACCGTCGGTAATAAAATAGAAGACATACTTTGGCTGCTTAGGCTGCTCCTGTGTAGTACAGTTGGTCAGCATCAATACAGACAAAGCTGATAAAGACAAGGTTGCTAAATGTTTCATTATATAATATGGTTATTTTTTATAAGGATTAGAGACTCGATCCGAATTCTTGGCAATGAAGTCCTTCCAGGATTTGGCTCCTCCTCCTCCGATACCCGTCGGACGCGAAGTGATATACTGATGAGTCAAGGCAATGGCAAGCGCATCGGAAGCATCGAGTTTCTGACCAGCAAACATATCGTCAGTGAGATGCAGCTGACGCTTACACATCTCAGCCACCTGCTCCTTGCTGGC